>NZ_JAMPJY010000023.1:0-98794 GCF_039961875.1 Trichocoleus sp. ST-U2 | reverse complement strand
GTGGATTGCACAACTTCCGTCTCAGCTATCGCTAGCTGGTGACAGCTTAGGGTGAAAGGAATAGAAACGATCCCACTTTTCTCTACAACCTCTTATTTCCGATTAAGTTTAATTTACTCAAGCGGGTGCCGATAAAAGGACACGCTTGGCGCAACCTGCCCAGAGAACCAACGCCCGAACAGCAGGCATTCTTGCGATCGAGTTGATCCCTATTCCTTCTACAATTGAACAATTCAGAATGTCCAGCAGGACTTGCTTTTGCGCGAGAGGGAAAATGAGCCATCGTCCGATTATTCTAGGCATTGTTGGTGACAGTGCCGCTGGGAAAACAACACTAACACGAGGAATTGCTCAGATATTAGGTGAAGAAAATGTCACCATTATCTGTACCGACGATTATCACAAGTACGACCGGATTCAGCGTGCAGAGAAGGGAATTTCAGCACTGCATCCCGACTGCAACTACTTGGATATCATGGAGCAACACCTGTCCCTGCTTCAAAATGGACAGCCCATCCTGAAGCCGATTTACAACCACGACACGGGGATGTTCGATCCGCCTGAGTATATCAAGCCGAGCAAGTTTGTGATTGTTGAAGGGCTTCTCGGTTATTCAACCATGAAAACCCGTGACTATCACGATGTAAAAGTTTATTTAGCACCGCCTGAAGCTCTACGCGCTGAGTGGAAGATCAAGCGAGATACGATGAAACGGGGCTATAACGAAGAACAGGTTCGCGAACAATTGAGAAAGCGCGAACCAGACTCAGAAGCATACATCCGTCCCCAGCGCCAATGGGCAGATATCGTGGTGAGTTTCTACCCGCCTACAGACGCGCCAGAGGAGAGCAGTTCACACCTGAATGTGCAATTGGTACTCAGACCGACGATTCCACATCCAAGCTTGACCGAGATTTTGAACCCAAGCAGTCCTAATTACAAACCGGCAATTCGCCTGGAACTTGAGCGGGATATGGGTAAGCCGGTTGATGTGCTAGAAATTGACGGTCAAGCAACCAGCGAACAAGTCAAAGATTTAGAGCGGATGCTGTGTAACGACATCCCCGATTTACTGCCTTTCTGTAGCTTGGACGGCACCCCCAATCTGGGTACTCTCGTCGGGACAACTGGGGAAACGCTCCAAAGTTACCCTCTGGCACTGACTCAGCTACTAGTTGCCTATCATATGCTCAAAGCTGCAAATATCCACACAGTAAAGAATTAAAAAATTAAAAATGCAAAATTAAAAGTTGAATTTCTCAATTTTTAATTTTTAATTCTTAATTGTTTTGTTCTTGGCGCGATCGCAACTCTTGCGGGACTATCGGGAAAACTAGATATAGTCTTTCCCGGTGCATTTATGACCTATTGCCTCAGAATTGCAGATATACCCCTTAGCGAACGTCCTCGCGAACGATTAATGGCGCAGGGAGCCAAAAATCTTGCAACCGCTGAGCTAATTGCGATTTTGCTGGGCACGGGTCAAGGGGCAGGAAAACTTTCCGCTGTCGGTCTTGGGCAATACATATTACAGGAATTAAGTCAACACCAACGCGATCCGCTGGATATGTTACGAGATATCAGCGTTCAAGAGTTGACAAAAATTCCCGGTGTAGGGCCAGCAAAAGCCACCACAATTCTAGCAGCGGTTGAGTTAGGAAAAAGGGCGTTTCTATCTCGCCCCGGAGTTAGCACCATGATTGATAGTCCTGCTGCCGCTGCTGCTGCGCTCAGTCATGAGTTGATGTGGCAGATGCAAGAACGATTTGCCGTGGTGCTGTTGGATGTGAAGAATCGCTTGGTGGGTACTCAAGTGATTACCATTGGCACTGCAACTGAAACGTTGGCTCCTCCCCGCGAGATTTTCCGAGAAGTCCTTCGCCAGGGTGCGACGCGGCTGATTATTGCACACAATCATCCGTCAGGGAGCATTGAACCCAGTCAAGAAGATATTAATTTGACCCGTCAGTTGTTGATGGGAGCGCAATATTTAAGTATTCCGCTGCTAGATCATTTGATTTTAGGCAATGGTGACTATCTGAGTCTGCGGCAAACAACCACCTTATGGGAGGAGTATCCGCAGGGGGATTGAAGTCGTGACAACGTCCCCATAACCTCTATGCTTTACCCACATCTGTTGAAAACCCTGTCACGCTACGGGAAAGGGCGAAGCCTTTGGATAGCGAGTTGCCCGTTTTTGTCCTCAAGTTATCGCTCAAATGCGAAAATCCCTACAGGGTTTTTGGACTTATGGGTAAAGCATAGCCATTAATCTTGGAGGCTTCTCAATTTCACAAGTGAGAGTTGCTGATTCATGAAGCAGTCGGGGATCTAAATCGCTGGCTCATAACTCAAATAAGATTTCTATATAGACTACTTTTGAAAAGCTTTCTAAAATTCATGAAAAGCATTGGCAAGATCCCTCGCTTCTCCAAGAAGTCTGGGAGTTGAATCGCTGGTAAAAACCGTCTTAACTAACCGGCATCTTTGTAACAATTTCTGTAACAGAACCCCTGTTCGCATCTTATTGCGTCTAGATTCAGGAGAAAGATACGGCTAATCTTACTATTAATCGGCAATGCTGCTAAAAGATGTCCGAGACTATCAAATTTTGTCTCTATCCTTGTTCCTGTTTTTGGGTATTTGGACAAGAGACTGGACGCTAAGACCGGATCTAATTCTAGTGGTGATGATAACTTGTCTAGTGACTCAGTGGCTAGCAGTATCGATTAAACAAAACTTATTCAATTTGCTTCCGGTACAAGATAATTGTCCCAATGAAATTGATTCTGTTTTAATAAATGTTCCTATCAATCTTTCATTACGGAGTGCTTTTATTACGGCTTTAGGTCTGAGTTTGCTCCTAAGAGCCGATAGTTACAGCACAATGATTTTGGCTGGCTCTTTCGCAATTCTAAGTAAATTCATTTTTAATTTTCGGAACAAGCATTTTTTTAACCCTGCTAACTTTGGTATTATTGCCGCGCTTATCTTGACAAAAGATGCCTGGGTTTCGCCCGGACAATGGGGAGATGAATGGTGGTATGCGCTGTTATTTGCAGGCACCGGGGGCACGATTTTAAAACGAGTTGGTCGTTGGGATACAACTGCTGCTTTTTTAGGTTCTTACGCTTTATTGGAAGCAATTCGCAATATTTGGCTTGGCTGGACATGGGATGTATTTTTACATCGATTGATGAGCGGTTCTTTGTTGTTATTCGCTCTATTTATGATTACAGATCCTCGCTCTATTCCTAACGCTAGGAGTGGGCGTTTAGTATGGGCAGTTTCTATTGGCTGCTTAACTTTTTTCTTGCGAAATCAATTTTTTATTTCTACTGCTGTTTTCTGGGCTTTATTCGCCCTTGCACCTATGACCGTTCTGTTAGATTTTCTCTGGTCAGCACGCCGATTTTCTTGGGTGGAGACTTCCTCACAAACATTCAGTAATTCAGTCATTGATAAACCTGAGGAAACTGAATCTGAAACGTATCTACAAGTGTAAGTCTTTATTAATTACTAGCAGAGGTGACAATGAAGTTATTTCGGATCTGTAAAACTTTAGTGATAACGCTTCTGGCTGTTATTTGCTTTGCTCCGACAGCCTGGGGATTTTGTGGCTTCTATGTAGCGAAAGCGGATACAAAGCTTTACAATAAATCCTCGCAAGTAGTAATTGCTCGCGATCGCGATCGCACTATTTTAACGATGGCGAATGACTATCAAGGGGATGTCAAAGACTTTGCCCTGGTTGTCCCCGTTCCGACAGTGCTTCAGAAAGAACAGGTTCACGTTGGCGACCCTAAAATTATCGAGCGATTGGATGCTTTTAGTGCGCCGCGACTGGTGGAATATTTTGACGAAGATCCTTGTAATTCGGTCATGTATGAGAGGCTCCCTGCACCAGCATCCGCACCAACGTCAGGCGGTGCAAGAGCTAGCAGGGATGAAGACAATAGCTTGGGTGTCACTGTAGAAGCTCGTTTCAATGTGGGAGAGTATGACATTGTTATTCTCAGTGCAAAGGAATCAAACGGTCTAGAAACGTGGCTAAATCGTAACGGATATAAGATTCCACGGGGTGCAAAACAACTGCTGCAACCTTATATCCGGCAAAATATGAAATTCTTTGTTGCAAAAGTCAATCTTAAAGAATTTCAAAATTCCGGCTCTCAATTTCTGCGACCTCTACAGATGGCTTACGAATCGCCTAAATTTATGTTGCCGATTCGTCTAGGGATGATTAACTCTACTAGCGAACAAGATTTGATTGTTTACGTTTTATCGCCTAAAGGACAAGCTGAAGTTACCAATTACCGAACTGTAAAAATCCCCTCGGATGCTGAAATTCCAGTATTCGTCAAAAATGAATTTGGCGATTTCTACAAATCGATGTTTCAAACTTCTTACACTCGTGAAGACAAAAAGGTTGCCTTTCTGGAATATGCCTGGAACATGGGAAACTGCGATCCCTGTTCTGCCGAACCTTTAAATCCAGAAGAACTGCGGAAAGCCGGTGTTTTTTGGCTAGATAATTATCCTTCGGATGCCCGCGAGTCAGCGCCTTTCCGGAGAGCCGTTGTTCCCTCTAACAATGTTTTTATTACCCGTCTCCACGTCCGGTACACCCGCGATAAATTCCCGGAAGATTTGGTGTTTCAAGAAACATCAAATGAACAAAGTTTTCAGGGTCGTTATGTTCTTCGTCATCCCTTTACAGGAGATGTGAAGTGTCAAGCGGGTCAACAGTATAAACAGTCTTTGACTAAACGATTTGAACAAGAGGCGCAGACTCTCGCCAAGCTGACTGGGTGGAATATTCAGGATATTCGGAAGAAAATGCCTGTTGCACAAAGCAATTCCAGACCTTGGTGGCAAAACATCTGGCCTTAATAATGACCTAACATCCTAACCCTCTTTCCTGCAAAGGAAGGGGGGAATTTACAGCTTTGGAGTCAATGTTATTCAAGTTAAGTCGCTTCTCGTTCTAGCAGCAAAGTAACAGGGCCATCATTTTCAATTGCTACCTGCATCATCGCCCCAAATTCGCCTGTTTCTACGCGCAAACCGCTCTGGCGCAACTTAGCGATAAACTGTTCGTAAAGATTTTGAGCGATCGCAGGCGCAGCAGATTTATCAAAAGAGGGGCGGCGTCCTTTGCGACAATCTCCATAGAGGGTGAATTGGCTGACTACCAGCAGTTCACCCTCAATTTCTAGGATGGATTTCTCCCAACGCCCGCTACCATTCTGTTCATCTGGAAATAAGCGTAATTCCAGACATTTACGAGCCATCCACTCCAGTTCGGCTTCGGTATCTGTTTCGGCAATGCCTACGAGTAAATTAAGTCCGCGCCCAATTTTACCGACTACTCGATCTGATACCTCAACTTGTGAGGATTTAACTCGCTGAATGACAACGCGCATAATTAGCTTCGATACATCTGTTGGGACATGACAATGCCATGTCCCGACCAAACATTAGAGCCGCGATCTATTTGACCTAACTAAGAAAAGCGATTAGGAATTTAGCAATTAGCTAATTCCTAAAAACTATTTCCCAAAGCCTTTACCGCGAGAAGTAGAAGGCAGACAAACACAACTTTTGATTTGTTGTTGCAGAGTTTCTTTATCTAAATCCTGACCAATCAGTACCAACTGGTTTTTTGGTTTTCCTGTCCAATCTTCATCATCGATGGAGAAGCGCTTGCCGCACAGATGGAAGATATGACGCCGAGGACTTTCATCAAACCAAAGAATCCCTTTGGCACGGAAGACGGTCGAGGGCAACTGATTATCTAAGAAATTTTGAAACTTCTTGATCGCAAAAGGTTTGTCGCTTTCAAAAGAAATTGAGGTAAACCCGTCATTTTCCAAGTGGTGGGAATGATGATCGTGGTCGTGATGGTCGTGAGTGCAAACGCCATGATCGTGATCGCAACTACTATGATCGTCGTGATGATCGTGATGATCGTGGTCATGACCGTGGTCGTGGTGGTGATGGTCGTGACCCTTTTCTGCCTCTTCGTTTTGGAAATATTTGTCAGTCTCAAATAAACCGACGCTGAGGAGTAACGGTAGCGGCACCTGTCCTTTGGTGGTTCGCATAATCCGGGCACCGCCTTTCATATCCCGAATTCTGACTTCTAAGGAGTCTAAGTCGGCTTCATCCACCAAGTCTGCCTTGTTGAGCAGGATGATATCACCGTATGCGATCTGGCTGGCGGCGGCTTCGCTGTTGAATAAATCGAGACTGAAGTTTTCCGAATCTACCACCGTAATGATGGAATCTAGGCGGGTCATGTCTCGCAGTTCGGTACCTAAAAAGGTAAGTGCCACTGGCAGGGGATCTGCGAGTCCGGTTGTCTCGACTACCAGATAATCGACCTTTTCTTCGCGTTCCAGAACTTTGTAGACGGCTTCGACGAGATCGTTATTAATGGTGCAGCAGATACAACCGTTACTTAACTCCACCATGTCCTCGCCGGTGGTGACAATCAGCTCATTATCAATGCCGATCTCACCAAATTCATTAACCAGAACAGCGGTTTTGACGCCTTGCTGATTGCTCAAGATGTGATTGAGGAGGGTGGTTTTGCCACTGCCAAGGAAACCTGTAATGATCGTCACGGGTAAGCCGTGCTTGGGGGCATCTATCTCTGGAGATTGACTGGGAGTGGTGGCTGGTTGCATAGTGCGACTTTCAGATTTTCTCAAAAAACGTTGATAGAGCTATACGTAAATTACTGTAGGAGCTAAGCGCTAAGCAGAGTGTAGGTTTAGATCCCGATGATGGCTTGAAATGGAGATCCAACCTTTTACTTTATAGCAAGCGAACAGCTTCGCATACGCGCTAACAGAGCGATCGCTCTCTCCCTCCAGCTTACCTAACTCCGAAGAAGGCATTCTCCAATCCTTTTCGCATCGCCTAAGCATTTTTCATCTTGAAGCGAATTTCGATCAGTAAAGCGATGTTGTTAGCGTTAGTGTTAGCGGATGCGAACTGACAAGTCAGCGCTAGGCTAACGCCTCGCTTCGCTAACGCTATCGCGTTAAGTCGATGTTGAAGCGCATGATGTTGTGTTGAAGCCGCATTGCTCCCTAGTTACTCTCTTAAGCACCTACTTTTTGAGACTTAATTAGCGACAAAGTAAAATTTTAATTCGGATGAGTGGATGGCTTGCTGACCAGGGAATTTAAAATACTGATACAGATGCACTTTATTTCTTAAGTTCTAGGAATGGCCCTAACACTCTACAACACCCTCACTCGTCGCAAGGAAGCCTTTGAACCTGTTGAACCCGGTAAAGCCGGGATGTACTACTGCGGCGTGACGGTGTATGACTATTGCCACTTGGGTCATGCAAGAGCTTGCATCGTCTGGGATGTGACGCGCCGTTATCTGCAATTTGTCGGCTACGACGTGCGCTATGTGCAGAATTTTACCGATATTGATGACAAAATCCTCAACCGGGCGCGTCTTGAAGGTTCGTCAATGGAAGAAGTCGCCGAACGCTACATCCAAGCTTATTTTGAGGATATGGCGCGGCTGAATATCAAAGAAGCCGATGAATATCCGCGTGCTACACACACGATCAATGGGATTCAGCGGCTGATTCACGAGTTGGAACAGAAAAATTTTGCCTATCCCGCTGGGGGTGATGTTTACTATGCGGTGCGTCAATTTCCGGAGTACGGTAAGCTGTCGGGACGCAAGTTAGAAGATATGCAAGCGGGCGCGAGTAACCGGGTGGAGGTGGAAGACCTGGAAGCGTCCAAGAAAAGAGATCCGTTTGATTTTGCGCTGTGGAAGGCGGTAAAACCGGGGGAACCCGCCTGGGAATCGTCTTGGGGTGCGGGTCGTCCGGGGTGGCACATTGAATGTTCGGCAATGGTGCGCGATCGCTTAGGCGATACAATCGACATCCATGCTGGCGGTGCTGACTTAATTTTCCCGCACCACGAGAACGAAATTGCCCAATCGGAGGCGGTGACTGGCAAGCCGTTAGCAAACTACTGGTTGCATAACGGGATGGTGACGGTAAATGGCGAGAAGATGTCTAAGTCTCTGGGCAACTTTATCACCATTCGCGAGTTACTCGATCGACCCGTCGATCCAATGGCGGTGCGGCTATTTGTTCTTACAGCCCAATACCGCAAGCCGATTGATTTTACCGATGAAGCAATACAAGCGGCGACAAACGGTTGGAATACGCTAAAAGAAGGTCTGTTGTTTGGATATAAGTACGGTTCCCAACTAGGTTGGACGGGAAACCCCGCTAATCTCCCCGTCAGCGAGGGGGGACATGACAACGCTGTGGAAAGATTTCAGGCAGAAGTGGATGATGACTTGAATTTTCCTGGCGGGTTAACCATATTGTTTGAACTTGCCAAAGAGTTAGGCAAGCAGGGAAATATCCTCGTTCATCAGGGTCAAACTGAGATCCCACCCGAACAATTAGAAATTTACTGGCATAACTTGGTTGATTTGTCAAGTGTGTTGGGCTTGGAAGTAAGTGCTGACGAGATCGCAAAGCTACAGGTTGAAACTGCCGCTTCTGGTGGTTTCAGCGATGCAGACATTGAGGCGATGATTCAGCAGAGACAGGAAGCCAGGATTGCGAAAAATTTTGCTGAAAGCGATCGCCTTCGCAACGAGCTACAAGCCAAGGGCATTACTTTAATTGATAGCCCGGATGGTACGCGATGGCATCGTAACTAAGATGAGCATAGCGGCAACTGCCTATGTTGCACCAATAGCGATCGCCTTGACGAGATTTTCAGCAGGAGCGATCGCTTTCTTCTTTCTCACCCTCACTCTCGTCATCTGAGTCTCATCCTGACTTTGCCAGCGCTGTTTATAACGCTTTTGAGTTTAGCAATTTGGCTACCTTGGCTGATTGCTTGATTAGGAGAGTGGCTAAAAGCCTACAAAATGGCATCTACACAAAAGAAGAGTGCTAATTCACACCCGTGGTAGAGGCTTTGCGTTTAAAGTTTCCGTATAGTGTATCGAACAACACGTAAATTTACGTAAGCGATCGCGATCGCTTAATCCGGAATTTGCGATCGCAAACGTGTAGAGATCGGTAGCACTACGCAGCTTTTTCAAAAGCTTGATAGTAGCCATACTGAATCAGGGCATTAACAGAGGTGCGATGGGACTGATGCACAAAATTCCAGAAGACACTTCTCACTGGACGGACTACTCACAAGAAATGCTAAGCAGGACTCAACAACAAGTAACGCCCTGGGCATGGATTGAGCAAGCATCAGTAACCCGGACTGAGGATTTTGAACAAAGCCAAAAAGAGGCGACTTCCCAACCGTCACCCCTACATTTAGATTCGACGCTAGAAGAATTAACGCTCTACGACGCTAGTATCGAGTCGGAACGTGCCGTAGAGGAAGCAATCCAGATTTTTGAAGCGAACCCATTGCTTCCTGGCATGATTATTACCGAACAAGGTAATTTCGTCGGAATGATTTCGCGACGGCGCTTCTTTGAATCTATGCGCCGTCTCTACAGCTTAGAGTTATCTTCCCCGCCTTCTCTGAAGGCACTCTACAGCATTGCCCGATGTGAGATTTTAGTATGCGATCGCAACAGTTCCATTGTCGAAACTGTACAGCAGTCCTTAAAGCGATCGCCCGAACTCATTTACGAACCGCTCGTCGTGCAACTGCAATCGGGAATTTGCAGACTCTTAGACGTACATCAGTTACTCATTGCTCAATCGCAGATTCATCAACAGGCAGCAGAAGCACTGCGGCAATCAGAAGCTCAATCCAGAGAGAAAACAACCCAGTTAGAGCAAACCCTGCATGAACTCCAGCGTACTCAAGCTCAACTGATTCAGACCGAAAAAATGTCTGGGTTGGGACAAATCGTTGCCGGTATCGCCCACGAAATTAATAACTCTGTCAGCTTTATTTATGGCAATCTCACCCATGCCAGCGAGTATGCCTACGACTTGCTGCACTTGCTGCACCTGTTTATCCAGCACTATCCTCAGCCAGTGCCAGAGATACAAGCAGAAATGGAAGACATTGACCTGGATTTTCTGAGGTCAGATTTGCCGAAACTTCTATCTTCAATGCAGGTAGGTGCAGAACGGATCTCTGAGATTGTTCTTTCCCTGCGGAACTTCTCTCGGCTCGACGAAGCAGAAGTGAAGTGTGTCAATATTCACGAAGGCATCGACAACACGCTCCTGTTTCTACAAAATCGGCTCAAAGGCAGAGGTATACGCCCTGATATTGTGGTTCAAAAAGACTATGGCGACCTTCCTTTTGTAGAATGCAATGCTGGGCAACTCAACCAAGCATTCATGAATATCTTCTGCAATGCAATTGAGGCACTAGAAAAGGAAATTAGTCACAGACAAGGAAATACCCATTACCCATCACCGATAATTCGGATTCGCACGGAAGTCGGAGATAACAATCAAGTTGTAATTCGGATTGCAGACAACGGCATTGGGATGACCTCGGAGGTACAGCAACGATTATTCGATCCTTTCTTTACGACTAAACCTATTGGCAAAGGAACTGGCTTAGGGTTGTCAATTAGTTATCAAATCGTGGTAGAAAAACACAGCGGTCAATTGACCTATATTTCCGAAACGGGGAAAGGAACAGAGTTTGCGATCGCGATTCCGATTCAGCAGTACAATTCATCCGCTACTCTGTCTCAGTGCGCCTGAGCCAAAATTTCTGCTTGTCTTTTTCTAAACCTTTTTAACTCAATTGTTATGGCAATCCTATTTGAGTGTGGATGCTAGTAGTTCAGATCCCCGACTTCTTTCTCGAAGTCGGGGATCTCGCCTTCACGAATCATTCAGGCTTGCGATATCAAAGTATAGGTACGGTGGATTTCTATTAGCTGCCTCATTTCAAATCTGGTAGATTTCCCGCACGAGGAAACCGCTTCCTCTATCTACCCACATTTCAGGGAGGAGAGATAGAGCCAGAGACTTAGACTTGCTTTGGATTTTGGGAAATTGCGAGTAATCAATCGGATTGGATATTACTACCTAATTAGACAGATTAATTTAACATTAGTACAACTCTTTAGATAGACGAGCCAAGAAAATAATAGAGGTAGGGTTTTAACAAAGAGTTTCAAGAAATATGTCTTTAGGCTGCTAACTGACGTAACTGATTGAAGGTCAATTTTTTTACAACCAACATTTGTTCGCTTTTGGCAAGAAAGTTGCCAAAGTCAGTATTTTTTAGGCTAAGTTCAGGATATTCCCATGAGTACGCAAAATCAGAAACATTCGGTTAAAAAGCTTGTTAGCTTGATGAGCGTTGCTGGCGCTAGTGTTTTCCTCAGTTTTCCAGCATTAGCCCTCATCAATTCCAACTCTAGTACGAGAAGCCAACAATTATTAGCTCAGAGTACTCCAGGTGGGACACAAACAAATCCATCTGGGGCTGGTGCTAACCAACAAACTCCCGCTGGTACGGGTACGAGTACTAACCAACAAACTCCCGCCGGTACTCATACTGGGCAACCTAACTATGAGGTAATTAGCCCAGGAGTTGTGCAACAGAATCCGGCAGGCGCGGGCACTATCCAGCAAACTCCAGCAGGAACTGGCACTGGCACAACTCAGCAAACTCCAGCAGGAACTGGCACTGGGCAACAGAATCCGGCAGGTGCGGGCACTACCCAGCAAACTCCAGCAGGCACGGGAACTGGTACAACTCAACAAAATCCAGCCGGAACTGGCGCTGGGCAACAAACTCCAGCAGGCGCGGGTACAACTCAGCAGAATCCGGCAGGTACAGGTACAGGTACTGGGCAACAAACTCCAGCAGGCGCGGGAACTGGTACAATTCAGCAAAATCCAGCCGGTACAGGTACTGGACAACAAACTCCAGCAGGTGCGGGAACTGGTACAACTCAGCAGAATCCGGCAGGTACAGGTACAGGTACTGGGCAACAAACTCCAGCAGGTGCGGGTACAACTCAGCAGAATCCAGCCGGAACTGGGGCTGGGCAACAAACTCCATCTGGTGCGGGTGCAACTCAGCAGAATCCAGCCGGAACTGGGACTGGGCAACAAAATCCAGCAGGAACGGGCACTACCCAGCAGAATCCCGCAGGTAATACAGGGGCTACGCAACGGAGTGGTCGGCAGGGCAATTATACTCAGTACATGAGACTTGGGTACGCTGCAACCCAACAAAGAGATTACCAAACTGCTTTGATTAACTTTAGAAGGGCACTTAATCTACGTCCTGGGGATTCATATGCGACACGAGCGATTAGCAATGTAGAAAGCTATCTTCAACGCAGTCGTTAGTTAAATCTTCGGTGAGGATCGGCAAACAGGGAGTCGCGATCGCGACTCCCTGTTTTTTAGACTAATTCTGCCTGACGCGCGATCGCTTCCTACCAGTCTGTCATCGGAAGCTCAACGCTTACGCAGCGCTAGTGCGGGTGCGAAGTTTGTCAATCGTCACGGCGATAATAATCACAAGACCTTTAACAACCAACTGCCAGAAAAATGACACGTTCATCAGGGTTAACCCATTGTTGAGGAGGGCAATAATTAAAGCACCCAGTAAAGTCCCCCAGATGGTGCCAATGCCACCCGTGAAGCTGGTTCCTCCTAAAATGACGGCAGCGATCGCATCGAGTTCGTAGCCTTGACCTAACATACCCGTCGCACTGTAGAGACGCGAGGCGCTCATCACTCCGCCTAAACCGGAAAGCAACCCACTCACACCATAAACAAATAACAGCACCCGACTTACCTTAATTCCTGTCAGTCGTGCTGCCCGTATGTTACCGCCTACGGCGTAAATATGCCTTCCCAATACTGTCCGTCTTAAGACAAACCAACTCGCTACAACGGCAAGCAAAGCAATCACAACTAGCCAGGGAATGGGACCAAGATAATTGTTGCCTATCCAAGCAAAATTTAGATTTCGATTTAGAACGGTCGTGCCATTAGCAACTAAGTAAGCAACACCCCGCAAAGCCGTATAAGAACCAAGCGTGACGATAAAAGGTGGCAAACCTAAATAGGCAATCAACGACCCATTTAGTAAGCCTAACCCTAATCCCGCTAATAGGGCGGCTGGTATGGCAAGTAAACCAAGACCTGGGATCAACGAGACAAGCACCCCGACAACTGCTGTCACGCCCAAAATTGACCCCACAGAAAGGTCAATTCCTCCGGTCAAAATGACAAATGTCATCCCGGTCGCTAGCACGATATTGATCGATGCTTGCCGAATGACATTAATCAGATTTCCGGGCGAAAGAAAGCTTGGCGTAACAATTGAAAAAATTATACAGATTGCAACCAAAATCGGGAGGATACCAGCAACCTGAATGAAATTTTTCCAAGCTTGACGATTACTCGCTTTAGAGCGATCGCTCGTTCCATTTCTGGTGGTTCTTACTTCTGTTTGACTCATGATTTTGCTACCTCTCTTGCCCCTGTGGCATAACCCATGATGTTCTCTTGTGTAATTGCTTCCCCAGTTGAGCCGCCTACTTCACCAACCAGGCTTCCCGCACGCATCACCAAGACGCGATCGCTCATTCCCACGATTTCCGGCAGTTCGCTGGAAATCATCAAAATGGCTACACCTTTTGCTGCCAGATCGCTAATAATTCGATAAATTTCGCTTTTCGCGCCGATGTCAACGCCGCGCGTAGGTTCATCGAGCAAAAGTACCTTGGGATTAATTGCCAACCAACGGGCTAGCAATAACTTCTGCTGATTTCCCCCAGATAAATCCATTGCCCTGATGCTTGGGCTGGCAAGACGAATCCCTAAGTTGCTAACGGCATCAGCCACAATTTTAAAAAGGGATTTTGAGTTGATGATGCCAGAGGTTGCCTCTCGTCCAAGAACATTCATAGTGATATTTTCACCAGAACTTATCTCCAGAAATAGACCGAGATCCTTACGATCTTCTGGGACATAGGCAATTCCTGCTTTAATTGCATCATCGGGTGTCGAGATATTGAGAGAACGACCTTCCAGTTTTATTTCACCGCTAGCCTTTCGGTCAGCACCAAAAATAAGACGAGCAATTTCAGTTCTGCCTGCGCCAACCAAGCCTGCTAAACCAACAATTTCCCCAGCATGCAGTTTAAAACTCGCAGATTTTACCTTGCGCCCATCACTTAAATTCTTTACCTCAAGGACTACTGAGCCAGGATGGGTTTGACGCTTATGTTCGTATAAATCCTGTAAAGAACGACCCACCATCATTTCTACTAAGCGAGGGGCGGAAATTTCACTCCTCTCCAGAGAGCCTATATACCCGCCATCTCGAATCACGCTAACGCGGTCAGCAAGCGCATAAATCTCTTCCATCCGATGGCTAATGTAAATAATCGCAATCCCTTCATTCCGCAAGCGGCGAACAACCTCGAAAAGTTTCTCTGTCTCTCGGTCTGAAAGCGCTGCTGTCGGCTCATCCATTACTAGAATGCGGCTCTTGTGTTTGAGCGCCCTAGCAATTTCAACTTGCTGCTGTTCTGCAATGGAAAGGGTTGAAACCAGGTCGCCCGCATCAAAACTCGCGTCGAGGTTTCTCAATACCTCAGATGCTTGATGCCGCATTCCGTCTCGGTCAATGAAGGTGCCTCCTTTCTTAAGCTCACTCCCCATAAAAATGTTTTCAGCCACGGTCAGATTTGGGGCGAGATTAAGCTCTTGATAAATAATGGCTATACCCAAATCTCTGGCTTGACCTGGGTCTGTCATCTTAACAGCTTGACCGTCAATTCTGATTTCCCCTGCATCGGCTATATAGGCTCCAGCCAGGATTTTCATCAGCGTACTCTTGCCTGCACCATTTTCACCCATAAGGGCATGAACTTCCCCAGGATAAATAGTGAGATTTACATCATGCAAGGCGGTGAAACCATTAAAGGTTTTTGTAATTCCTTGCATTTCGAGTACAGGTTTAGTTTTTATTGAGGGTTGAGTGCTACTTGCCATCAGAAATCCCTGTAATGTTTGTGAAAATACGATTCAAATGGATGGATTATCAAGTCATAAATTGGTGCAATTAACGACAAAAATTTCGTTATTCACTTGTCCAGCCTTTATGCTGATTCACGTTTTCACGAGTAACCAACGTGACTGGAATGAGAATGTCTGGATTGGCAGGCTTGTTCCCTTTGATAATGTCATTCCCGACCTCTACTGCCTTGGCTGCCATGCGAAAGGGATCTTGAGCCGCAGTCGCAACAAATAAGCTATTTTCCTGCTTGAGCGCATCTAGAGCTTCGGGTGCGCCATCGACGCCAACAATAAAGAACTCTTTGCGTTGCGCTTGTGTAGCAGCTAGCTCCGCACCAATACCACAAGGGTCATTAATTGCAAAAACGGCATCAATTTTTGGGAAGGATGTGAGCAAATCGCTCATGACTCTCAACCCACCATCACGGCTACCTTCTGCATTCTGATCTTTTGAAAGGATCTTGATATTGGGATATTTGGAAAATACGCTCAGACATCCTTGGACTCGCTCAACAACTGAAGCAACAGGAGGTCCGTTGATAATTACAACATTGCCTTGACCCTTCAATCGATCGGCAATGTATTGACAACTTACTTCACCTGCTTGCACGTTGTTGGAGGTAACAGTGGCATCAACACCTCCTTCAGCGGCAGTATCAACTGCAATGATTGGAATTCCTGCTTGTTTAGCTTTTTCAACTGCTGCAAAAATCCCCTTACTGTCAGCAGCATTAAGTATAATCATGCTGACATCTGAGGCAATGAAATTTTCAATTTGATTAAATTGCTGATTTAAATCGTCCCCGCTGGAGACGAGGGTTGTGCTAACGTCCGCACCGCCAATTCTCTTAGCTGCCGCCTCTGCACCCTTACCAACTTGTACAAAGAAGGGGTTGCCGAGATCGCGGACTGTGACAGCAACCGATGAAAGTTCTGAACTGTTTTGTTGGCTGTTTTGAGTGTTCTGGGGAGCTGACGTGCAACTCACAAGAGCGCTACTAGCTAGACTAAAAAGACTCAATGCGATCGCTACTCGTTTCACCTTTAAACTCCAATGAATAATCATTTGGAAAGAGTCGCGCGAATCTTAGCCCGCAAACCAAAAAGTAATCCTTTCAGATTGAAGCTTTAATACCTTAAGTTTTAGGTAATAAAATTCCAAATATAGGGTTATACAATTCCTTTTTCTTTCTTGCTAGTAAAATTTTCTCAATTCAATTGCTGGAACGCTTATTTAAAGAAAAATGTTCAGGAAATCCCTTCTTGCTTCCTCCTAAGAAAAGTTATTTTTTCCTAAAATTTATTAAAATTGTGTAAGCGTTTTAGAGTTTCAAAACTAGAGAAAACTTTTTAGCAAAAGCCACTAAAGGTTTTGTTTAAAGGCTTGCAGAGTCTTCTTCTATTTGACTCGCGATATCGTATATTTTGCGACTTAAATACTGAGTTAGCATCAATCTCAAGATAGAGGAAAGACATTTAAAACAAGCAAATTTTATTGAGTTTTGTGTATGAGTTCTTATAAGGATTGTTGGGATTATTCATTCAATGCTTAAGAGGTAGGCTAAAGTAGTTATAGCTAAGTAATACGGCTTGTTAATAATTAATAATTTTTTGTTTTAATGTATTTGATTTAATGTAAAGAGGTAGGACTCTTGTCAAGAGGCTGGGATTGTTCAAACGCCTCATATTAGATGCAAACGTCATAATTGCAGAAATGTTTGACCAAGGGTTTTATCAAACATTCATGACAAGTTATGTAAATGTGGTTACTTGCGTGTTGATTGAGATTTTCGCTTTGGAGCGATCGCTCCCATCGTTGAGCTGGGTTGATGAAAACCCAAGTATGCATCTACTGCTTTGTGATTGATGCTCGTTGCCAAAACTGACTGAGGCGGTCACGAATGTCAAAGGGAAGCAGCCACGATCTTCTTGTAGTGACTGCTTTTGAGCGCCTCCTAACTCTATCAACCGTTCAAGTTGACCATTAGATTTTGTCTATAGTGCGCCTATAGTGTGTTAGTTACCGAACCGCATAAATCCTGACACTATGGCATGAGTTAAGCATGAAGTACGAGCATGTCTTACAACACAGTGAAGAAGACTGCGGAGCAGCTTGTCTTGCTGCGATCGCGAAACACCACGGGCGGACGTTTACGCTCAACCGCATCCGTGAAGCCGTAGGCACTGGACAGCTAGGAACCACATTGCTAGGACTCCGGCGGGGTGCAGAAGCACTCGGTTTTAATGCCAGAGCAGTGAAAGCTTCACCACAGATTCTTGACAAATTGAAGCAAGCACCGCTACCAGCCGTCATTCACTGGAAGGGGTACCACTGGGTTGTTTTATACGGGCAACACCGGGAAAAATATGCGATCGCCGATCCCGCTGTCGGCATCCGTTACCTCACTAAAAACGAGCTAGCGGCAGGCTGGACAAATGGCATCATGCTGTTACTAGAGCCAGACTCCGCCCGCTTTTTTGCCCAAGTTGATGATAAAGTTGGCGGTTTTGGGCGTTTCTTTAAACCCGTCTGGGCTTACCGAGGGATTCTGGCTGAGGCATTTATCATTAACCTTGTCTTGGGGTTGCTTTCCCTGACGTCCCCCTTCCTCATCCAAATCCTCACCGATGATGTGCTGGTTCGGGGGGATACCCAGCTACTAACGGGTGTCGTGACTGCTGTTATGGTGATGAACGTTGTATCCAGTAGCCTCAGACTGGTGCAATCTAACCTAATCGCCCATTTTTCTCAACGGCTCCAATTAGGCTTAGTTTTAGAATTTGGCAGAGCAATTTTGCGTTTGCCGCTTTCCTATTATGAAGCTCGTCGCAGTGGCGAAATTGTCAGCCGCTTGCGAGATATTCAAGAAATTAATCAGTTAGTTTCTCAAGTCGTTGTTAGTTTGCCGAGTCAGCTATTTATTGCCATCGTTTCTTTTAGTTTGATGTTGTTCTACAGCATCAAACTAACAAGTGTTGCTGTGTGCATTGCTGTTGTTATGACAATTTCCACAATTATTTTCCTACCGACACTGCAACAAAAAACTCGGAGCTTATTAGTCTTAGAAGCAGAAAATCAAGGCATTTTAGTTGAGACTTTTAAAGGGGCACTGACGCTCAAAACGACTACATCTGCACCGCAATTTTGGGAAGAATTTCAGAGTCGCTTCGGTCGCCTTGCTAATATCACCTTCCGGACAATTCAGATTGTCATTATCAACAGTACCTTTTCTGGATTAGTTTCTAGTATTGGTAGCGTCATTTTACTTTGGTTTGGCAGTAGCTTGGTGATTAGTAAAGAATTAACTATTGGGCAACTGTTAGCTTTTAACGGCATGAATGGAAACTTTCTAGCGTTTATTGGGGCAGTCGTGGGATTTGTCGATGAACTCACTCGCGTTCAAACCGCCACCCAACGTCTTACGGAAGTAATTGACTCTACACCAGAAAATCCGGTTGATGACAAAAGACCCTTTGCTAAAATTCCGGGAGATGCAGATATTATTTCCACAAATCTCAACTTCCACCACGCTGGCAGAACTGACCTTTTAGAAGATTTTTCGCTAACAATTCCTGGAGGAAAAGTTATTGCACTCATTGGTAAATCTGGCTGCGGTAAAAGCACCCTGGCGAAGTTAATCGCTGGATTATATTCACCACATTCTGGAAATCTCCGCATTGGCATCTATAATCTGCAAGATTTATCACTTGATTGCTTGCGACAACAGGTGATTCTCGTTCCTCAAGAGCCTCACTTTTGGAGTCGCTCAATTGTAGAAAACTTCCGCTTAGGTTCCCCTCACGTTGCATTTGAACACATTGTGAGAGCTTGCCAGATTGCGGGTGCAGATGAATTTATCAGCAAGCTACCCGACAAATATCAAACCGTTTTGGGTGAATTCGGGGCAAATATTTCTGGCGGACAGCGGCAACGATTAGCAATTGCCAGAGCGATTGTAAACGAGCCGCCAGTTCTGATTTTAGATGAATCCACGGGGGGACTCGATCCGGTGAGCGAAGCGCAAGTTTTAGAGCAGTTGCTGTCTCACCGCCAAGGCAGAACCACCATTTTAATTAGCCACCGCCCCAGAGTAATTAATCGAGCTGATTGGATTGTTTTTCTGGAGCAAGGTCGCTTGAAATTGCAAGGTTCTCTGGAGGAGCTACAAGCCCAAACTGGCGCTCATTTGGACTTTTTGATTCCCTAAAGTGAAATGATTATTTTACAGAGGCATTGGTGAGGTTAACATTGCTGGCAGAGGATGCGGAGAGGCTTTTTATGGTAACGTTCGCCGTGGCGGATGTCGTGTTGTCGCCTAAGAAAATCAGGTTGGAAGTTGTGTAAGGGTTGAGATATCCGGGAGGCGGTGTAAATCCGGTATATTGACGCAGATTGCCTTGCAAAACAGGAAAGGTAGAACCGTTCATAAACAGTTGATACTGGTTGTCTTTTACATACAATACATAGTTATTCATCGTTTTCTGGACGTTGAAAGTTACTTTCTCGCCTTGAGTAAAACCAACGTTTTGCGCCCAGATGCTATTTTGCCAGAAACCTAATTCCAGCCCATAAGGTTGCGTTTCACCAGAGACGCCATTGCTCATCACAATCAGACTGAAGCCTGCACGATTGTTGTTGAGGTGAGTTTCTGAACTCACCTTGACGCTGAAACTGATGCTATATCCGGTACTGCGGTCAAGCAGCACTGGCGATACTTTGAAGTAGCCTGCTTGATTACTGGTATTACCCGTATTCAAAATAGTGCCTTCAGTGGAAGGCGTTGCAGTCGGTACAGGAGACTTAAAAGCATTTTCTTTATATTCCCATCCTTGTTGAGCGGGCGTTTGATTTGGCTGTGATACGCCGTCGTAAAGAGGAACGGCGTTAGCAGAAGTGGCTCCCATCGCTAAGGTAAAGCCAACAGTAAGGGCGGCTAGAGTTTTTTTCATGAGTTTGTTTCCTTTGATGACCATCTCGTAAGTAAAAAGCCGATGTTTATAATTTTTTTGCGGGTTGGACTAGCATGAGAATGCAGGTTGTCTTTGAGCTTTAACGCCAAAATTGGCTCAGGAGATTTTGGATGGTACTTAAGACAGAAGACAGAAAAAATTAGTAGTTGCGGGATTTTTAATTGTCATTGCTACCTGTTTCTCCTACCTACCACTTCCAAAAACGTTCATCGCTTAACAAACCTGCAACACCTTACAGGGGCGAGACAAAGCTTCTAAAAACTTCATAACTGGAAGCGATCGCTCTCATACATCTCATAAAGCCGATGTATGACACCAGGAACTCTCGAATCCCTAATCAATCCTGATTCCAGATACTTTACATCTTGCACCTACCAAATCAAAGCTCTGCCTTGATTCCTCTCGTTCTCTAGGCTGACGCTTAGAAACGAGGGGTGGATGGATTGTTGCCTTCCCAGTTCCCAGAGTAAGGTGCAAAATGTCCGTGTTCCCTACCCTACACTCAAACATCCAAATTCAACGAACTGTAGCTTCGCTACTGAAATGAGTAGATTTCACCGCTGATCTGAGGATATTGCTATCAGTATTATCACCGATGAAAGAATCCTTTACCCTAAATTCATAATTTAGGGGCTTTAAATGAAGTTTTTGTGAATTAAGCGCGATCCTGCAAGCGATCGCATCATTTTCTGATATTAATCGTGAGCCAGAATCACTTGTTAATATTATCTAGCCGAAGTTTTTTCCTTAAAAACAGTAACGATTTACTACAGAAATTACAACTATCAACTATCTATCGATATATATAGCAGTTCTCACTTTGTTTCGATATCTACTCGTAACCTCACCCCTAACCTCTTCTCTGAAAGTGAGGAGGAGCAGGGGTGGGTTTATGTACTGCTTCCAAACAAGAATTCCGATATTTTAGCTAAGACCGAGCTAAGTAGGATGGACAATCCTGAACGTAGACAAGTGCTATTTGAGTGCAGCTTTAATTAAAACCTAGAAGGTGTCCAATTGCTTTGAAAATACTCAGATAAAAATTCCCTTCCATCGGTCGAAACAATACAAATTGTCCAGGAGTTCCAAAAAAGGGTCTGAGTGTCCAGCCTAATTGACAGCCAACTAAAGCATAAAGAATTAACCAAAATTTCAGAACTCTGGTACGAGTTTCTTGTGCTGCTTCGCTATCTTGTACGGACATAAACTGTATTCCCTGATAGAGGAAAGTGACGCCAGTCAATCCGGTGAGAGCAAAAATACCCACATTTAACAATACAAAAAATTGGTAGTTGTGGGCGGTCAACAGAAAAACTAGCGCTACGGGTGCCAAGCTAAATTCTAGAACGCTAATCACGGCGACAGAAGTTAGAAGCATGGCGAAATACTGTCCAATACTTTTGCTTGAGCCAAAAAGAATGCTGAAAAAATATAAAGTTGGCAAGCAAAGAATCAGCGTGATTAAGTAGAAGCAGGGAAGTTTAACAGCAGAGGACAATGCTTGTAAAAAGCTATGAGATGAACCGATAATTGCGCCATAGGCGGCAAAAAAGAGGGAACTACAAACGAGTAGAGAGGTGATTTTACTGGGAAGTCTTACGCCTTGACGAATTTCTTCCATAAATCCTTGGCGATCGCGTAGCAGCCCCATTAAAACGGTAAAGTAGTGGGTGGTTTGAAATTCTTGTTTAATCATGGTGCGATCTTTTGACTCAGAGCCAAGAGAGGTTCAATAATAAACTGGGGATGATCTACATTCCTTAACCTCGCTTTTTCGAGTTGAGCCGGAAATATTTAGAGATTGGCTTGTTCGCAGTCCTGAAAAACGTGAGAATCGCAAGTCTTCTACAAAAATCTATAGTGGAATCGCGCTGACTTCAGCCCTGAACTAAAGTTAGGGATAAGAGCTAAAATCAGTTGAAATTGGCCCAAATACTGGGGAAACAAAGGCTTTCAACCTGTTTTAAGCTTTAGCTTTAAGGTGAGAGATTTATCTCAAGGCTCTTATATATCAGTACCATTCATCTATCGTGAATCGTCTTGATGTCTGCCTTTGAGGAGAAAGCTTTTCATCTCCCCTTTGCCTTTTACCTGGATAGTTCCCCGTTCCTGAAACTGGTACTTATGCCGTAAGCGTTCATAAGTTGCTCCTGTCACTTGAATGCAACCCGCAATGCCTTGGGATTCCATACGGCTAGCAATATTCACCGTATCGCCCCACAAATCGTAGATAAACTTTTTCGTGCCAATAACGCCTGCAACGACGGGACCCGTATTAATCCCTATTCGGATGGTGTAGTGTTGAGGGCGAGAGGTAGACAATGCTTCGCCAATCTTGGTACTTAAGCAAGTCATTTCCTCCAGCATATCCAGTGCCATTTCCGCGATCGCTTCCGCGTGATTTTCTGAAGGCATTGGCAGTCCTCCCACCACCATATAGGCATCTCCAATCGTCTTAATTTTCTCTAACCCGTGGCGATCTGCCAGCCGATCGAAGGCTGAGAAAATCTGATTGAGCAACTCAACCACATCAGTTGGAGAAATTCGAGCCGAAAGCTCGGTAAAACCAACAATGTCAGCAAACAATACCGTCACATCGGCAAAGTTTTCCGCAATCGTGCGCTGTTCCTGTTTTAGTCGATGGGCGATCGCTTCTGGCAAGATATTCAGCAGCAGACGCTCAGATTTTTCTTGTTCTGCTTGCAAATTTTTTAAAGCGGTGGCGAAGATATTCGCAATCACCCCAGATAGCAACACCGCCGTCAATACTGTCATCGCTTGCAGTACCGTAGCTAGCGTGCTGGTTCGGGCGATTTCAAGGCGCGATCGCTGTACGTCAGCATTTGCCAACCCAATTACTTTAGTGGAAACACTTGCCGCTTGCTCGTCAAAAGTGCTGATTTTGCTTCTAATTTGAGCGTCGAGGTTGATAATTTCTCGGATCGCTAACTCGTAAGCATTCAGATACTCCCACGCCGCCGCCTTCTGAGTGGCATTGAGTTGGGGTGCTTGTTGAATTCCCTGGCGCAAACGTTCCACCGCCTCATACACCGCCTGGATTTTGTCCTCCTGACGGTTGGAGAGATATTCTTTCTCCACCGACTGCATTTCCCGATATAAAATCATCAACTCCGAACTGGCAGAGAGTTGCAGCGTGTCGTGCAATAGCCGCGAATTTTGCTCTAACCGCGCCAGTACCCCCACATCATCGATTCCCAGTGTCCCCACCAACGCCACAGCTTCTTTAAAGCTGCTAGCATAGCGCTCGACAAGCTCTACATAAGCCACCAATTCCGGATTGCTCCGACGCAAAGCATCGCTAACCTTCCCACCATTGAGTAACTCTTGCAACTGGCTGCTGATATCCAGGGCTTTGTCAATTTGCTCCCGATGCGCCTGGACATAATCCTGGCTAGCGCTGGAAAATCCCATAGAAGGCCAGCTCAAAAAAAAGTCTTTTTCCAGTTGGCGGGCGTCCTGTAAGGCGGCATCCATCTGAAATACTTTTGCCTGCACCTCAATGCTGGTGAGAATCGCCGCTTCTGTCTCTCGCACCACTGCATTCAGCGACAGCCAGCTCGTCATCGCGACTTGTGTAATCAGCAGCAGCAGCGCCACAACTGCCCAAGTAAACTTGCTGGTAATGCTCAAGCGATGCCAGAGTTTACCTAAGGATAAAGGATGAAGTCTCAAGCGTGAAGTATCAAGTGTAAAATTTCCTCTTTTAGGCTTCATCATGCTTGCCTCTATGGTTTCTTTTACCCTTACCGAAGGGCTTCACCCTAGATTCTTCAGGCTTCTATAATCGCCTCCGGAGCCATATTTCCAAGCTTGGAGGAAGCGATCGCAGTAGTATCGAGGCAGTGGCGGTAACGTCTTCGTCCACGGTTGCAGGGCGGTTGCTAGAGGATATAAAGCCGTGTAAATTCCCAAGTTTAGGTAGTGAACCATCCAATCTAGAAGCATCGGGATTCCCACTAAGGGAATAATTCGAGCCACTAATCCGGGGTAAGTGACGGCTGTTTTTAACAGGGTTTTTGATAAAGCGGGAAACTGGACAACATCTTGTAAAAATGGGCGTAATACCTCGTCTCCCAGCTGTGCCATTGCTTGAAATACGCTAGAAAGCAACTGGTTAATTTGATTTGGGTCAACTTTTTGCTCGATTCCCACGCCCATTGTTTTTTGAAACAGCCAGGTTACAGCAATATTTGGCTGATAAGGTTGCAAAAGTGCCAAAGCATTCTTGTCGAGAGCATCTATTTGTAAAGCCTCGTGAATGCCTTCTGTTAACCGTTTCAGGTGCCGCGCCATCGCCCCAAACCCGCCAAAGCTGACGGGAGATTGGTTGCCACTGCTATCTCCTACGGGCAGAATGCGACTCCAAGGCATCTTTAATGAGTTGCGGTAAGAGGGAAAGAAGCCAAATAGCGCTCGTTGAAATTGCAGTTGGGACACTTCCACGCCTTGATATTCGGGCAACAGGCGCAGGTATTCTTCAAAGAAGAACTCTAAACTGGGACGGCTGGGGTGAGCATCCAGGTAAGTAAATAGATAAGTCGTTCTGCCATCTCGTGCTGGGAAAGCTTCCCAAAAGTATTGGCATTGATTTTGAATCGATGTGAAAGTTGCGATCAGATCGCCGGTTTCGTTACTAGGAAAGCCTTTGGCGCAACTCCCCACGACTAAGCAGACGCCTTCCGGTTTTTCTCCCTGTCGCGCTTGCTGAACAATGGGTGAAAAATGTCCCATCGCATCGATTAATAACCGCGTTTTCAAGCCGCCGGAGGCTTCCACCCTGATGCCATCTGGGTGAACCACTGCCCCTTCAAAGGGAGTGTTTTCAAACAACTGTCCGCCAGCAGCCAGAAACTTTGATTTGAGCGTGTCTAGCAGAAAAACGGGATCGACGCCGATATTCAGAACATCGCGCACCCATACCTCAGAACCGCCTAAAAAGCTGACGCGGGCGGGATTATACTCGGTTGCGATCGCTTGCTCTAATTCCGCTTCAGTCAGTAGATTCAGCTCTAAAAACACTTCTAACTCTTGGCGGGAGATATTCCACTCTTGATCTCTACCGCGCAAGATTCCTCTTTCAATCAAGGCAACTCGCCACCCCAACTGAGCTAAAGCAGCACCGATTAAAATTCCCAAAGTGCCGCCGCAGATTATTGCATCCCAGTCTACGCTTCCTAGCGGCTCTTGGCTTTCTTTCACCACCATCGGAATCGGTGTAGTGTCTTCCTTGATGGCTTGCCAAAGGCTATCGGCTTTACGCAGTCCGAGGAGAGGATTTCCCGGTACCTGAGATAGAATCTGTTCGGTTAGGCTCATGGATATTTGCAAAAGATGCTCCCAATCCATCCTAATCGGCAAGAGTTCTCAAGGTGGAGGGTTTTGGCTTGATGAGCTTTATGTGACCAGATTGTAGAGTCAATAAAATTGCTGTTTAAGTAGAATTACTTTCGACACATGATAAAAAGCACTATCGCCTAATGTCACAGCAGATTTTAAAGCCTCGATTACCGCTTCCTCCACCGCTGATGATGTCGGAGGAAGGCTCTTTTGCAAACATGACGCTTCTGAAGCGAATGCCTGCGATCGCGCAGCGAGTAATTGCTGAAAACGACTTTCCAGCATCGATTGTAGACAACCTGGAAACCTTGATCCGGGACTTGCCAAATGGGATCGTGCGATCGCTCAAAGATGACAATGGCCCAGATTTGGCTGCGTGGACAACATATTTGGCTCCTTTTCTGGGGAAGCGTTGGATAGACATTCCCTGGTTATTTGCAGAGTTATACTTTTTCCGGCGGATTGTGGAAGCAACCAATTACTTTCTGCCAGGAGCGAGCCAAGGCGTCGATCCCTACGGATTGCAAAAACGCTTGGGTTTAGAAACGGCAATGGATTCAATCCGGGCAATCGCCGCTAGGATTGGGCATCATACAAGCGATCGCCATACTCGTTTAATCCCACTGCTCTATTTTTCACTGTGGGGCAACCGCGCCGATCTCAGCCTTTGGCCTATTGAGGCTGGAGAAAGCGATCGCAGCCGTCAGGAAATTCAGCACGAAGAGGCTCATATTTTGGTCGATGATACACCCATCATTGCGGACAGGATTGCCAGCCTTGATGGGGGAAGAATTGACTTCATCGTCGATAATGCTGGTTTTGAACTCGTCTGCGATTTGTGCTTGGTAGATTTTCTGCTAACCACTCAGGCGGCTGAGATTTCCCTGCACCTGAAGCGGTATCCTATCTTCGTTTCTGATGCGACCGTTCAGGATGTCCATTACACTTTAGAGGTTTTGGCTGCTGACATTGATAGAGAAGTGCGATCGCTTTCTCTGCGCTTGCAAGAAGCGATCGCTTCCGGTCGTTTGCGATGCTATGACGATTTATTTTGGACAATGCCCTTGCCTTTCTGGGAAATGCCCGAAGCTTTGCGACAAGAGTTAGCACCCGCCAGCCTAATTTTTATTAAAGGAGATGCTAACTACCGCCGCTGTTTAGGCAATCGCCACTGGGACTTTACTACCCCTTTTCAAGACATTGCCTGCTACTTCCCAGCACCGTTAGTGGCACTACGCACCCTCAAATCTGAACTGGTGGCAGGTTTACAGCCAACTCAGATAAACACACTTAACGAAGAAGATCCTCACTGGTTAACCAACGGACAGCGGGGTGTCATCCAGTTTGTTGACTTCGCCGGTTAGAAGCGATCGCGAAAAGTTGCCCGTACCCACTACTCACACAAAGCCGACTGCATTATTACAACCAACGGTATCAAATGCTAATCTCCCAAAAGTGGGAGGAAAAGCTGTTTTTATTTACGTAAGTTTTAAGCACGGCAGAAGTTTCCAACGCTTCAAAGTTTATTTTGAGGGCAACATCATGACTGTAGGTGCAAACAACCAACCAATGCAACCTCAAGACCAATCCCTGTTTGCAGAACTATCCGAACAGGAACAAGAGGCAGTGGCTGGAGGTTTAGATTTATTCAGTTTTGACTTTGACGATTTGAAGGCTGAGATTCCCAATGGCACTCTCAATCTCAGTCCATTTAACATCAGTTTCACGATTGACGATACCAGCTATACAGCTCAACTAACAGAACCAGCAACAATATCAATCGTGGATGGAACTTTGACTGGAACTGGAGGAAATTTAACAGTTACTAGCAGTTAAATCGTCAATTTATTCGCTGCAACTATTCAGTCAAACCACATGGCAACCCCCCTATTTTAAAATTAGGGTGGGTTTTTTCATGGTTGACCAAACCCAGGCTCAAGCCACGAGTTTTTCTTTGCCATCAAGTAATAAACGCAGCATTTTTGAAAAGAGCGATCGCAAGGCGAGCATCGCATCCCTTTGAACAATTGATTGCTGATAATAATCTTTGAATAAAAGATTCTCAACACAGAAAATTTCTTCCAAAACACGTTTTTGATGCCTTGCAGATTTCATTTCCGTCCTTCAAGCAAAATAAAAAAGATGCGATAGAGCAAAACTGCTCTAGAGACTACTTACAAAAGAATATAGAATTGCGGCTTTTCTTTAAAAAGTGCCCCAATTCCATTGATTCTGCCTGAAGAACCAGCTCAATTTTGCCTTAGTAATCAATGATTTCAGGAAAAAAAGTTAATCGGACATTACTTTCAATAAGGTTATTGCAGTCCGTTGCCTCCGTCTTCAGGGAGTGTCGCTGGGATCGTTACATAACCACCTTCTTCACCAAGCCACAGGGTGATAAAATACCCACCCTCATCGTTAACTTCCAGTGGAGTGACAACATTCCCTCCAATCGGTATGCTGCCAGGTGTCGTGGGTGTGTGAAAACCGCCTGTAATGGTGGCAGCTTCCTCATCCGTGAGTTCTTCTAGAAGATTGAACTCCACGGTTTCCAGTTCGGAAAGCGCTAGATCAAAGGGATGGGGCATAAAATCCTCCTAAATTTTCAAGTGTATTGTTGTTAACTAATTAGAGTTTTACTCGGTAGCCTAAATGACCGTACCCCTCTGAGGTAAGGTTTTACATCAAAACAAACACGCTTTCAACCAACGCGACTCCTAATTAATTTAATAATTTTAAAAAATCAACAAAAAGTATTGTGTAAATTTCAGACAACAGGCTGCGCTAGGAAAAAGCGATTAACTGCTCAAATTTTAAACAATGGCAAAGAAATTAAATTTTATTTAAAGTAAATGCAATCATAGTAGAGAACACTCATTCACTGAATGGGACAATCATGCTTAGTGACAGCAACCCCGACTTTCTCCGCCCAGTCTCTAGCGACGAATTTCTTCCTCCCATCAGCCGATGGACAACGCTAGGGGGATTGTTTTTAGTCGGTACTTTTGGGGTAGCTGTGATGCTTGCCGCTTATACGCAGTACAACATTACTGTTAAAGCTGCTGCCGTTGTGCGTCCTATAGGTGAGCTGCGAATCGTACAAGCTGCAACAGAAGGAACGATTAAAAGCATCTCTGTGAAAGAAAATCAGGTCGTGAAACAAGGGGATGCGATCGCTATCTTGGATAATTCCCAACTCCAGACGAAAAAAAGCCAACTGCAAGGAAATATCCAGAATAACCAACAGCAACTGAGTCAAATCGCAGCTCAAATCAGTGCCCTTGACAGCCAGCAAAAGGCAGAGTGGAACTTGATGAATCGCAACATTGCCGTTTCTCAAGCGGATCTAGGTCGTAACCAACGAGACTATCAAGAGAAGGAAATCATAACTAAGGCAGAAGTGCAAGAAGCACAGGCATCTGTGGATTTAGCAAGGGCGCAGATGAATCAATATCAACAGCTAGCAAATACGGGCGCGATCGCTCAACTGCAAATCAAGGAAAAAGAAGAAGCTTTCAAAGCCGCGCAAGCGAGACTACAACGGGCAAAAGCCATGCTTAATCCCAGTGCCGCACCCGTAGTAATTGCTAACGAACGAATCGCTCAAGAAAGAGCAACGGGTGAATCTACCTTAGCAACATTGAACAAAGAACGAAAAACCCTGATTCAGCGTCAAATTGAAATTCAAAATCAACTCAACAGCGACACCCGCGAACTCAAACAAATCGGGATGGAACTGCAAAAAAGCGTGATTCGTGCTCCAGCATCTGGCACCATCCTCAAACTAGAACTGCGAAATGCCTCTCAGGTGGTGCGTGCAGCCGAACCAATTGCTCAAATTGCTCCCAGCAACACGCCACTCATCGTGAAAGCGCGGGTAGCGGCTCAGGATATCGGGAAAGTGGCGGTTGGGCAAAAGGTACAGATGCGGGTTTCTGCCTATCCCTATCCCGATTATGGAACTCTCTCCGGAAAAGTGAGTGCGATCGCACCCGATGCGATCGCGCCTGAAAATAATAACGCCAACGCTCCTGCGGTTCCGCCCTCCTACGAAGTAACCATCCAGCCAGAAAAAATAAATCTGCTCAAAGGCGATCGCCCCTATCCGATTCAACCAGGAATGGAAATTGCCGCAGAGATTATTTCTAGGGAAGAAACCGTACTAACATTTATTCTTAGAAAGGCAAGGCTGCTCACCGATTTGTAGTTAGATGGCTAGCACAGCTAAGTTACTAATTATCCTTTAGTTACAAGCGAGATAGCACGTTGTTTTCTACAATCAGAGGAAGAGTTTCGCTAAACAATTGAATTGCCATGAACTTGCCACTGGGTCGCCTATCCTTTTATCAGGAAATTAATCAGCCAGATGAGCAAATTAATCTGGCAAAAGCTGCTCTGGACATTGCTCAGGAAGAATATCCAGACCTCGACCCGGATGAATACCTCAATGCCCTCGATACAATGGCAGCGGAGATACAAGAACGCCTACCTGCCCAACGATATCCCCTGCGGGTGATTCAAACTATCAATCAGTATCTTTACGACGACTTAGGTTTTACTGGAAATAACGAGAACTATTACGATCCCCGCAATAGCTTTTTAAATGATGTAATCGATCGGCGCACTGGCATCCCGATCGCCCTAGCGCTAGTTTATTTAGAAATTGCACGACGCATTGATTTTCCGATGGTTGGGGTGGGGATGCCGGGGCATTTCCTGATTCGCCCGCAGTTTGAGGATGTGGGAATCTTTGTGGACGCCTTCCATCGCGGCGAGATTCTGTTTGAGCAAGATTGCAGAGATAGACTTGCAAAGATTTACCAGCAATCTGTGCAACTGCAAGCGACTTTTGTAGAACCCGTGAGTTCTCGGCGCTTTTTGACGCGGATGCTGACAAATCTGAAAATGATTTACCTGAACCGCCAGGAGTTGCAAAAAGCACTCGCCACAGTGGAACGGATTTTGCTGTTGTTCCCAGACGCACCGATGGAATTGCGCGATCGCGGTCTTCTCTACTTCCAAATGGGTCGCTGGTCAGAGGCATCCCAAGATTTAAACATTTATCTGGCGATACTTCCCAATGCGGAGGATGCTGGGGTGATTCGCCAGTTACTGACACAAATCGAACACGATATCTATTAGTTATTCGCTACTTATTCGCGATCCATCTCTTCTGCGATTCGTTTGAGACGTCGCAATTGAGCTTGCATATCGGCTTTGGTTAAGGCGGCGGCGAAGGTATTAAAACCCCAACGCACTAAAGGACTGGGAATTTCAAACTCGAAGCGATTCAGCAGGCGCGTGCCCTTTCCCATTGCCTCTGACTGACATTCCCAGCGATCGCGTCCTTTAAAAAATCCTTCAAATCCCCACACAATTAGCCCCGGTTCTCGCTCCACAACCACCGTTTCGAGAGTCGGTTGCAATAGGGGAATTTGAATAATAAACCGACTTTGACTCCCCACATCCGTTCGCCACTCTCCGACGGGTTCACACCGCAACGCCGGATTCAGCCATCGATGCATCAAGGCATTGTCGGTAATGCAGCGCTCAACCACCGTTGCACTGGCATTGATTTGGATAGATTGCTCAAATACTTCAATAGGGGACATACTATACAGCTTACTGGGAGTGAACGCTACACAAACGCAAATCGGGAAGCACCGCTAAAAACCGCAAATATTCGACTTTTTTGGCTTATTTATCTATAAAGATAGATTAAAAACTTAGGTTGCTGGTCTATATCTATCTCATCCTGTTTTAGTCGGCTTTATATTCTCCAATGCAGTGGCTAGAGAATTTATCAGCGTAGGATAAGTCTTGGCATTCCTGCTAAGCAGCGTAACTTTTGTATATTTGCCCATCCGACGTTAACTCAGAACACCATGAATGGAACTTGGCAAGGAATTACACTCACTCTCTTTCGAGAGGTGCCACTCAGGTTGAACGGGTTGTTAGCGCAGAGTACACCCGTACCGGCGGCTGAAACCGCTCCGGCAACCAATAATTTTGCGTTTGACAATATTTTTTCAAACCTTGGACTGAATCTAGGCAGTTCGCTAGTGGATCTGATTAAGGCGATCCTAGCGTTAGTCGTTGGCTTGATCGTAGCTTCCCTGGCGGCGGCGGCGGTGCGAGGACTGCTGAATCGTACGGACATCGATAATCGTTTAGCAGCGTGGATTACAGGTCGCCAAGGTGCTGAAGATGGGCCGCCTGTGGAGAAATGGATCTCCAGCGTGGTGTTTTGGCTGATTATGCTCTTTGCCATCGTTGCTAGTTTACAGACTCTAAAACTAACAGCGGTTGCTGGTCCTCTTAACACTCTGTTAGAGCAAGTCACCCAGTTCATCCCCAAACTGGTCAGTGCAGCGATTCTTTTAGGAATTGCCTGGGTACTGGCAACTTTGACAAAGCTAGTGGTGACGCGGGGACTGCGGGCGCTGCGGTTAGACGAACGTTTGGGCGAGCAAACGGGAGGTCCGACACCGGGGGGTACGACGCCAGGGGGTACGACGCCAGGGGGTACGACGCCAGGGGGTACGACGCCAAGAACAAACCAGTATTCTCTGAGCGATACCTTAGGGAATGCTCTGTACTGGTTTATCTTTTTGCTATTTCTGCCGCTGATCTTAGATGCCCTACAGCTACAGCAGGCACTTGGTCCGGTTAATAACCTGCTAAATCAAATTTTGGCAGCTGTACCCAACATTTTGACGGCTATCGTCATCGGTGCAGCAGGCTGGTTACTGGCGCAGGTCGTGCGGCGGATTGTCACAAATCTGCTGACAGCAACCGGCACGGATCGGTTGGGAGCGAGGTTTGGAATTTCACGGGCAACCGGCGGACAGACGCTCTCTTGGCTAATCGGGACAATTGTTTTTGTCCTGATTTTAATCCCGACCGCGATCGCTGCTCTCAATGCTTTGGGAATTGCGGCAATTTCGGTTCCGGCGATCGCCATGTTGACCCAAATTCTCAACGCGATTCCGCTAATCTTTACAGCAGCGTTGATTCTAGGTCTCGCTTATGTGGTTGGACACTTTGTTGCCGAGTTAGTCACCAACATCCTTACCAGCGTCGGATTCAACAATATTTTCTACTGGCTGGGACTCCAACCTAGACCCTACACCCGCGCCACGCCAATTCTACCTGCGGCTCCAGAGGCACAAAGACCGCCTACAGGACAAGACACCGTCCTTCAGCAACCCACGCCTCCCACCCGCACCCCGTCAGAACTCGCCGGGATTGTGGTATTGGTTGGCATCATGCTGTTTGCGACAGTGGCAGCAACCAATATTCTGCAAATTCCGGCGTTGACTCTGTTGGTCAGCGGCATTGTGGTGATATTAGGTCGCATTCTCGCCGGTTTGGTGGTGTTTGCGATTGGTCTATATCTTGCGAACCTCGCCTTTAACTTGATTACCAGCTCCGGTACTCGCCAATCGCGGATACTTGGACAAACTGCTCGGATTGCGATTATCGCCCTGGTTTCAGCAATGGCGCTGCAACAGATGGGAATTGCTAGCGATATCGTTAACTTAGCTTTTGGTTTGTTGCTAGGAGCGATCGCAGTCGCGATCGCGCTTGCTTTCGGTCTGGGTAGCCGCGATGTTGCAGCTGGGCAAGTCCGCGAATGGCTGGCATCCTTTAAAGAAGATAAAACGCCTCGCTAATCACAAATTTTCTCGGTCAGTTAAAGTAGGGTGGGCATCCGTGTCCGCCCTTTTCAAATGTTCCTCACGCACCATCATTCCTTAGCACCTGCTTGCTTGAGCAAATCAATTATCTTGATGTATCCTTTGTAGTTGGCAATGTCTAGGGGTGAATTTCCCTGTTTGTCTCTTTCCTGTATGTTAGCCCCTTGGCTAATTAGCTTTTTGACATTATCAATATTATTTCTAGCGATAGCCAATAAGAGTTTTTCATTTATATTCTCGCTTTGCAGCAAAGATTCTTCCCAGTCTTTCCAAGACTCTTCTAATTCTTGCTTTTCCTCTATTTCTAATTCCTTTTCAATATCTTTAAGAGTAAAAATCAGGCGATTAAGTATCATTTTTTGCTTTTGATTTAGCAAGGTTTCATTAATTTTTTCAATCCGTCTGTAAAGAAAGTCTTCAAAACCTCTGTTTTGCAAGACACTTCTGGCTAGTCTGGGGAGAAAGTAACACAAAGCTTCATCTGAAATAAGCCAAGCATCACAAATCATCATTGAACATTGCTCGTCGCTCATTTCATTTTTGGAAAATTCACCAAAATCTTGCTGAATCGCTAAATATTCACCTTCAAGCACTCCTTTTTCTGGAAGAATAGGGATGAGTAACGGTTTTTTTAAGCCTGAGAAAGCTTGGTTAATATCTTCTAATAGAGAACTATATTTCATTTTGCGAATAAGCAATTGTGAAAATCGGGAATCTATCAAAACTTACTGGTTGTAAAACTACCATAATATGAATTAAAAGAAATACCTGATAGGCTAGATGTTGTAAAAGATAATTTGTAAATATATTTTAAAAAAATCTCTTGCACCTCTTCCTAGCAGTTTTCAGGGTGCTAGTAAACGACTTTAATATATACAAAACAAGTAGTTTGCTATAAGGATAATGAGTTAAAAAAAAACAAAATATCATTTTCAGTGGTTGATGATTTTGCAAGTTGAATTAGATAAATATCAAGGAAGAAAAAACGGTAGTGGTATAGAATCAGTAGTGATAAATCCACTTTCACCCCCTACCGTACAAGGCTTTGAGCATTGAATATCACTACCTGTTTACCACTACCGAAAAAACAAGCGATCGCTTGTTTTCAAAAATAGCGATCACTTGTTTTCAAAAATAGCGATCGCTTGTTTTAACTTACTAATTTTGCACTCAACTCATTCTTAATCCGATTCAAAATTGAGGCTTCATCCAGCGAAGTCAGAATGCGACTCACCACGGCTTTTGGGCCATCGGGACCCCAGGAAGCTCCATTCGCCAAGTAAGTTTTAGTGACTTGTCCAATCCCATAAGAAGAAACCCCAGAAACACCTGCCTGAGTCACAGCAACTGATAGATAGGGACCTAAAGACACTCCACCCGTTGCGGGTGCGGAGAGTCCTAAGAGACTTTTCAGAGAACTCAGTCCCAAAGTTGCCAAAAGTTCGCTAGCGCTAATTCCACCCATACTGATGGCAATTTTTTGTAGCAGTCCCACCGCTCCAGGTTGGGTCATGGGGATGCCGTAGAGTTTAGATAAAGTGAGAATCATTGCCACATCGATAACGGCACCGCTGAGGAGATCGACAACCGTAACTGGGTTGAGTGCGATCGCAACTGCCTTCGTCATCACCCCTTTCCAGATAATCTGATTCGCACTTTCATCGCGAATCTGCATCTTCCTAGCAATCATCTGTTCGTTCACATCATCGGCATACAGCATGGTGTTGAGCGCTACCAAAGCCTTGCCTTCCCGGTGCAAAATTTCCAAAATTTTCAGCTTCAAATCCAGGACTTGCGGCGATCCTGGTCGTCGCTGCACTGCCCTTGTTCCGTCAGGACGACGAACCGCCTGCGCCACCAGGGGAGAGGCAGCAACCATCACAATTTCATCCGGTGAGAGCAATTCCCGCACCCGTTCATCCCGAATTTTGCGGTAAATCGCCATCCGGTCGGCATCCGGATACTGGTCAATTTTGTTAAATACCAGCAACATCGGTTTACCGACTTCCCGCAATTGCGATAGTGCCTCGTATTCCACCTTGTTCATGTCGCCCGAAATGACAAACAGCAGCAAGTCTGCTTGTCTGGCAACTTGTCTGGCTAAGGTTTCGCGGGTTTCTCCGTCTACTTCGTCAATTCCAGGGGTGTCAATTAGCTCGATTTGGGAATTGCCCGCACTCGGCAGCGTGACTCGTAGGATATCGCTGACGCTTCCCGTCTCATTCTCCTGAGTCAGTTGCCAGCTGGCACCTTGATGGGTGCGGGTGACGCCATGAAGCGGTCCCGTTTCAAACACGTTCTGACCTAATAAGGCGTTCAGTACTGAAGATTTACCCCGTCCCACCATCCCAAAGGCGGCAATCTGGACGACCGATCGATCTAACTTCTCCAGCATCGTTGCCAAATCATTAATCTCGGATTCCAGTCCCGTCCGCTCTTGAGGAGTGAGATCCAGGTTATCTACCAAGTCTCGCAGAGCATTTTGCGCCTTTTTGTAATTCAGTTCTGCTTGGATGTCATCAAAGCTCAAAATGGCGTTATCTAGTTCCCGATCCAAATCTGTCGCGTCCGGGGTTTGTGAAGGGAACTGGCTGGCATTTGGGGTTCGGTCAGACGATAAACGACTCAAAATTGCACCTTTTTTGCTCAGATGTTACTCTTCTTTCATCCTAGTCAATACCGATCTAGTCTGGCACTTTCCATATCCAGAGGGATATTTTTACTCGGTTCGTGCCAGCTCAGTATCAGCTGTGAGAATGATGTTATCTCGAAGGCGATCGCAATAAGTTTAGTATTGTTGCTGAATGAAGGTATTTGATCGGCACAGCGATTGTGAGTTCTAAGCGTTTACCTCAAACTACTGCCCACGTCCGAATTACCCATCTTTCCTGGCAACGGGGCTTTCTGGCAGGGGAAGTCACGGCGGCGGAATATGAATGGCAGTTCCAGTGGTGTTTCCGACAGGGTCAATTGTCGGTGACACCCTCTTTGGGACGCGCTTTAATTCAGGAACCTCTGGGTCGATTTTTAGAACAGAAAGATTACCAGCTAGAGCCTGGAGGGGACTATGCGTTTACGATCCGGGCGGAACTTTAAAAGTTTTGAGTTTTGAGTTCAGTTTAAATTAAGAAAGTTAAGAATGACAGAGTTTCCTAGTTCCTCGTCTCTCGTTGCTTCATGTATCTTTCGATGAGGAGGATGGCAACAATGTCATCGATTGGTCGGGGTAGACTCCGCATCCCTTGGGGAATCAGGCGTCCTAAACCTTGGGGAGGGTACATTTGCCAATAGCGATCGCGTGCTTCCAATGTACTGTAGCGCTCATCTACCAGGACAATCGGCACCAACGTTGGGAATTGCTGAAGTTTCTTTTTCCAACTTTTGGAAGTGGTTTGATCGCCCATCACCAGAGTATCAATTGGGTACTCTTCACATAAGTCAAGGATCGTTGCGATCGCTGCTTCTGCTGGTACAACCTGGTGGTAATGCAGAGAATTGTCTTTCCCCACTACGGCTAAACCACACTTATCGCGCCCTGGATCGAACCCTAAAATCATCTGAATTGGCTAATTGCTAATTTACGAATGGTTAATTGCCATTAGTCATCATCTCATCACTCATGACTAATAAATTACATCCTCACCACAACTTCTCCGTCTTCAACTGCCTCCAAATTTAATTTCATGGGTCCGGCAATATAGGCGTCCTCTGCCACGACCGCTTTCAGAGAAATCGGCTTATTGTGCTTTTTCAACTGCTCGATAAACCGAATCAAGCTAACAATTCGATTGTCGCCAACCTGAACTGTATCGCCCAAAATCCCCGCGCGAGTGGCTCGGAACTGGGATGCTCCAAGCAGCAGGTCAATCCGCTGCCGAATTTGTTGGTCGGTCATGTTTGAAGGATCGGCAGATGTCGTTGCTACGACTTCACCAGTGCGGAATACAACTTGATTGGGTGCGGCGTCTGCAAAGACTTGTACCTGCTTTTCTCCCTGGACATAGTTCCCTGCCGAAAAAACTCGGACTACATAGTTTCGACCATCCTGAATCTGGTTGATCAGTTGCTCTACCTGTGCCTCTGTAATTTGCACGACCCGCTCGTTCGCCACCTTGTTGAGACCGGGTTGGGTCGCTTTAATCGCTGTCCGATTCGCTTCCCGTAACAGCTGCTCGATGACCTGTCGGGCTGCGGCTGGCTCGACAATACGAAAAACGCCAGCCGCCAGAACCTGACCGCGCAGCAGTGCCAGACTACCCTGACGCAAAGTTTGATAAGACTGGTAATACTGTTCTAAGGTTGCCACTTCCTGCTCTAGGGAAGCTTGTTGTTTTTCGAGTTCTTTAAGGCGATTTTCTCGCTGGGCAATCACCTCATCTCGTTGAGAAATTTTGTTGTCAAGTAGAGATAAGGCTTTGTCTCGCTGGGCAATTTGCTCATCGCGATCGCTCAGGCTCTTCCGAAAGGCAGCAAGTTTCTCATCAAGTTCGACAAGGGCTTGATCCCGCTTGAGAATTTGCTCATCGCGTTGGCTAATTGCTCGGTCTTGCTGGGCAATTTTTTGGTCGCGCTGAGTCACTTTCGCTTTGAATTCAGTAATTTCAGCTCTGACTTGATTTCGCTGCTGGAGCAATTCTTGGCGTTCTGCTTGAAGTTGTTGGATTTCGGAACGTAGCGTCTTGGCTTGCCCTGAGACAGATGTAAGCTGTTTTTGGGTTTGCTGAAAGCTGCTGGCAACCCGGGTCAGTTCGCTTTGAGTCTGATTTAGTTGCGCCTCCGTCTGGCCTTGTTTAGCCAGCGCAGCTGCCAAAGATCGATTAATCGCATCTAAGCGCTGCTGAGCGACAGATTGCTGGGTGCGAGCTTGAGCGAGTTCCTTCTCTACTTGCTCTTTTTGGGCGGCGGTTTTAGCAAGTTCGCTTTCGGTTTTCCGTTTCTGCTCGTTCGCTTTAGCAATATCCTTACTTGCTGTCTTGAGTTTTTTCTGCACTTCTTGGAGTCTAAAAACTCCAATCCGCAATTGTTCGCTTGTCGCAAAGATGATTGTCAGTGTTGAGGCAGAAATCGTTAGTCCCGTTAGAATCGTTACTAAAACAGCTGTTTTGCGGGGACGCAGATTGAACAACGACAGGCGTGCTTTTCCCACGCGCGTGCCAATGCGATCGCCTACCGTTGCGATGACGCTTCCCAACACTAAAATAGACAAAATCAGGAAGAGCGCACTGTCGGTCATTGTCTGCTACAGTCATTCCAGTTACAGCCTATCGCATCGCAGGCTAGAGAAAGGGTTAACAGGAATTAAAGATCGAAGGTGAAATCGGAAAGGTTAAAGGTTGCAAGGTTGAAAACTATCCGCTTAAAACCTGAGACCTTTTAACTGAACTCCCGACTAAATGTTAAAACTTGATAACTTGCTCGCGCTACCATGCCGTTTTAACCGACAACCTAACCGACAACCTGACCAAAGCCTCTAGCTGTTTTCAAGTAAACTGCTGACTCAGTGTAACTGGGTTGTGTACCGTAATTTTTTTCTTGTGGATAGAAATCATTTTTTCCTCCCGCAAATCTCCCAGTAAGCGGGTGACTGTTACCCTAGTGGAGCCAATTGCTTCAGCGATCGCTTGATGAGAAAGCTTCAGATCGATCGTAATTCCATTGGCGGTAGGAACGCCAAAATCACGGCACAGAATCAATAGAAAACTCACCAAGCGCGATCCCATATCTCGGTGAGCTAATGTCTCAATCATCATTTCTGTTTGCAAAATGCGCGAAGAAAGCCCTCGCAGCATCAACATCGATAGCTCCGGATTATCCTTGAGCGATTGCTCTACCTGATCGATCGGTGCCGAAAGCAGCTCCACTGGCGTAAATGCTACAGCGTGATAAAACCGATCCGAACGATGCCCTGTAATTAAGGACAGTACTCCAAAAACGCTGTTTTCTCGCAGCAGCGCCACGGTAATTTCTTCCCCAGCTTCATACACGCGAGACAGCTTTACTGCACCTTTGAGCAAAAAGTATACCCGTTCAGCCGGGTCTCCTGGGAAAAAGATCGTCTTGCCCCGCTCAAAAGTTTCCACCACGGGTGGAAACGCCCCACCTCCCAGTTGACGGAACACAGCTGCTAGCGGTCTATCTTGCGTCACTGCCACTTCCTTTTTCCTAAATGCTGCCCTACAGACTTCTGCAACTTTCTGTCGGAGGAACTTTAACCATAGCAAAACAACTATGAGAGTTTTCTGACATTAGACACAGATAAACTGACTTCCAAGCGGTTTTTGTGCTATTTGATACAAAATTTTAAAGTAGTTTCCCCGGCTACCTTCTTTAGTTCTCTCCCTGCTCAAGGCAAGTAAGATTATGACGGAAAATGTTGATATCTTGACAGTATCTGCGCTATCGGGTGGGATGCATGGTGAGTAAGGAGGCACGCTCCTTACCCGTACTAGACAGCCTTGCTCCGGGCGATCGCGATCTTGAATACTCCCCTAAATCGGATATCCTCTAATATTGCCTTCAAAATCGACATTTATGCTAGATTTAACCGGAAAAAACGCCCTTGTCACCGGCATTGCCAACAATCGATCGATCGCCTGGGGGATTGCTCAGCAACTGCACCAAGCGGGTGCGAATCTAGGAGTGACTTACCTGCCAGACGACCGAGGCCGCTTTGAAAAAAAAGTGGCAGAGTTGGTAGAACCCCTCAACCCCAGCTTATTTTTACCCTGCGATGTCCAGAATGAGACCCAAATTCAGTCTACATTTGACGCCATCCGCGATAAGTGGGGCAAGCTAGACATCCTGATCCATTGTCTTGCTTTTGCGAACAAGGAAGATTTATCAGGTGATTTTAGTACCACTACTCGTGCTGGCTTCACCCAAGCTCTAGAAATTAGTACCTATTCGCTGGTACAACTTGCTGGGTCAGCAAAACCACTGATGACAGAAGGTGGCAGCATTGTCACGCTGACTTATCTAGGCGGCGTTAAGGTGATCCCCAACTACAACGTGATGGGAATTGCCAAGTCTGGACTGGAAATGAGTGTCCGTTACCTGGCATCTGAATTAGGACCGCAGAATATTCGCGTGAATGCAATTTCGGCGGGTCCCATCCGTACTTTGGCATCGTCGGCGGTAGGTGGCATTCTGGATATGATCCATCACGTTGAGGAAGTGGCACCGCTGCGACGCACTGTAACTCAGAAAGAAGTGGGAAATGCGGCTGCTTTCTTGTGTAGCGATTTGGCAAGTGGCATTACAGGTCAGGTGCTGTATGTCGATGCGGGATACGAGATTATGGGGATGTAAAAAGAATCAAACATTAAAAATTAAAAATTAAAAAGCAAAGATTCTGCTAATTTTTAATTTTTAATTTTGCATTTTAAAGGCTTTCGCGTCTCCCAGATGCTCAGTAACGTAGGATAATAAACTTAACTTTATTTTCTTGAGTGAGCATCTGCGATGCAGGCACGCGATCGCCAATTTCCACCTTCTCCAAGCATTGAACAGCTTTTGTCTCCTCGCATGGCAAGGGTTCCCCGCAAGACGGGCGAAACGGATGTTATCGTCACCGTCAAATTAGACGGGAATGGCACTTGCAATGCCAAAACCGGCATTCCGTTTTTAGACCATATGCTGCATCAAATCGCCTCTCACAGCCTGATTGATTTGGATGTAGCCGCGACGGGAGACTTGGAAATTGATGACCACCATACCAATGAAGATGTGGGAATTACCCTAGGAATGGCGTTGCATCAAGCACTGGGCGATCGCAAAGGAATTGTCCGATTTGGGAATTTCCTCGCCCCTCTCGATGAAGCGTTGGTTCAGGTAGCGTTAGATTTTTCCGGACGTCCTCATCTGAGCTATGGCTTAGAGATTCCGACTCAGCGAGTCGGGACTTATGACACCCAGCTGGTGCGGGAATTTTTTGTGGCGTTGGTCAATCACAGCCAGATGACGCTGCACATTCGCCAACTAGATGGAATTAATTCGCACCACATTATTGAAGCGACGTTCAAAGCGTTTGCGCGATCGCTCCGCATGGCAATCGAAGTTGATCCCCGTCGTGGCGGTACGATCCCCAGTTCTAAAGGCGTGTTATAGGTTTCCTTGCAAATACACTCCGATAAAGGCAACGAGAGCCGGGGAAATCCTCACCAGGCTCTCGCTTCATCCTGCTGAAGTTTCCGCGACCACTGACTCTCAATTCTTCTATGTCTTCAGAAATGAGAACTTATGGAAGAGGTTTGCGGATATAGCCATATTTATTGCCAATCTTAACTTTTGCTAGCCCTTGCGAAAAAGATTGAGCGCTATCAAATTGGGGTTTAATTACGAATTTGCCACTCTTATTGATATAGCCCCATTTGTCGCCGTTCTTTACCGCTGCTAGGTCTTCTGAAAAGTTATAAATATTATCAAATTGTGGGGGAATGACAACATTGCTTGCCTTGTCAATATAGCCTACCTTAGTGTCTATCGTTATGCCCGCCAGCCCTTGAGAAAAGTCCCCAGCCCAATCAAATTGGAGTGGAATAACAAGATATCCCATTTTGTCAATATAGCCCCACTTATTATTACTGGATATCACTGCTAGTCCTTCCGAAAAAAACTTAGCTTCCTCAAATTCCAACGGAACAATAACGTCTCCCCGATTATCGATATAGCCCCATTTGTTGTCTTTTTTGACTGGCGCGAGTCCTAGGGCTGATTCACTGCGATCGCTTATAGAAAAAGATTCGGCAACATCAAACTGGGGCTGAATGGCGAAGTTGCCTTTCTTGCCGATATAGCCCCACTTTTTACCGATTTCTACCGCCGCCAGCGCTAACGCAGTGCGATCGCTTATAGAAAAAGATTCAGCAAAATCAAATTTTGGGTTAATTACCAAGTTCCCTTTCTTATCAATATATCCCCACTTTCCATCTATCTTTACCGCTGCCAGCCCTTGAGAAAAATTCTTAGCCAAATCATATTTTGGTTTAATGACTAAGTTGCCACTCTTGTTGATATAGCCCCACTTGTTCTTTAGTTTGATAGCCGCTAACCCTTGGAAAAAAGATTCGGCATTATCAAATTGAGGTTTGATTGCGAAGTTGCCTTTATTATCAAGATAGCCCCATTTGCCGTCTATTTTGACTGCTGCTAGCTCTTCTGAAAATGAATCAGCCCAGCTAAATTTAAGCGGGATGACTATTTGCGAATTACGGGCTTGTCCCTCAGTTGCATCAAAATTAACTTGAGAAGTCCGAAAATTTGAGATGGCTTCACATCCAGAAATTAGAGCGATCGCTAATCCAAACAGAAGGCTGGCAACCGCGACAAGCAATCTGTTGTGAGTTGCAATTTTCATAAAAGTACCCTATCCAATCGCAGCCAAGATTTAAGTAATCAATATTTGTTAATCATCTGAAGTAAACCCTGTTATTGTCAGTGAAATTCTAAAGCTTGCTGGTAATGCCTGACTAGATTAGGCTATCCGAATTTAGAATTAAAAAATTAGAAAGGCACCCAGCTAGCTGAGTGCCCCTGTTTTATATCAGCGCGTGGTTGCGCGTGATTACTGTTTCAACATCAAGAAGGGGTGCGAGGAGCTGTCAGGACATCCCAAGCCGCTTTAGCAGCTTCGGCAAGGCGATCGCCTAAAGTTGACACTTCCTTCACGATGGACTCCCAGTTCTTCTCTGCATCCATTTGAATGAGTTTAATCGAGTATGAAATTCGCTCTGGATCGAACAACTTATCCTGTTCAATCTTCTCCCGTGCTTGTTTCACTGCATTGAGATAGGCATCGCGAGTATATTCGGTAGCAGATTTTGTTTCTACCTGCGCCCGTTTTTTAATGGCGTCAATTAGCGCCATCGTTTCACGCTTCAAATCTTCGGATTCGCCTGCCATATTTTCATCAACGATAGCCTTTGTCTCCGGGCTAACTGTTATGGCGGTTTCTGTATTATTAGGGACTTCTGTATTCATGGCTACATCTCATGAGTAGAGTTTTGAGTGAAAAAGATTAGCTTTTAGTAAGGTTCGGCTACTAATTTCACAAACCGGAAAATTGAAGAAATGCTAGTACAGACCAATAAATCATCAGCGGTAGCTAACCATTGGGGCAAGAAACGCGATCGCACGACCAATTGTGACAGCAACGGCTTGAGTTAACGTGTCGCGATTGTAGATATGGTAGAGTTCGTAAGTTCGTCACAGCTACTAAAGCAATCCCTACCAAGGCACCTGTCTAACCACCAATGAACCAGTAGCTGACGGTAATGATTGGCGCACTAAACAGACCTAATTAGGCAACGGTTTTAAACTGATTCACTCCGCTTGCTCTCGTTGAAGGCATCTGCTTAAATAAAGGGCTATATCAGAAATAGCATTTCTGTAGTATATTTCCTTCAGCCTATCGGTATAATTTCAGAGGGTTAAGGCAAAAAGCGATAGCAAAGGTACGGGTTAACAAACCTAACCTCCTATAAGAAATCGCTGGATTGGAGACCCTTCATTCCCCAGTCCGAGAGTCTAATTTTCAAGTTAAATGCTCCAAGACCCCGCGATTCGTCATCCCATTGCCATCAGTTTAGGAGCGATCGCTGGAGCATTGAGTCGCTACTATCTCACCCTCTGGTTTGCCCAACGCTTCGGCACCAGCTTTCCCTACGGCACCTTTTTTATCAACCTTACAGGTTGCTTTGGGATGGGTTTTTTTGTCACTCTCGCCTTAGAACGGGTAGCGAATATTCCTCTAGATGTGCGATTGATGGTAACGACCGGCTTTTTAGGAGCTTACACAACTTTCTCCACTTATGGGTTAGAAACATCTATTCTACTGCGCGATCGCAGTTATGCCGCCGCCGGTATTTACTGGGCAGGTAGCGCCATATTTGGAATTATTAGCGTTCAGCTAGGCACGCTTCTGGCTCGGAGCGGGCGGTAGAAAAAACCCTATGACTGCTTAGCACACACCATTCCCAGAGCCTTCAATCTCGATCCTTGGAGACTAGACTGGTGCAGGAAAAATATCAACAATTGATTAAGTAGGGCGGTTGGCTCTCATTGGTGCTGCATTTACTCTTAAATCCCACGAAAACAACCGTACCAATGCCCTTTAGACTAAAAGCAGCAACAAACTTAACACTGGATTAAGAGGGTCTACCTTGACTGACACCAATACTCCTTTCCAGACAGTCTCGCGCAGCGAACTCCGGCAGCTCGTCCGAATGCAGCTGCAAATGCTGCTTGAGGCGGAAGACCTTCAGGGGGCAAAAGCAATCCTCGTCCCGGTGCAACCGGCGGACATTGCAGAAGCCATTGAAGGGTTGCCAGAGGCGATGCAAGCGATCGCCTTTCGCTTGCTCTCCAAGGACGAGGCGATTGAAGTTTATGAATATCTCGACTCTAGCGTGCAGCAGGCGCTGATTGAGGAATTCCGGCGGCAGGAAGTTCTGGACATTGTTGATAAAATGTCCCCTGATGACCGGGCACGACTTTTTGACGAACTGCCCGCTACCGTTGTCCGTCGTCTGCTCGAACAGCTCACCCCCACCGAACGCCAAGCGACAGCTCAGTTGTTGGGTTACGAGGCTGGTACTGCTGGACGATTGATGACACCAGAGTATATCTCTTTGAAAGAAAACATGACGGTGGCGGAAACGCTGGAGCGAATTCGCAGTTTAGCCCATGCTACTGAGATTATTTATTACCTTTATATTACGGATGCTGCTCGTCACTTGTCGGGCATTTTATCCTTACGCGATTTGGTAATCGCCAATCCCGATCAGAAGATTGGGGACATTATGACCCGTGATGTAGTATGCGTTTATACCAGCGATGACCAGGAAGAAGTGGCGCGGCTGATCGGGCGCTATGACTTTCTCGCTGTCCCGGTGGTAGACCGGGAAAAGCGTTTGGTGGGCATTGTCACCGTTGATGACGTGATTGACATCATCGAACAAGAAACGACAGAGGATATTTACAAACAGGGCGGTCTCCAGTCGGGGGGCGACAATTATTTCCAGACGGATTTACTCACGGTAGCTCGCAAGCGTGTCGTCTGGTTGTTTGTCTTGCTACTAACTAATACTGTCACCGGCACGATTATCAAAGCGGAAGAGGAAATTCTTCGGCAAGTGGTATCGCTGGCGGCGTTTATTCCCTTGTTAACTGGCACTGGCGGGAATGTCGGTTCTCAATCCTCGACAGTCGTGATTCGGGGCTTAAATACCGAAGAACTTCGAGAAATGGGGCCAGCACAGGTGGTAATGCGAGAAGCGATCGCTGGGGCACTCCTGGGAGTGATGTTAGGCACCGTGGCAACGTTATGGGCTTTCTGGCTCCTGAATGGAGATTGGTCAGTCTCGCTGGCTGTAGGGATTAGTTTGGTGGCTATCTCGGTTTTGGCATCAGTTGCTGGTTCCGGTCTTCCGTTCATTTTCCGCGCTGTCGGGTTAGATCCGGCTTTGATGTCAGCACCGTTTATTACAACGGCAGTTGATGTATTGGGCGTACTGATTTACTTTAATTTGGCGCGGCTAATTTTGAAGTTGTAGAAGCGAGTAACTGGGTATTCAGTTGAATCAGGAAGTTATGAGAAGGTGATATCAAATCCGCTTGAGCAACCAGTGCATTCTTGTCGGCGTAGCGTCCTGAAAGGGTATAGAACCATAATTCCTGCGGCTTCGCTTTTCCCTCGCCGCTGACAAAGAGGGTTTGGGGATGAGCTTTCAAATGATGGTGAATCAAACGAATTTGATATACGTAAAATTAAACGTTGCGGATGAAATTTCGCGTCTACAATTCTGTTGCTGTATCAGGAGCAACAATTTCCCCTTCCATACTCATTAAAGAGTCTTGATCGGTAATCAAATCACTCAACTCATGGAAAGTGACGCCCATATCTTCACAAGCTTTCTTGAGTTCTCGCTTAAAGGTGCCTAAATCCTCACCATAGCCTGACAGATGAGCCGCAGTTTCAACTCCCTGTTTTGCATTTGCTTTAGCACAATCAACCAGCTCTAAACCTTTGAGAGGTGTGGGTGAGGCCATAAGTAGTTTTGAATTTTAAGTTGTATTATTTGCAGCATACTGAGATTTACTCCAGAGACTTATCCTTCTGGAGTTAGAAAATCGAGGGAATTCAAATGCTTTTAGCGATGCTGCCAATATTTACAGACAGCATAGGCGAGGGTAACGACGCCAGTAATAATGGCAGATTCATCCACCTCAAATTGGGGATGGTGCAGCGGGTAGTTTTTTCTGTCCGGGTATCCCACGCCTAGTCGAAACATTGTACCGGGAGCGTGTTCCAGATACATCGAAAAGTCTTCCGCACCGAGAGAGGGTTCTAGTAAAATTTGGACGCGATCACTTCCCCACGCTTCTTTTGCAGCTGTTTCCACCATCTGAGTTAGCGCTGAGTCATTTTGCACAGAAGGGACTCCCCGGCGATAGTTGACTTCGCAGGTAGCACCGTAAGTTTTACAGATATTGCAGACAATCTGCTCGATCCACTGGGGTAAGGTGGCATGAGTTTCCGGATGCAGCGATCGCACAGTTCCCAATAATCGCACATGGTCGGCAATCACATTTGGGGCGCGTCCGCCCTCGATTTTACCAATCGTTAGGACGACCGGGCGCAACGGGTTCTGTGTGCGGCTAATCGCTTGCTGAAGAGAAGCGATCGCTTGCGCCGCAATCCAAATTGCATCAACTGCCTCATGAGGACGCGCCCCATGCCCAGATTCGCCTTTAATAATAATCTCCAGATCGTCTGCGGCTGCTGTCAAAGCACCGTAACGAATTCCCACCGATCCCGCCGAAATAGAAGGGAAAACGTGAACGCTCATAATCGCGCTGACATTCTGCATCACCCCATCTGCAACCATCCACCCAGCTCCTTGGGCAATTTCTTCGGCTGGCTGGAACAGAAAGCGCACATCTCCTGGCAAGGCCTCTCCGAGCTGAGATAGTATCATCGCCGTGCCTAAACCGACTGTGGTGTGGACATCGTGACCGCAGGCGTGCATAATTCCCGGAAGACGCGAGGCATACTCTAAACTGGTGCGTTCTACGATTGGCAAAGCATCCATATCAGTACGAATTGCCAGTAGTCGCTCATCGATACCTTGTCCTTTTAACTCTCCAACTACGCCAGTTTTACCCACCGCTTCTTGGACGTGAAGTCCACAGGAAGACAAAACGCCAGCAACATAGGCAGCAGTTTGGTATTCTTGACCGCTTAGTTCTGGGTGAGCGTGGATATGTCGTCGGATTTCAATCAGGCGAGGCGCTAGTTTTTCAGCAATGTCTTTAATACGAGTCAGCACAGATTTATTAATTGAGTGAGCGTTTATTTAATGATAAGAGTTGTAAAAACCTCAACTGCCCTTTAAGGATTCAATTATAAAGACTGTGAGCGATTACTGAATAATCGGTAAATAGAAAGCCATTGCAGAATATCCGCAAAAGCAGTCATCTAACCTTGACAAAAACAGGGCAAAGGCTATATAGAGGTGGCTGGACGTGATGCGATCGCTACTGGGATCGATTGATCTCAAAACCTACTATTAATAATCATTCCAAAATATAAATATCTTTCCACCGACATAGTTCTATCTACAGGTTTCGGTACTTAATTCATAATAATTTCAGGTGATAATGACCGATTTTGAGGCGATTTCCAGAGGTTATAGAAATAAGTTAAAGTTAGCATTGCCAGAAGGATTACTTTATCAAGAAGTAAAAAACTACCCACTGCTGACAAGTAGCGATCGCCTTCAGCTAATTATGCAAAGTTTGTAGTCATGTATCTGCTTGAGCGATCGCATTAACCTGTTACCAAGGTCTAGACGTATCAGTAGCTTGCAAAACCCAGTCTAGGTGTAACAAAATGTTACCCTAGCGAGTCTGGATCTAACCCCATAGCACGAAGTTGTTTTGCTAAAGTTTGGGCGCGTTGTTCGGCAAGTTGGGCGCGTTGTTCGGCAAGTTGGGCGTTTTGTTCGGCAAGCTGAGCGCGTTCTTCCGGTGTCAGCAATCTTTGCCCTTGCTCGTCGTACCAGTACAACCACTCCCGCGTTATTCCTTGATAAATTCCCCGTTCTGTACCAATCGCCAATCCCATTTCTGGGAGCCAAACCGGGTTTCCTGGCTGCAACACATATTCGCCATCAACCAACCGATGCACCTCCAAATGCGGCTTTCTGCGACGGCGTGACGAATAAATTACGTAGTACAAAACCCCTAAATTCGCATAATCTAGCTTTTTTTGGCTATATTCTTTCCGATAAGTTTGGGAGACAACCTCCAACACCATCGTTGGGACGCGCTCTTCTTCCCAAATTGCATAACTTAAGCGCAGTTCCTCGTCAAAAAACCGCTCGACTCCTAAGCTAAGAAATCCATCGGGTACAATGGCTGGTTTATCAGGATCGTAGTAAATCCCCATATCTACGCCAAAAAACCAATCCATGCGCTCTGCCCAAGCCATCGCCAATATTGCTTTTAGCAAACCAGGGATTAAATCTTGCAGTTCATTATCCACAGGCGTTTCGTCAGAGTCGGGTAGCTCCTCGGAAGAGGGAAAATACTTTGGTGGCTTGTACTCTAACATGACTAATTTCCCTAAGACTACTGACTCTATGATAAATAAGTAGATACAAACAAAAAAATTAGAGAAGCCCATTTTCTAAAAAATGGAATTTCTCTAATTTTATTTAATGCAAGTAGACTTGTCCCTTAAATAAAAACTTAATCGCAGACTGCAAAAGTTTTTTGTTTACCATCTAAGAAGTACAAAGCTTCAGAACAGTAAGCAAGAGAATCTACATCTAGTTGTTTGGGTGGTTCATCGGTTTTACTAACTTTCCACAATTCAATCGCTGGTGTATTGATATAGGTTTTTTCTTCTGGCGATTCCGCTTTCAAAGGACTATACTTGCGGTTCACCAAACCTTTTTCTTTTGCAGGCTTGAAGTCCATTGAAGTGTAAATTACCCCTTCTTCTGGCTTCGTGGTGCGCCTGTAATCTTTCACGAGCGATCGCTCAAACTTTTCATTGCCTTGATTCAGGGCGATTTGAAATCGGAAATCAGCCGTTTCTTCAGCCACTAACAACATGGCATAGTCTTTCAACCCATCTTGATTAAAATCAGCCGAGAAGATGCTGCAAGTAAACTTCTTGTCCGGAGTTTCACTAGACTTAAAGTTGCGAATCGACGGTACAAAATCGGATTCCTTGGCGAGGCGATGTTCGCCAAGGGTTGCTTTCACAGGTTGCGGGACTTCGCCTTGACACTGCAAATTGGGTAACTCAGCCACTGTTGAGGGAGTTGGGGAAGTTGTCGATGTTGTTGACGTGGACTGGTTGGAATTTGTTGTAGAGTTACAAGCACCCAACATCAGAACCATTGCCAATAAGAAAATTTTTTTTATCATGAGCTGCTAATTAAATCTGTCTGCTCAAGTAGAGCTTCCAAGGCGCGATCGCAAATTCCGGGGATTGAGCGATCGCGGCTCAGGCGACACGTCATTAACGCCAACCTAACCAACGCAGAAAAGGCACAACCAAGTAGTAACTCACGCCCAGCCAGAAGGCAATCGTGACACCCAGGAGACTGAAAAAACCAAGGCTAGGAAGGAGATCGAACGAACTAAGAGTAAAGAACCCTAAACCCCCAAAGATTCCGGCTGTGCCAGCTGCGGCGACAATGGCGTGAACCAGTTGATGGCTGGGCAAACCAAGACCGAGCGTTAACGGGCCAACAGCAACTGCAATCAACGTGACCATTTGCAGCACCGTTCCAGCAGGCATCAGATGGCAAACCAGCCACCCTAACCCATAGCCAAAGACACCCATGAGTCCAGCCACTAAACGGCGCTTGCGTTGACCAAAGCCACCAGCTTCAGTAAGACCCCAAGCCGTTCCCCATCCAGCGAATGCAAATAGCAGAATGGCTTGTCCGACTGGGGGTGGAATATAGGGGAAAACAGGTGGTAGCTGCGCTAGCAAAGCAGCGAAATGAGTCCCTAAAGGGAACACATAAGCCAAAGAAAAACCAGTAACAGCAAACACCCCCCCCGCAATTCCGCCAACAAGCATCTCCCAAAGCGTATCCAGGCAAGCTGTCACAACTTTAGCGATCGCTCGAACCACGAAAAGAGCCGTTTGACCCGCTAGCGTCACAATAGAGGCGATAGCCACCCACAAAAGCTTTAGGCTTCTGCTAGCGATGGTCGCGATCGCATCCGAGAAAGACTGCGGAACCTGACTGGTTTTCGTCTTCATGGAAGAATCCCCAGCCAGACGCTGCTGAATTTCCACAGCCGTCCCCGGTCGCTGGCGCACATCAGCCTGCACCATATCATCCAGCAAATCGGCGAAGGCGGGACTCACCGGGGCGCAATGACGCCAACGTAACTCTCCTGTCGCCGGGTCTTCCAACTCTGGGGGATATCGACCTGTGAGCAAGTGAATCATCGTTTGACCCAGCGCATAGAAATCTGCCGCCGGTCCCACCGCACCTCCAAAAATCTGCTCCGGCGGACTGTATCCGGGAGAAATCAAACGCGTTGAACTTGCCTCTTGTCCCACTTGGACAGTACCTATCTGTTTCGCCCCGCCAAAATCAATTGCCACCAGTTGCCCGGTTTCCTGGCGAAGCATCAAGTTGGAGGGTTTAATATCTCGGTGAATAATCTGCCGCCGATGCAACTCTTGTAAAATATCAAGCGCTTGCTTCAGCCAATTCGCCACCAGCGGCTCCGGACACCCTTGAGGATAGTGGCGCTCCAGGATATCCTGCAATGTCTGACCGTTGATTTTTTCCATTACCAGACAAGGCAGACGCCGGTAAGAGGGATGACCCAAATTCACTACAAAATAGCTATCTGGCTCGACGCTAGGGACACCCGGATGATGCAGACTTGCTAAAACAGATGCTTCTTGCTCAAACAGTTCCTGCGCCTTTGATGAAGATTCCAGTAATACCTTCAGCACCCGGTCTTTTGCCAACTGCAAATCCCAGACTGTATAAATAGCAGCGAATCCCCCAGATCCTAGAGTCTGGAGAGGAATATAGCGATTGTTCAGATGTAGCGGTGCCCCACAACAGTTGCAAAATTTGTTTCCCCAAGGCTGGGGATAGGGACGCGAACAATCGGGATTAATACAGTGGGCAGCACTGGTCACAGACTAGAATTAGATGAAAACACAAGCTCCCTCGATTCTACTCGACGCCTCAGACTAACCGGAAAACCCGCCAGGATAATCTTCACCAGCGATAAGTAAATACGATACTACCAGCCCTTGAGGAACTTTATCTTTGTTCTAGAACCGACTAAGCGCTTGATAAGGGCATGGTGATTCTTAAAACGATATCCATTGGGTGGTATCGAGCGCAATCTAATAATTTAAAGCGTTTAGATACAAACAAAGCCGGAGAGTTGCTTCTCCGGCTTTGTTTTCACTTGTCGTGCTTCTTTAATGTATTACCAAAAACTTATTTGGCAGAGAGGGTAGTAGCGGTCTGCTGTTGAATCCATGCTGAATGCAAGTCCTCCTCTACAAAAGCCTTTTTCCCAGACTTTAAACTTTCAGCTATAAGCACTTTGATGGTTGGTAAATAAACCCCATTAACCATTTCATGTCCGTAACCAACCACTTTGCCAAAATGCCCAGTTTTCTGGCTAAGAACATCATCCCCTATGGCAAACATGATTTCCATCCTTTTGCGGTGATTCTTTTACTAATCTAATTACTGGTTTAAACCTTTGCTTCTATCAAAGGGAAGGAGTAGCTGTTCCAAAGAAATACCCACATATTAAGTCATTAAGTGCTTTTGAATACATTACTCCGTAATTTTTTTGTTTTTTTAAAAGAAACTAATTTTTTTTGATAAGCTGTAATGTGGAACCAAAGCTTGCCAATTTTACAAGTTGCCGACAGTATAACAAATTGAAAGGATCATTTATCTGATTCTCTCCGTTAATCCTTTGTTCAAGCCTATAGCAAGCACAAACAGCAAAATTAAATAATAATATTAAAGGTAAAAGAGATACAATATTTATGGCTAAGAATAAATTCCTAAATCAACTGCTTATAAATAAATTTTAAAAACATTATTTAACTAGCAATTGCTGTAGCTAGAAACGGCGAACTAGTATACAAGAAGCAATTAATTCCCAAAGATAAAATCCTCAACATCTTCCCTTAATTGAGAAAATGTTGATTTTCTTAAAAAATTAAGACGATCGGGAAGCTGAGAAAAACTAAAGTTTACGAGAAACTTGGACGCGATCGCTTTCTTAGGAAAAGTTTTTCCTTGCAAGTTTAGAGGGAACTTGGAACCAAATCTCGGTATCAAGAGCAAACCCAAAAACGCAGGAATCGTTGAAGTGGGCAAAGTGACAAGTCAGCGCTAGGCTAACGCCTCGCTTCGCTGTTTTCATGCCCAAGGGGCTGTACGCTATCACGCACCTCATCACAAAAAATATTTAAGTATAAAAAATCAAAAACTAAAAAACTGAAGCTTCGCTAAATGACTCAATTCGTCGATTGCCTCAGTATTATTGCTCTTGAGGTTAGTATTTATAGTTTCATAAGACTTACCAGCCTGTTGAGTCAAACCCGTGTAATTACCGGGACATTAGTGGCTCTTAGGCTAAATCTAGTGATTCTTCTGAGGAAATGAGTAGCCAGTGTGTGGAGTAATAAGGGAAGAACAACAACAGCCCAGAGCTGAGAAGGCCAAACCATGACGACCTACATTACTTTTGAAACCGCGCTACGGATGCTTGAAAACGCCTATTTAGCTTCCGTTATCTTCCTCCTTGCGGCTTCTTACCTGGGTTTAATCGCGATCGACAAGATTGAAAAAGCTAGCGACAACACCCCCTCACGCCAACTCGGTTCTCGTTGAACAGCGATCGCTAAAAGTTCTCGCTCAAATAGTTTGACTGTTAAAAATACTCATCTAGGACTCGCGTCATACTCAACCAAGCTGCGAATTGAAGTTGACAGGCTTCTGGAATCATCAGCATCAATCGTGTAGGACAAGTAAATACCTACCTACTATGCCCCTAAGGAGTAGACTGCGATGGGCTTGTTTGACAAAGTATTCAGTACTCAGAACAAAGTTCAAGAAACGCTTAGTCCAACGGAAGCATTTGCTGCTATTACCTTAGCTGCTTGTGCCTCTGACGGATACCTCTCCGACGAAGAAGCACGAGGCATTTCTTCTACACTGTCTCGAATGAAACTCTTCAGAAGTTATCCAGACGATGTGATGAGACGGATGTTTGATAAACTTCTCGGTATTCTTAAACGACAAGGCCCTAGCGGGTTGGTTAAAGCGGCTCGTGAATCTCTTCCTCACGATTTACAGGAAACGGCTTTTGCAGTGGCAACCAATCTCGTCTTAGCCGATGGCATCGTTACCTAAGAAGAACAGAATTTTTTAAACGATTTGCATCAAGCTTTAGAGATTTCCACGGAAACGGCGGTGCAGATTGTGCAAGTGATGTTAATTAAAAACCGAGGTTAAACCTATCCCCTCACGCTTTCGGATTAAATCTCGATAAATATTCTTCAGTAGAGACTAAATGACCCCTGTTAAGGGGTTTTTTTTTCTGGTTACGATTCCCGGTATGCGCTCAGCACTCACATCGCTCAGAAATGTCTCAAATTTCTACTTTTTATCCAATTTTTATCAAGCTCTCCTCGTAAAGCATCTATATACTCTTGCGATCGCCATAACAGCGATCGCGCAGTCATTCTACTGTCTGGCGCTACTGACAAGGTTCTGCTTATACTTTCTAAAATAATTTATTTCTTCATCCTCCTAGGGGTATATTTTACTCTTTCTTTAGGTATACTTGGCAGAACCGCAAACACAGTTAGGAAGGAAACCTAAATGTCAGGAATGAACTACTTAGAGTTAGAACAAGAAATTGCCAAGATGGCTAGGGCGATGATGACCCGCAATAGCCAGATTGGGAAAGACCTGATAGCAAATTTGAGAAGTCAGATGACCCTCGAAGAGATCGGTGGCATGATGCTGGTGAGTATCGAACGTTTAATCTGGTTTGACAGCGATTCAGTGTTGTGGACGATAGAGAATCTCATTCCTGCCGATGTAATGCAAGAAATTCGCACCATTACTTCAGTAGCTGTCGGCAAACGTTTGATTTGCAAAGGATTTATGCCAGGAAAAGATTTTAGTGTCGATGCAGCTGGCAAACTGCTACTCAACGACAAAGCTAAAACAGCGATATTACCTCTGGCGACTCTAACTCCTTTGAAAAGGTGAAGATGCCGTCAGACGATTGGCTGGAAAGCACAACGCTAGCCTAGGGAAACGTCCTCAAGCATTGTGCTACAAGTCCAATCCTGGATGGGTAAACATCTTCATCTCTAGTGAGTCACAGGATTTATAGTGATAAGAATCACTAATGAGTCAAATGGGTATCACACCCCCTAAACAGATTCGATCACCGAGGGGTATAAGTAAATGCAAGATACTCAATTTAGAGGATTCTGTGACTTACGATGCCCGACAAAGCCCTCATCACCAAACCGATTAATCAACCCACAGAAATCTTAAGCCAGTTGCACAGCGGACAGCTCCTCCGGGTCAATGGTTGTCGCAGCAGCGCCTTAATTATCTGTCATCGCCACCATGCAGAATTGGCGGGTCCTGGTGCAGGGATTGGCAGTCTGTTTGATATTAATTGTAGCCGGGTGATTCCCATTGGCAACCCGTCAGTGGTTTGCCCTGAGTCTCGCGCCGAGCGACAAAAAGCTTATGAAATTCGGCAACAATGGATTCGCTTTACTCAAAAAGCAATGGAGTATTGCGTGCCGTTGCAGCGTGCCCGTGTCATTTTAGTTGTATTTGAAAAATACTTTGGTCTTGAAGCGACTGCCCAAATGCCGGATGAGATTCTGGCTCAATTGGTGGGAGTTTTGCCAAAAACAATCCAAATGGCGCGTCGAGTGACTAGCAAGCCCTGTGAGAGTACCCCAAAGCAATCTACCGTAAAGGTGTTAAGTCTAACAGAAGGATGAGAGATGAAAGGATTCGTTGATTCGTCTTCTTGTATCCTTCTGTAACCTGCCTTTAGCAAGGATGAAGTAGGAAAGAAGTACAGAACGAACAATTCCTTCATCGTTCATCCTTCGCCAGCAGGCTAGTGATTAGATCAGCTTGATGGCGCGGAGACCGAAATACAGCCCCACAGCAACAGCAAAAGCACCACCCAAAAGTAAGAAGTAAGCGATCGCTCCAGAGATTTCCATTTTTCCGATAGAACGCAATATCCACCATTGAAACATCAAGTGGAGTAGAATACAGCCCACGGGCGCTTGTTGGTTGATGGGGTTTGGTTTATGGAATCGGTGATTCGGGTTAATTTACCGCAGCAGGCTTACGAAATTGCGATCGCATCTTCTGGTCTAGAGCAACTAGGCGCTAAGATGACCAGTTTGAACTTGGGGAAGAAAGTGTTGGTTGTTTCTAACCCAGAAATTTTTCGGCACTATGGTCAAGAAGCGATCGCATCCCTTAAAGAAGCTGGTTTTGACGTTACCGAACTAACCCTTCCCGCTGGCGAACGCTACAAAACCCTCGACTCTGTCCAAAAAATCTACGACGCCACCTTGGAAAATCGCCTAGAACGCTCTTCAACGCTTGTTGCGGTAGGCGGTGGCGTAATTGGTGATATGACTGGCTTTGCTGCGGCTACCTGGCTGCGGGGAATTAACTTCGTACAAGTTCCGACAACACTCTTGTCAATGGTTGATGCTGCCATTGGCGGCAAAACCGGCGTTAATCATCCCCAAGGAAAAAATTTAATTGGTGCCTTCCATCAGCCGCGGCTGGTTTTAATTGACCCAGAAGTGCTGAAAACTTTGCCAGTGCAAGAGTTTCGGGCGGGGATGGCAGAGGTGATTAAGTATGGGATTATCTGGGATGCTGATTTATTTGAGCAGATGGAGCGATCGCCGTATCTTGACTCACTCCCCTCTCTAGACGCTGGTTTATTACAAGAAATCCTGGCACGATCCTGCCAAGCCAAAGCCGATGTCGTCAGCAAAGATGAAAAAGAAGCTGGACTCCGCGCCATTCTCAACTACGGTCACACCATCGGTCATGCTGTAGAAAGCTTAACCGGCTACCGTGTCGTGAACCACGGGGAAGCAGTAGGGATTGGGATGGTCGCGGCGGGTCAGATTGCGGTTAACCTTCAGATGTGGGACAAGGCAGACGCCCAACGTCAAGATGCCCTAATTCAAAAAGCCGGATTACCCACCCAGCTACCAGCAGGGCTAGACATCGAAGCAATTATTGAGACGCTGCAAACCGATAAGAAAGTGAAAGATGGAAAGGTGCGGTTTGTCCTTCCCACCCAGATTGGGGCAGTAACTGTAACCGACCAAGTGCCGTCAGATGTAATACGACAGGTGCTGCAACAAATGGTTACTCACCAGTAATCTGTAAGCGCAAAAAGCTACACTGAGCCAACTGTTTTCGTCAAACGTCTCTGTTTATAGGGGCTTTCCGATGACTCACTTTGGCATCATCTGTCCTACCGCCTCCGGTCATCTCAACCCGATGACGACTTTAGGCTACGAATTGGTTTCTCGCGGTCATCGCGTCACTCTATTCGGGAAGCCTGTATTGGCGTTGCATTAACTGAGCAAGGGTCTTTGGGCGCTCTTGAGCGCATTAGTTATGGCGTTCTTATCAAATATTTACTCGAAGATGGCGATCGCAGCCGTCTTTTTTTTGCCTAGATGCTTAACATAAAAATTTTTAAATTAACATATTGCAACATTTAAACAACTAGAGCTATATTCGTAGGGTAAGTATAAATTCCTAAGACATCACTTCTGATTGAGTCTATACAGGAAACTTTGGCGAAGTACAGGTTGCTCTGTTGAGTGCCTGCAATACGCCACCTAAATGCCGCAATATCGCCTCAACCTTGGGTAGGTTCTGATGATCAGTACTCAATTTCCGTGGCTCACCACGATTATTCTGCTGCCGTTACTCGCTTCCTTCGCCATCCCCGTACTACCGGATAAAGACGGCAAGACCGTCCGCTGGTACGCATTGGGCGTAGCGTTAGTAGATTTTGCTCTGATTGTTTATACCTTTTGGCGTCACTACGACTTAAAAAACCCAACATTTCAGTTAGTTGAAACCTATTCTTGGGTGCCTCAACTCGGTCTAAATTGGTCTGTAGCGGTGGATGGGCTGTCTATGCCGTTGATTGCTTTGACCGGCTTAGTCACCACCCTGGCTATCTTCGCGGCTTGGAACGTTACAAATAAGCCACGTTTGTTTTACTTTTTAATGCTGGCAATGTACAGCGCTCAGATTGGCGTTTTTGCTGCTCAGGATATGCTTTTGTTCTTCCTGATGTGGGAACTGGAGTTAGTGCCGGTGTACCTGCTGATCTCCATCTGGGGAGGGCCAAAGCGCCAGTATGCTGCAACCAAATTTATCCTTTACACTGCCTTAGGCTCGGTGTTCATTTTGGTTGCCGGTTTAGCAATGGCTTTCTATGGCGATACCGTCACCTTTGACATGGCGGAACTGGCAGCCAAGCATTACCCCTTAGCATTGGAACTCCTGGCCTATGCTGGGTTCTTGATTGCCTTCGGCGTCAAACTGCCAATTTTCCCGCTGCACACTTGGCTACCTGATGCTCACGGCGAAGCTTCCGCCCCCGTCTCGATGATTTTGGCTGGGGTGTTGCTGAAAATGGGCGGCTATGCGCTAATCCGCATGAATATCGAAATGCTGCCTAGCGCCCATGTTTATTTCGCCCCAGTACTCGTGATATTGGGTGTCGTCAACATTGTCTATGGTTCTTTAAACGCTTTTGCTCAAGGCAATCTCAAACGACGGCTAGCTTGTTCTTCGATTGCCCACATGGGCTTTGTACTGATTGGAATTGCCTCGTTCACTGACTTAGGGCTAAACGGTGCAGTTCTGCAAATGGTTTCCCACGGGTTGATTGCAGCGGCGCTGTTCTTCCTCTCAGGCGTTACCTACGAACGCACCCACACCCTGATGATGGAAAAAATGGGGGGCATGGCGAAACAAATGCCTAAAGTCTTTGCTTTGTTCACCGCCGGTTCAATGGCTTCTCTCGCCTTACCAGGGATGAGTGGATTTGTCGGGGAATTGACAGTCTTTTTAGGCTTCACCATGAGCGATGCTTACAGTTCCACTTTCAAAGTAGTGGTAGTATTGCTGGCTGCGGTGGGATTAATTCTGACGCCAGTTTATTTGCTCTCTATGCTGCGGCAGGTGTTCTACGGTAAGCAACATCAAGAGTTGGTAACAGATTTAGTGTTGCTGGATGCCCAGCCGCGCGAGGTGTTTATTGCCGCTTGCTTAATTATTCCGATTATCGGAATTGGTTTCTATCCCAAGGTGGCAACTCAAACCTACGATGTGAAGACTGTAGCGATCGCTGCCCAGGTTCACAATGTACTGCCTCTAGTCGCTCAAACCAAAGCGCCTCTCTACTCGCGCGGTTTGGTTGCACCAACTTTACCCGCTACTGCGGCTGGAAATTTGCTGAGTGCAGCCGAGTAATTGACTCGACTGTCCTTAGAAATCAATCGTGCTGATTTAAGGAGCCATGAAGATGGCTCCTTGTTTCTTTTAGATGGAGCCGAATGGTTAGGTTGTGGGGGAATGGAGGAGCGATCGCTATTTTCTCGAAATAATAATCCACACCGCATGAATGATTCCGGGAAAATAACCTAGAAAAGTCAAGACGAGATTGATCCAAAAGTCTCTTCCAAAGCCAACTTGCAAGAAAACGCCCAGCGGTGGCACAAAAATAGCGATCAGGATACGGAAGAAATCCATAAAAACACCTTTTGAGAATTAATGGGAATATTTTCTAGGATCTCATTGATTTGGGGAATTCTTCTCTCTATTCCGATAGAACTGTCAATCTATCGGTGAGTAGATAAAACAACTTTACTGTTATCTTTGCTACTAAAGTGCTAAAAAACTTTAATGTTTAAAAATATTAAGTCAGTCGTCAGTAGAGAGGAATTTTGGGAACGGGAATCGCGGGCGATCGCCGAGAAGCAATGGTTTGTGTGAGACTATCGCGGAAATCCTCAGAACATCAAGCTGCACTGCATATTTATCAACAAGGTAGGAACTTTTTTGGGGAAAATCAGTCTAAGATGCGATGCTGCCCCAAAGAATATGAAGTTATTCTATTAAGAAAATAAAGGCGCAAATAAGCAGAGCTATTATTGCAACAAATCCGGCAAAATCTGAGCATTGCTGATATGGGTATTACTGCTGATACAGAAGCGTTGTCTAGGCGGCTAAAGGGTGCAATGGTAAATGATCTAGACCAGCAGATTGAAGATTCCCTACAGCGGCTTGAGCATCTGTGGCAATGTGCTGGAAAGTTACCGATGTCTCACCAGGAGCCGCTCGTGGATGCTCTGAAAAAACTATCGACCCAGCTGCAAGAAATGCAGGCCGTCATTGAGCAACTGCGCCAACAAATTCAGCAAGAATTCGCTAACAAAAATCACGCAGGACTCAAAGAACAGCAGCGTTCCCCAACCGAAGGTGAGTTTATTTTCCTTTCCACTCACCAAAAAGCTTTACAAGCAATCGAGCCTGCTTATAGCAACTCAGAGGTGGTTTCCCAGGGAAAGGGGATTGGCTTTTTGGTGACAAATCCAGAAGCCGTAATTTTATCAGCCAACCGGACTAGCGGTGAGTGGCTCGAAAGCGTTCAAGAAAGCTTAGTCGGTAAGGCGCTGGTGGAGTTCGTGGTCACGGATGCTCGCGACGACTTTCAGACTCAGCTCAGCGCCCTACAACAGGGATTTGTTGTCAATAACTGGGAAATCTGCCTGCAAACAAGGCAGGGTAGGACATTTAAGGCTATCGTCACTGTCGAGCCAGTGCAAGAGCCGCAACATCTGCAAGTCGTAGGTTTGCGCTGGCTGCTGCAACAAATGCTTCCGTGTCAAGCCGAGCGGGTAGTAGATTTTTCGGGGACAAATTGGGAGTGCGCCGAGAGAGATATAGAAAATCAGGTTGAGGGAAAAATTGCCCAAAATGATAGCGGGGTAAGGGATACGAGGTTGCAAAAAACGCTGCACGAGCAACCCCACGACCAGCTCAATCGCGATCGCACAATCCACTTGCAACAGATACTTGACTTTGAAGCAATGCTTAAACGCATTACTGACAAAGTTCGCGATAGCCTCGACGAAAACCATATTTTGCAAACGGCTGTCGAAGAATTAACGTTAGTGTTGGGGATTGAAGGCTGCGATACAGCTTTATACGATGCCAATCAAACCACGGCAACAATCGCTCACGAATACACCCAAGGATTGCCATCGGCACTAGGAAAAGTCGTCACAATTTCTGACCTTTTTCAAGACGATGCTCAATTACTGAAAGGTCAGTATTTCCAGTTTTGTTACCTAATCCCTGAGATTCGAGGATCGGTGGCTATCCTAGCTTGTCCGATTTTTGATAGCCAAGCAGTATTTGGGGATCTCTGGTTATTTAAGCGGCAGGAGGAAGCTTTCAACGAGCTAGAAATCCAGCTTGTGCAGCAAGTGGCGTCTCAATGCGCGATCGCAATTCGGCAAGCCAGACTCTACCAAGCAGCACAAACGCAAGTCGCAGAACTGGAAAAGCTGAATCGCCTCAAAGATGACTTTCTCAGTACCGTTCCCCATGAATTGCGATCGCCAGTTGCCAACATGAAAATGGCGATTCAGATGTTGGGGATTGCCTTGAATAAAGACCACGGACTGTTTGCAGAACTCTCGAAGCCGCCCGCAGAAAGAAACAAAGTGGCTCGCTACTTCCATATTTTGCATAATGAATGCGAGCGAGAAACCAACTTGATCAACGATCTACTAGAGTGGCAGCGAATCAATGCAGAGATTCAGCCTTTGGTACTGACAAGCATTCAGCTAGAAGATTGGCTTCCCACAATTGTAGAAACTTTTCAAAAGCCAGCCCAAGAACGCGATCGCCACTTAGAAATTCACCTTGAGTCCGAACTGCCTCCGTTAATTTGCGATCGCACCAGTTTAGGACGCATATTCAGCGAGTTACTCAACAATGCCTGCAAGTACACGCCATCAGCCGAACGGATTGCAGTAAAAGCACGTAGCGTCGCAGATAAGATGGAAGTGAGCGTAATAAATACTGGCGTGGAAATTCCAGCCAGCGAGCGCGAACGAGTATTTGAAAAGTTTTACCGGATTCCCAACTCCGATCCCTGGAAGCAAGGCGGGACTGGTTTGGGGCTGGCGCTGGTGCAAAAATTGGTTGCCAATTTAGGAGGCACGATCCATCTAGAAAGTGCTACCAATTACACTTGCTTTACAGTGTCGTTGCCGTTGAAGCCTTCGACTGTTCCTGAAGCGCAATCTTCCTGAGAAATGTGCCTTACCCAAGCTGACTAAACCGGCGATTATCGGTGTTTTTCTACTCCCATCTAGAGAGCAATTGATAATCCTAGAGCCGTACTTTGATTTCTAGCATTTCATCCTGTTTCCAACTAAAGTCAGCCGCCACTGATTTTCGCTTTGTAGCCCAAAGTTGCGAGAACTTGGACGAGTTTCTGAGTATGATCGCCCTGAATTTCAATCGCATTTTCCTTCACTGTGCCCCCCGTGCCGCACTGAGCTTTCAACTGTTTCGCTAGGGCTTCCAGTGTTTCTGGTTTTACCTGAAAGCCACTGATTACAGTAACAGTTTTGCCTTTTCTTCCTTTCCGAGATGCCTGAACCTTGAGGTTTTGCTGATTGGGGGGTAGTTCTGGTACGGGTCGTTCTAAGGCATCTGAATTATCGGTGTTTCCGAATTCCGAGTAGATAACGCGATTTTGAGCGGGTGTTTTAGAACTGGATGCTTTGCCCTTGGAAGAAGACATAACAGTGAGTCGGGTAAAAGTTATTCAAGAACAGATTTAGATCGAGGAGGAGCCGGAAATCTCTCTAAATTTGGGTGCGAGTTTTGCCCGTAACTTATTTAGATATAGCAGTTCTCAATGAAAGTGTGAGATACATCTGTAAGAGCGCACCTGTCTACCCTGTAGGGCAATTTTAGCGAATTTGTTAAATCTCGCCGCCAAAATCAAACCAGTCGCCGCCGTCTTCAAATGCCACTACAGTTCCTATCTCAACGGCTGCTCCTCCCAGTCCTACTCTATCTCCGAGACACCAGAACCTTCCAGCCCAGTAATTTTGTTTTGGATAAACTCATCGAAACTATAATGAAGTTTGTGTTGTAATTCCCACAATTTGCTGTGACACGTACTCCCATTTCTCCGGATTCCCAAGAAACTGCTAACGCTTCTGCACAACAACCCGACGCATTAGGGCGATTTGGACGATTTGGCGGCAAGTACGTGCCGGAAACGTTGATGCCAGCGCTGAGTGAGTTGGAAGCGGCTTTTCAGAAATACCGAGCTGAACCCGCTTTCCAGCAAGAACTTCAAGGATTGCTGCGGGATTATGTAGGTCGCCCCAGCCCCCTTTATTTTGCCGAACGTTTGACAGCTCACTATGCAAAGCCAGATGGTACGGGGCCGCAAATTTATCTGAAGCGGGAAGATTTGAACCATACGGGTGCCCACAAAATCAACAATGCTTTGGCTCAGGTATTGTTGGCAAAGCGAATGGGCAAGCAGCGGATTATTGCAGAAACGGGTGCCGGACAGCATGGCGTCGCTACAGCTACGGTTTGCGCTCGATTTGGTCTGGATTGCGTCATTTATATGGGCGTTCAGGATATGGAACGGCAATCCCTGAATGTGTTCCGGATGCGGCTGATGGGGGCAGAGGTGCGCCCTGTGGCGGCGGGAACCGGAACGCTTAAAGATGCTACGTCGGAAGCCATTCGGGATTGGGTAACGAATGTAGAAACGACTCACTACATCTTAGGTTCGGTTGCAGGCCCTCACCCTTATCCGATGTTGGTGCGCGACTTCCATGCAGTAATTGGTCAGGAAACTCGCGCTCAAGCGATGGAGAAATGGGGCGGTTTGCCGGATATTCTCCTAGCTTGCGTCGGTGGTGGCTCAAATGCGATGGGACTCTTCTACGAGTTTGTGAAAGACCCATCAGTCCGGCTGATTGGAATTGAGGCGGCTGGCGAGGGTGTTGATACCGAGAAACACGCTGCCACTCTTACCAAGGGACGGGTGGGGGTTTTACACGGGGCGATGAGCTATTTGCTGCAAGATGAGGATGGTCAAGTGGTGGAGGCGCATTCTATCAGCGCTGGTCTAGATTATCCCGGTGTTGGCCCGGAGCATAGTTATCTCAAGGATGAGGGTCGGGCTGAATACTACAGCGTGACTGACCAAGAGGCTTTGGTAGCGTTTCGGCAGTTGTCGCAGCTAGAGGGAATTATTCCAGCGTTGGAAACGTCTCACGCGATCGCTTACCTGGATATTCTCTGCCCTCAACTGACTGGCAATCCCCGCATTGTCATCAACTGCTCTGGACGCGGCGATAAGGATGTGCAGACAGTTGCTAAAGTCCTGTCTCTTTAAAGGCGATTAGCTCTCTTTTCAAGTCGGTCATGGCTCAAGAGTAGTGAGTAATTTTTACCCACTACTCTTAATTTGTTATGAAACAAAACAAGGTGAAGTAGATTAATTAAAACCACCCTGTTTCACCCCAAAAGCGGAGACGGCTTTGAGGTGAGGTGGCGAGTGTATACATCACACTCAACTAAGAACCCCTATCGTGAGTTCCATCCTCAACGATTGGAAGAAGCCAGATTACGAAAGCGTGTAAATTGCGGATCGAATAATAGTCTTACAGTCCCTACCGGGCCATTGCGATGTTTTGCAATAATAATCTCTGCAATGCCTCGATCAGGCGTGTCATTGTTATAGTATTCATCCCGATAAAGCATGATGATTAAGTCAGCATCTTGCTCAATACTTCCACTTTCACGTAAATCTGACATCATCGGGCGCTTATTGTTACGGGCTTCGACGCCGCGACTGAGCTGGGATAAGGCAATAATCGGGACGTTGAGTTCGCGGGCTAAACCTTTGAGACTTCGCGTCATTTTCGATAATTCTTGTACCCGATTGTCACCGCCTCCTTCCATTAATTGCAAGTAATCTAAAAGAATTAATCCCAACTGTCCATGCTGTTCTGCCTGGAGACGACGGGCTTGCGATCGCATCTGCATCACCGTCATATTGGGCGTGTCGTCAATGTAGATTGGCATCTCCGAGAGGGTGCCGAGGGCGTGCGAAAGCGGTTCCCACTCATTTTGACTAATTCGCCCAGCCCGCAGGCGGTTACTTTCAATTCCTGCCTCGCTAGCCAGCATTCGCTGCACCAGCTGTTCTTTGGACATTTCCAGGCTAAAAACAGCGACCGGCAATTTATGAAATTCAGCGATATTTCGGGCAATATTCAAACAGATAGCCGTTTTGCCCATAGACGGCCTTCCCGCCACGATAATCAAGTCAGAACGCTGAAAACCACCAGTCATCGCGTCCAGGTCATAGAAGCCACAGGGAAGACCGGGGAGGGCGAGATCCTGATGGCGGATTTCAATATCCTGAAACGTATTGATTAGGGTGTCGGAAATTGGTACCAGACCTTGCTGAGGGCGATCCTGGGTGAGACTAAAAACTTTCTGTTCTGCTTGGTCGAGAATCGTTGCCAGCTCGGTCGCTGTCTCATAACCCAACTGAGAAATCTCGCCACCTGCCTGAATTAACTTCCGGCGCAGGTACTTATCCATCACCAGTGCCGCATACTGGTCGATGTTGACAGCAGACACGGTGCGATCTACCAGTTGGGCTAACTTACTCTGTCCGCCCACTTTGTCAAGTTCGCTCCTGTCATACAGCCAAGTCGTGACACTCATCAAATCTGTGGGTTTTCCTTGACTGCTTAAGGCAAGGGCGGCGCGATAGATTGCCTTGTGAGCGTTAATTGAAAATGCGTCTGGCTGAAGGATATCGGCAACTCGACCGATGGCTTCCGGATCTAGTAAAATACCTCCCAAAATACTTTCTTCGGCTTCAATGTTTTGGGGGGGTAAGCGATTCGCCAAGGACGACATCGCTTCGTTACCGTTTTTGCCTTGGAAATTCAGTTCGTTAGCCATAACAAGGCCGTTCTCAGAAAGATTCAGACCATGACTATGATAACGGGGGTTAAGCGATCGCACTCCTGCTTCACTCAACCCCCTTCCTTGGCAGGAAAATATCGGTCAAACCGTTGTAGCGGCGACTCAATTTTTCAGGCAAGGCACTCCAATTAGCTGGGCACCACCTGAATTTGCACAACTGCACTAACTTCAGGGTGTAGCTTGATCTCTGCCTTGTAGGTGCCCGTCTCACCAATATCGGGAAGACTGATCGTCCGGCGATCGATTTCCTTCCCAGTGGCTTGGAGAATGGCTGTCACCACTTCTGCACTCGTGACGGTACCGAAAATGGCATTTTCTTCACCCACCTGCTTGGCGATGGTGTAGCTGCCCACAGCTTCTATGGCAGTCTTCAGCTCAAGGCTCTGCTGTTTTTCTTCCAACAGGCGCACCCGCTCTTTTTCTTTGCGCCGTTCGACTTGCTTGAGCAAGCCAGCAGTGGCAGGGATTCCCAGTTTTTGGGGAATTAGATAATTGCGAGCATAGCCGGGAGCGACTTCAACCAAGTCACCGCTTTTTCCTAGCTTGCTGACATCTTGATTCAAAACTAATTGCACGCGCTTCGCCATAGTTTTTTTTCTGCTACAGACAAAAGAAAATTAATCGTGGGGTAGAACACTCCATACTACGAAAATATGTTGAGCGATCGCAATATAAAATCTGAATTCAGCGAATGCCTATCTGTTTGCCGGGGTACAGAATCCTAAAACCGATCTTTCATCCCCCGCAGCCGAGCAAAAGCCTGCACTGGATCTTGGCTGTTCACTGCTGATTGCAGCGTCGGAGTGTCCCAGCGTAAAAATGGATTTGTGCGCTTTTCTACTCCTAGCTTCGATGGCACCGTTGCCTCCAAACGACTGCGGGCGTCTTTGACCTCAGCATAGCGGGATTGTAAATCTGGATTTTCCCCATCGACGGTGAGAGCAAATTGCAGGTTCTTCAGGGTGTATTCATGAGCGCACCAAACGCGGGTAGTATCCGGTAAAGCCCTAAGCTTGCTCAAGCTTGACACCATCTGGGTGGGTGAACCTTCAAACAGTCTGCCACAGCCACCGGCAAACAAGGTGTCACCACAAAATAAATCGCCCGTTTCCTCAGCAGTTGCTGGCGGGAAGTAGTAAGCAATGTGGGCGCGGGTATGTCCGGGAACAAAGAAAACTTCGCCACTTCTACCGGCAAACTCGACGCGATCGCCCTCTTGCAAAAACACCTGTTGCCCTGGAATTCTACCTTTATCCTCAGCCCCGCCGTACACGCAGACATCCGGAAAGCGTTGCATCAGCTGCCGATTTCCGCCCACATGATCGCTATGATGGTGAGTATTGAAAATTGCTACCAACTGCACGTCAATTTCTTGCAAGCGTTGCAGTACCGGCTGAGCTTCAGCGGGGTCTACAACCGCTGCTATCTTCTGAGTCGGGTCATGCAGCAAAAAGATGTAGTTGTCAGAAAGTACCGGAATTCGGTCAACCTGCATTTACCACTGCCTCTGTAAGGGAGTGTCCCAAAGGGACAGGACTTTATCATTTCTTAACATTATTCTTACAGAAACTTTAGACAAATGCCAACGAACGGCAAACAGATAATCTTAAATAGACAGTAGACGCCACCAAATAATCGGCGAAAATTGAGGAGTCACTAACCACCTATGGCATGGACACGAGAACGCCAGTCAAACCTACAGATTCAACAAATGGTAGACCGTATCCTGTCAGCCGGTCAGTTGACCCGAAGCGAGTATCTGCATCTGACAACGGCTATTCTTTCTGATTACCTGGTGACAGACGAAGAACGTCGCCAGCTTAATCGCATCTTTGACAATATCCAAACGGGTCATCTAAAGTTTGTTGACTAGACCTTCTTCAATTCTTTTTTAGCAGATGGGAATGCCGAACAGACACCGAACCCTACTAGCTGATTTACTTACCATTGTTTTTTCCTACATACATTTATTCCAGTCTCTTGATATTTTAACTTCACCCATTATACTGATAAAGAATGAAGTCAGTCTCTAGAAAGGATTAAATTGGTTATTTCAGCTAGACTGTACTATTACTCGCTTATTCTATGTTCAACTATCTAAATTTAACTAGAAATTTGTGGATTTACAGCAAAACAAAGAATTAAAAATTTCATTGATTGTAAGCGATCTATCCGCTAGTGGTGCAGGAAGATGGGGAGGGGCTGTTCGTACGTTTTTGCTATATGAAGCCTTAAAGAAACTTAACCATGAAGTAAAAATATTTGGTTTTGTTTTTGGTGAAGAATCACTAGAAGTCGCTCAATCGAACATACCAATTATTGCTATTCCTTGCGCTTATCATTCAGGTTTTATAAAAGCCGCTCAAAAACTCATAAAACAAATTGATGGAGATATTATATACGCCGTAAAACTGAAACCTACAAGTTTCGGATTATCTATCATTAAGAAAATAACAGCTCGTTGTCCTGTTATTTTAGATATAGATGACTGGGAACTCAGTTGGCATGGAGGCGAGCAATGGAAATATCGTCCCAGTTTAAAGCAATTTTATAGAGATACTTTGAAGCCTGATGGGGCATTAAGATATCCAGATCACCCTCTTTATTTGAAGTGGATGGAAAGCTTGGTATCTTATGCCGATACGATTACATTACACACTCAATTCTTGAAAGATCGCTTTGGAGGTGTATATTTACCGAATGGTAAAGATACTACTCTTTTCGATCCTAGCCAATTCGATTCTGAAGCAAGTAGAATCCGTTATGGTCTCACAGGCTACCGTATTTTAATGTTTCCAGGAGCGCCACGACCGTACAAAGGTCTTGAAGATGTCTTAGCAGCACTAGACCGGCTGAATCAGCCAGACCTTAGACTCGTAATTGTTGGGGGAAGTCCCTACGATGCCTACGATAATCAATTAATGCAACAGTGGGAGCGTTGGATTATCAAACTACCAAAATATCCAGTTTCAGAAATGCCTGCTGTGGTAGCCGCTGCCCATATTGTGGTTGTTCCCCAACGAGATACCCCTGCCGCACAGGCTCAGTTCCCGCTCAAATTAACAGATGGAATGGCAATGGCAAAGCCAATTCTGTCTACTTACGTTGGCGATATTCCAGAAATTCTAGGCGGCACAGGTTATCTGGTTGCTCCTGAATCTCCAGAAGAAATTGCTGAAAAAATCCAATGGATATTCGAGCATTTAGATGAAGCAAATCAGCAGGGTATAAAAGCAAGAGAAAGATGTATATCCCACTATAGTACCGAGACAATGGCATCTATACTATCTGATGTGATTAAAGATTTGCAACTAGCTGGAAAAGTTTAGACTATCAATCAAGTGAAGCTCGCTTCGTAGCAGAAAAGACAGTATGTTTTCAAATTCTAATAAGTTACTTCTAAAATTTGCGTTACGGTATCCCGTCTTAGTCATAGCAACAGTCATTCTTGGCTTTTCCGGTGCTCTATTTAATGGCGTGAGTACAACCTTAATTGTGCCGGTAGTGCTGGATTTTTTAGGACAAAGTCAGCTGGATTTAACTGGAGGACCCCCGATCATTCGGAGAATGCTATCTGTGTTTGACGGATTTTCTGGGAAAAACCGTCTCATCGCAATGACTGGGGCAGTATTGCTAGCCATTATTCTTAAAAATGTGACTAGCTATATTAGCTCTCTAGTCGGTAGCTACCTATCTAAGTCATTGGTCAATGATATTCGTAGAGAAGGAATTAAGCTCTTATTAGATGTCGATATTGAATATTTTGCAAAGACGAAAGTTGGAGATATCATCAATCGATTAGGACAAGAAGTTAGTCGTACTGCTGGTTCTATTCGTGTTTTAATACGGCTGTTTATCACAGTAGCCACAATTTTAGTATTTGTCTGGATATTATTATTGATTTCTTGGCAACTGACCTTAGCATCTACAGTTTTGTTGATTTTAGTAACGCTGCCAAATCAATTTTATATCAACCGCTCCAAGAAATTTGGGAAGGCAGTATCAAGAGCATCAAAAGCTTATTCTAGTGCCCAACTTGAAGTTTTGACTGGGATTCGGCTAATCAAAAGTGTTAGTAATGAAGAGCGGGAATTCGAGCGACTAAACAAACTGATTAAGAACCGAGAACAAGCAGAATTACAATCGCAAGCGAACTCGGCAGCGATTGGACCTATCAACGAAGTATCGGGAATTATTGTTGTATTAGCAATTGTATTGTTAGGTCGTGCTTTATTTTTACAGCAGTTAGAGTCGCTTTCAGCAGTACTACTGACTTATCTAGTTGTCCTGTTTCGGTTACTGCCTTTTGTGGGTCAGTTAAACAGTGCGAGGGGTGAATTTGCCAACTCTGCCCCTAGCGTTGAAGTAGTGACAGATTTCTTGCGCCGGGATAACAAGCCATTGATGGTGAGTGGGGGCGTTCCTTACACCGGATTTAAAGAGGAAATTCGTTTTGAGGGCGTGTCTTTTGCTTATGCGGGGAATGACGATTTAGTCCTAAACAAGATAGATTTATGGATTCCTAAAGGGAAAACTCTTGCTTTAGTCGGAGCATCGGGGGCAGGCAAGTCAACGCTGGTCGATCTACTACCCAGATTCTACGATCCGACAGAGGGCCGCATCACGATCGATGGAAGAGATATGAAGGAATTTGACATGCACTCGCTGAGAAAAGCGATGGGCATCGTCAGTCAAGATACGTTTTTATTTAATGATTCCGTTCGCAACAACATCGCTTATGCCTGGGAGAAAGTGACTGACGAAGAGGTGATGGAAGCGGCTAAACGAGCAAACGCCTACGAGTTCATTGTGAACTTACCCCAAGGATTTGATACAACCATTGGGGATCGGGGAGTTCTCCTATCGGGGGGACAACGACAACGGATTGCGATTGCTCGCGCACTGCTACGCAACCCAGAGATCCTAATTTTAGATGAAGCCACCAGTGCCCTGGATACGGTTTCAGAGCGTTTGGTGCAACAGGCGATTGAGGAACTTTGTCGCGATCGCACAACAGTGGTCATTGCTCACCGCCTTTCCACCGTCCAGAAAGCAGATCAAATTGCCGTAATGGAAAAAGGTTGTGTTGTAGAACTCGGTACTCATGCGGAACTTTTAAGGGAAAACGGCTATTACACTCGTCTGTACTCAATGCAATTCTCTGAAACAACTCAAAATGTCATTAAAGCCGCCGTTAATGAAGCTTTAGTCAAAACCTCTTACGAAGTTCGGTCTCGTCTGAACCCCATGATTGGTTTTCTGAAGCTAGTGGTTGATGATTTGGTAGACAGTGCAGAAGAGTCGCGCGAATTAACCGAAGAAGCCTATGAGTCAGCCATTCGCCTGCTCAGAACTTTAGAGTTTCTAGAAGAAAGTTCTAAAATTAAGTAAAACTAAGCTTTTGATTAATATTTACTACTTCTCATAAGCCAGAATTCTGGACATCTCTGAATCGAGAGAATAGATGCATATATCTTCATCAATTTTCTCTCCTACGGCTCTTAAAAATTACTTAAAAGCCTACAGAATTAGTCAAAGTTTCCTCAGTTCCAGTTATTATTTTTGGGAGAATAAGATACAAGGGTTCCTAGACGCCGTTTCACACCGCCCATTTTGATGATAAAAAAACGCCGTTGCAGAAATATTTGTCTAGATAAGTTTGATGCCGTGCGCCAGCGTTGATGAGCTGGAGTCGCTACATTAGTTAGAAAGTCCCGCCATTGAACTACCAGCTTTTCAGGTTGTGTTGTTTCAGCGCGAACTCGACCATTTTTGATGATGGCATGACGCAATTCTTTGTCATCTCGCAGGCGCTTAAGCGCCAAAACTAAGTCAGTTAATGAGTCGGCCTCTAAATAATCTAATTCACTTTGTCGTAGAAATTGGTAGGCAGATTCTCGACCCAGAATAATCGGTACACCTGCATGCCAAGCATTTACCAATTTTGAGGCAGGTTTCCAAATGTACGACCCTTGATAGTTAAAGCTACGTACAGCGATAACCACATCAATATCGCTGTAATCATTCCAACGTTCGGGAGGGATTACCTGCCAACGTAAGCCTAAAGCATTCAGTTGTTGCTCCCAAGATGGAGCTTTTAACTCAGGTGCTAAATTGTACCGAATGCCGAAGTATCCAACGTTTTCAAAGCAATCGCCTCGTGCTTGGTTACGAGGAATTAATTCTGGCTGAGGCCAGTAAGGGATGTAGTGACTACTCCACAAAGATACTGGTTGACTCAGTTTTTCATCTTCGGGATTTTGTACTAGATGAAGCTGGGCGTAGGGATGATTGGGTCTATCTGCCTGAATGCAAACAAATAAGACACTTGGGTTTGGTTTCAAATTAAAAGGCAAAAAATCTCGATGGGCTACGACAATTCCCTCAGCCGGTATAGTATCTATCAATTCACACTCAAAACCATCAGCTTTAAGGTAAAGATAAGTCTGTAATGTCCAGTTATATTTGCCACTCCGATAGGCTCCTCCTGTGTTGTTCTGCCACTGCCAATAGGAATCGGCACTTTTTGGCATAACTGAGGGCCAATTATCTTTAGGAATATAAAAATAAATAGGTGGTAAGCGATCGCTCATAGTTCATCATGGTTATATGTTTTTGCCCAAACAACAGCGGCAGAGGCATTTATGATAAATATCCTGCCGCTACGTTATTCTTCAACTTCCTAAGCCTTCTTCCAAATGCAACAGTCTAGGCGTTCGCTCTGTTGTCTCACCACTTAGATGAAGAAGTTCTAGATTGAGACACAAGGGATTTCAAAGGACCTGTGATTTGCCCCTTTACACGGCGGACTTGGCTGCGAATACCTTTTGTTTGGATAGCCAGAGTCCGGCGCATTAAAAATGCTTGCCTTGTCAAATAGGAACCCTTACACCAATTCTCGTATTCTGGAACTGCGATATCTGTCAAGAAGCTACGCCACCGTTCCACCAATTTTTCTGCCTTTGTTTCCTCCGCGCGGACTCGACCATTTTCAATCATGGCAAGACGCAATTCTTTGTCATCGCGCAAGCGTTTGAGAGCAGCGATCGCATCCTCAAGAGAAGCTACTTCCAAATAGTCTAGTTTGCTCTTGCGCTCAGATCGGAATGCCGAATCAGTACCCATAATTGCGGGTACACCAGCGTGCCATGCGTTATATAACTTGGTTGCTGGTTTCCAACTGTAATCGCCATGACGGTTAAAATTGCGAACGGCTAGAATCGCGTCGATTTCACTGTAATCGCTCCAGCGATCGCGACTATTGACGATTTCCCACTGCAAACCTAAATCCTTGAGTTGTTCCTGCCACTCCGGCTCCCTCAATTCCCGTGCTAAATTCTCTTCACGACCCACATAGGCAACATTCTCAAAGCGATCGCCTCGTGAAGGATTGCGGGGAATTAACCCCGGCTGAGGCCAGTACGGCATAAAGTAGCTTTCCCAAAGCTTCACCGAACGCACTAGCATTTCCTCTTGCGGATTTTGCACAATATGAATCTGTGCATAGGAATGTTGCGCTCGGTCTGCCTGAATGCAAACAATCAGCACCTTTGGTCCTGGTTGTAGGTTTTGTGGAAGAAAGTCCCAATGCGCCACAACAATTCCCTCTGTCGGCATGATTCCTATGAGCTCGCAGGGAAAATTATCAGCTTTGAGGCGCAGATAAGTTTGCAATGTCCAGTTGTACATTCCGCGCTTGGCATCCAGCCATTGCCAGTAAGTATCAATAGTTTCCGGTATGTCACCGGGCCAATCGCTTTGGGGAATGTAAAAATAAATTGGTGGTAGCTTGTCAGTCATAAGAGTATATAGAAACCATCCGTGATTCAAGGAATTGGCAAAAACTGTTAATTTCAGGCAAATACTAAGTAGTTCTGATTTTGTGTAAGAGGTTGCTTAGGCGAATGCGAACTCCCTTTGTTTGCATGGCTAAGTCACGGCGCGTTAAAAATACTTTCCTGGTCGAATTTGAAGCCGTACACCAGCGTTCGTAAGCTGGAATTGCTATGTCTGTTAAAAAGGTGCGCCACTGTGTCACAAGTTGATCGGGTTGTAGTTCTTCCGCACGGAGCTTACCATTTTCAATCATCGCTCGACGCAATTCCTTGTCATCGCGAAGGCGTTTCAGTGCCAGCATTACTTCATCAAGCGAAGTTGCCTCTAGATAATCGAGTTCGCTTTTGCGTTCGTTTCGGTAAGCAGACTCGCGTCCCAGAATCGCTGGTACACCAGCAATCCAGGCGTTGTAGAGCTTGGACGCCGGTTTCCAGTAGTAGTCATTTTTGCGATTAAAGCTGCGTATCGCTACAATTGCATCAATTTGACTGTAGTCGTTCCAAAGAACTGGACTTCTCACCACCTGGAAACGCAATCCCAAAGCATTCATCTGTTCTTGCCACGACTGCTGCCTCAGCTCAGATACCAAATTTTCTTTACGACCCAGATAAGCTATATTCTCAAAACGATCTCCTCGTGCCGGAACTCGTGGAATCAAGTCTGGATGAGGCCAATGAGGGATGAAATATTTTTCTCCAGGAACCAAATATTTATCCCCAATGTGTACGTGTGGGTAGAGCATTTCCTGGCGATTTTGTACAACATGAAGCTGCGCGTAGGGATGTTTTGCTTTATCTCCACAAACAACAACCAATAGGAGTTTTGATCCTGGTTGCAGCTCAGGTGTTACATTACTGGTCCACGCCACAACAATGCCTTCAGTAGGCATTTTCCCTGCTACTTCGCAGGGAAAACTATTAGCTTTCAGGCGAAGATAGGTTTGAAAGATCCAGTTGTATGCGCCAGTAGATTTGCCACTTTTATAAACTTCTTGGTAAGTACCAGGATTCACCGATATATTTATATCCGGCCAGTCTGATTCGGGAAGATAAAAATAAATCGGCGGTAACTTTTCAGCCATGAGGGGTTGGAGATGAGCATAGGTTACTAGCGGAGCGTTGAGAAATAAAACAATACCGGAAGTCTTCAAACCCTACCTTAAAGCCAATGTTTCAACTGAAGGTCATAATGACCGGCTTGTTCCGGAGGATACCACCCTGTTTCAACCTTCTCGATTATTTTAGGTAAAGCTTCGATAAATTCTGAACCCCGGTCTTTTGGATGAACCGTCCAGGCTTTCGGAGAATCGAGAACCCCTCGGACATACTGCGTCGCCTCCAGTTGGTTCGATACCATCACTTCCCAAGAATCCAAAGCCCCTTTACCAGCGATATTGTTCAATATCGTTTGTAACCTCACTGGCAACCGATTGGCAATCTTTTGCCGATAAGGACGCCACAGCACTGGTAATGGAAGTAACTTGTCGAAACGCTTCTTGTCAATTAAGTAAATGCGACTGCTGAAAAACTTAAATGTGTAGAAACCATGCGGGTTCCGCTCATAGGGCACCCGTTGATACATATTACCATCCTCTGTCGGTGGCCCAGTCAGCGGTCTGATTGCCATCACTTCCGGGTGTTGTTGCAGCAACTTCATCCCTTCTTCTACCCAGCTATAATCGGGTTGCTGATGGAGCAGCATATCGCTGTCATAGTGAAGCATATAGTCACCTTGGGCTTCTTCAATGTGAAAAATCGTGCCCAAAATGGGATAGCCCTTATAGTTATGTGTATACCGGATGCGGCTGCCAAAATGTTTGCGATATACTCGGTCGTGATAGGCTCCGGAGTAGTCAATATCGACTACTTTATCTACCACACCATCGCGCAGCAAGCGATCGCAGCGCTCCCGTAACTGTTCTAGAGTACCGATGCCTGGACGCCCGACTTTGTCCCCCGTTAGCGGTGCCGTATCTACAGCCAACACCCGTTCGCTAAACTTGAATTTACTCATCTTCACTAGATGAGGAATGGTGTGCATCATGAACGGCAGATCGGTTCGCGCTACCAAAATCCACAGTGAACAGCTAGCAATTGACATTAATTGTGCCTTTGTGTTTTAGACATCAGGAAGCTCCTAAAAAGATTTTAATGTATTATTCAAATTAACCTGCTGAGGATTTTTATATGACAGACGGCATCTATACACTAGCGAATGATGTAGTCTACGACCAACTCGTTGCTCTATTAAATAGCATAGAAGCCAATGTCGGTAAAGAAATCCCAGTCTGCGTTATTGCCTATGATAATCGAGTAGATCGAGTTCGCGCGGAAATCGCTAATCGGGAAAATGTAACCTTGCTGGATGATGTTAACTTGTTTGCTCGTTGGGAAGATTTTTCTAAACGGGTATGGGCAGCTCATCCAACTGCTTTAAAGACTTGGCAAGAACAAGGAATACCCGGTGTTAATCGTATAGGCATGAATCGGCGATACTGCGCCTTTGATGCGGATAGCCCTTTTGAAAGGTTTATCTACTTAGATGCCGATATCGTAGTCATGGATTCCTTAAAAATTATCTTTGATAAATTAAATGAGAATGATTTTGTGGTTTATGATTTTCAGTACAAATCCCCCAATCATATCTTTAATCTCCAGTCACCAAAATTATTAGAAGTTGTTGATAAAAACCGGCTTAGTACAGAGATATTTTGTGCCGGAATGTACGCCGGGAAGCGAGGGTTATTCCCCCAGGAACAAAGAGATTGGTTAGTATCCAAGCTAGAGGAAGGCGAGGCAGAAATTTTATTTATGCCAGCGCCTAACCAATCAGTTCTTAACTATATGACGATGAGAGGCGAGATTCCAGTTTATAACTTGGCGCTGCATTTACCTGACGACAAAAAGACTGGAAACGCGGTTACTTCTCCCCATTTTGAAGCTAGGGATAATATTCTGTACGATCGAGGCAAACGACTAACCTATCTACACTATATTGGGCTGTCATCAAAATTGTTTTCTCGGATTAGTGAGGGAGAAAATATTGATTTTCCCTATCGGGATATTTTCTTGTATTATCGCTATCTTCACGAACCAGAGAAGCGTCCCAAGTTTACAACCAAACCGACACCTTACAATCAGGCTCCAAGTTTAGCCAAAAGAGTTTTAAAGAAAATTGGATTCACCAGTTGAGGATATTTGAATGAGTCGTGGTATCTATATTCTTGCTAACGATCGCGTAATTGATAATGCGATCGCGCTATTGAATAGCATTCGTTCTTATGATGCTGATAGTCCGATTGTGATGATTCCCTATAACAATCAGTATCAAGCGATCGCTGATATTATTACTAAGTCTCATGGGGTAAAAATATACGAAGATTTACAGTTATTAGAAAAGATAGATGATTTAGTCAAGCAGACCTGTGGTGACAACCTTTTAGATAGACCCAACTTGCTTCGCAAGTTAGCCTGTTGGTTTGGCCCTTTCGATGAATTTCTATATATTGATACTGATATTGTTGTATTTGAAAAAATCATAGAAAATCTTAATTATCTTGCAAACAATGATTTTATCTGCTGTGATTATCAATACACAGGAGGCATTAAACAAGTTTTTACACCCAAAATCACAGAAATCTTCACTGAAGACGAATTGAAAGATGTTTTCAATAGTGGTTTCTGGGGTTCAAAGAAAAACCTAATTACTCAACAAGACTTGCAAGATACTTTTGAGTTTTGTGCATCTCATCCTGAATATTTTTATGTCTTGAACTCCGACCAAACGATTCTTAATTATCTCGTATTAAAGCGAATGCCTCGACGATTTAATATTGTTCGAGAAAACGGGAAGGGGCCTGGAAATTGGGCAGGAAGCCCGCATTTTAAGCAGGAAGGCTATAAATTAGTCGATCCAAAAGTTAACCAACCTCTGAAGTTTGTACACTGGGCGGGCGTCCGTTTAGAGCCAGGTGGTTCGTATTGGGATATTTGGGAACACTATCGTTATCTGAATGAACCTAAACCAGCTCAAGTAGCATTCACTCAGAAGAAAAAAAGCTTGTGGCAGCAAATCAAAGATAAAATCAAGGGATAAAAATAGAATTCTGCAATAATATTTAGAAACATCTTCTTAACCCGCACTGCTTTTCAACTCAGAACCTCGCCCCCAACCCCTCGACCTTCACGGAGAGGGGAGAGAATATTAAAGCCTTCTGGGTGAGCGGGAAGACACAGAGATAGGGTTAAACCGTACTGTATCAAATCGAGAATTGCTATCAATTGAAATCTAGATTTTTAAATCAATAGCCTCCCAGGCAGCTTGAAAAAAGTCTCGTTCGCACAACATCGCATAGCGGTAAGTTGATTTCAAAGATGCTGTGGTACAGGCATAACGCTCAGCCAGATTTTCTAATTTCTGAGCCAGTTGCTCAAATTCCTCACTGCTATAAGTGCGAATCCAGTTAGTGTATTGATGGTCTTTTATTCCACTCTGAGCCATCTGCTGACCTAAGAAAGCATACAGACGCATACAGGGTGCCATTGCCACAGCAATTAGACCAACCTCCGAACTCCAAGCTGTTGCTAATAAAAAGTCGGTGTAGCGGCGTGTAGCAGCTCCCGGTTCTACTACTTGCAGGTTGACTCCCCACTCATCTGCATAGCCTTGATGAAGGGAAAGTTCATCTAAAACGCCCCCAGCTAGGGAATGAAACGTATTAAATCCCTGCGTGTCGGGAGCTTTAGCCGCAGCAATGCTATAGGCACGGGCAAAAGCTTCTAAGAAAAAGGCGTCTTGCCCCACATAGTAAGCAAATCGCTCCTGGTGTAGCGTGCCGTCGGCAATGCCTTGGACAAAAGGATGCTTGAGGCAGGCTTGCACTAAATCTTGATTTTCCTGCCACAGATCGCGGGATATCGTCATAAACTGACTCGTAATACTGGGCAGGTAGTTTAACCCACCCTAGCAGAATTAAAAAAGCAGTCGGAGTAGTAAGCTACCAATACCTCCTAGGAAATTCGCCAAATTTCCGCCGCTGCTACCCGCTTCCTGCAAAGGTGTTGTCAGCTCTTTAATGAAAACTTGGCTAGTCTGATAGCCTTGAATATTTCCCTGGATGGTAAAGAGTTCGGAAGCTTTCTGAGAATCCAGAACGGCTCCGGAGCGATCGCCCATTTGATAACGCGCCACTCCCCTCGCTAGGTATGCGGGAGCAAAGTTGGGCTTCAGAGCCAGCGATTGGTTGAAATGATCGATTGCGCCTTGTTGGTCTCCTTTTTGGCCCTCTGCTACACCCCAAGCGTAGAAATCTTCAGGCGTGGCTGCGTAGCTAGGGATACCAATAGCCGCCTGCAAGTTAGCACCATTGATGTTAGCACCCGCCAAATTTGCATTAACAAGAAAAGTTTCTCTTAGGTCAGCGCCTGCCAGGTTCGCACCTGTCAAGTTTGCACCGCTCAGATTGACCCCAAATAGAGAAGTCCCGCTCAGATTTGCACCTCTGAGGTCGGCTCCACTCAAGTTGGCACGACTGAGATTAGCACGGCTCAAATCAGCGCCAGTGAGATTAGCTCCTGATAAGTCAGCTAAAGCTAGACCCGCACCACTGAGGTCGCACTGCGAACATTGTTTAGTAGCCAATAACTGTCTAGTATGTTCGACGTTTTCAGCTTTTGCAGGAGCAGCAAGGGAAAGTGTCGTCAGCAGTGCTGCTGTTGCGGCGATTTGGGGTTTCATATCGAGTTGTGCAGCGGTAGCTCTCTATTTTCCCCAGCATAAACCATTCGGGAAAACATCAAGCTTTATCGTACAGAATTAGAACCGCTGCCATTCTCTGGAGTGTGAGTATTTGGGCGAGGTAAGAGGCTGATAATTTGCGATGCGGTTTCTTGCAAGTTGAGTTCTGATGCCATTTGAGGGGCAGTTGACCAGCTATGTCCCAAAAATACATTGAGAGAGAATGTTAGAGTCGCGGCTACCATTAGTTTTTCCAGCATCTCAAACTCCCCCCCACAGCAGATAAATTAGCGCATAAGATTCTGATACTACTAATATGAATAGTTTTTATCTAACATTAGGTGATTGACATGCCGGAGAAAATGTGATCGTATTTCCAGGACTGCGTGATCCTAGTCACATACAGCGAATTTACCGTCTTAAAGGCGCGATCGCATCTTCTCATCAGCAAGCGCAATACCAACGATTCCTACAACCGCACCACTAAACTGGGATCAATGTCTTGTAACTTAGCGCAGCCACTCAAAGCGATCGCTAAATCAAGTTCATCTCGCAAAAGTTCCAGTACGTGTCGGACACCCGCCTCTCCCCCTACTGCTAATCCCCACAACACCGGGCGTCCCAATAATACGGCTTTTGCCCCTAATGCCAGGGCTTTGAGGACATCAGTGCCGCGACGGATACCGCCATCCACCAGAACTTCTGCGGTGTCCCCCACAGCCGCAACCACCTCACTCAGAGCATCAATCGTAGCGATCGCTCCATCCAATTGTCTGCCCCCGTGATTAGAAACAATCACCGCTTTGGCTCCATGTTCCACCGCCCGAAGCGCATCATCTCCCCGCAAAATCCCTTTTACCACCAAGGGCAAAGGCGACAGAGATTGCACCCATTCCAAATCCTTCCAAGTTAGCGCTGGGTTTAGCTGCTCTAAAAAATAGGCAAATAAACCCGATTCGCCGGGTTTATAGGAAATCTCTAAATCTGTCAACGTCGCTAAATTAGCCAGTTCCATCCCCGATGGCAAAACAAACTGATTTCGCGTATCTCGCTCTCGCTTACCCAGCAGAGGCGCATCAACTGTCAGACACAGCGCTTGGAAACCGGCAGCATAGGCGCGTTCTACCAAAGCACGGGTAAGGGCGCGATCGCGATGTACATACAACTGAAACCACTGCGGTGTCTGATTCCCGACGCTGGCAACTTCTTCTATACTTTTGGTTGCTAAGGTACTCAATACCATCGCGGTCCCCATTTTTGCCGCAGCTTTGGCAGTAGCAATTTCACCGTCTGGATGCGCCAAACACTGAAACGCCATCGGCGCGATGAGAATGGGCAGTTGTAGAGATTGACCAAGGATCGTGGTACTTAAATCTCGCTGGCTGACATCTACCAGCATCCGAGGACGGAGTTTGTAGCGTTCAAAGGCTGCTCGATTATCCCGCAGCGTGATTTCGTCCCAAGCACCGCTAGCGTAGTAATCCAGCGCCATCTGAGAGAGGTGCTGGTTGGCTAGCCTTTCGTACTCAAATAGATTAATAGGTCTAACAGGAGTCGTCATTTGCCAATGCTAGCCGATGCTCATCAAGAGCGATCGCATTTCACTTTGTTGCTATGACCTTTTTGCTATGTTATTGGCTACACAGAATTCAAGATTTGACCATGAATAAGTTATTACCCGCAATTGTAGGTGTGGCAGCTTTGCTCAGTTTAGGTACTGCGGCGGTGACAAATGCAAACGCAACACCAGATGTATCGGGAATCCGCCTAGCTCAACGACCTAACTGCAACAATCCTCAGACGCAAGGAGAAATAAATGCTTGCGCTGGAATAGATTACCAAAATGCAGATAAAAAGTTGAACCAGATATACAAACAACTCCTACCAAGATTGCAAAGTTCGCGGCGACAGAAATTAATTTCAGCGCAGCAAGCTTGGATCAAGTTTAGAGATGCTAGTTGTACTTATGAAAGAACTGAATTTGCAGGCGGAACAATGGAACCGATGGTTTACAGTAATTGCCTTGCAGCGGTAACACAACAACGTACAGCACAATTAGAGCAATATCTAAGCAACGCCGATAAGTAAAGCGAGAATGCGATCGCACTACTGAAATGAAATCCGCGAGGAATGCGATCGCTCTATTCCAACGCTATTCTGCAAGGCCCTTAGCGACCAATTAGATTTTTGCATAACTCCGGTTCAGATAAAGATATAGATGATGGAGCGACCAAATCTATAAATCAGCTGCTGGAGAATTTGCCAATGCACTACTGTCTCAAATCTCTCAGCCTTGCCACTGCTACTTTACTGCTTTCGCTGACATCTCCCCTTTTACCGCTTACCTTGAAGTTTGAACCCCTAGTAGTTCAGGCGCAAACGACCCAAGACAGAAAAGCTGAAGCCCTGCGACTGTACCAAGAAGGTGTTCGGCAGTTCAATAAAAGTCAGTTTTTAGAAGCGCTAGAGACGTTTCGACAGGTTTTAACTATCGTGAGAGCAAACGAGAGGCTTTCACTCGAAGGGGCAACTCTCAACTATATGGGGTTAGTTTACAAATTTCTGGGACAGTATGACAAAGCGCTGGATTTCTATCAGCAAGCTTTAGCTATTCACCAACAAGTTGGTAACGAGATGGCGCAAGGGATAACTCTTGGTAATATTGGGTTTGTTTACCAAAGTTTGGGAGAGTATGCTAAAGCGCTGGAGTTCTTTCAGCAAACCTTATCAATAGCTAAAGAAGTTGGTGATAATGGGGAGATTGGGTATGCTCTGGGCAATATTGGAGAATTTTATCAGAATTTAGGACAGTATGCCAAAGCTCTAGAGTTCTATCAGCAAGCTGTAACCATTCACCAACAAGTTCGTAATAAAGCAGCGCAAGGGGTAACTCTCGGCAATATTGGGCAAGTTTATCAAAGCCTAGGACAGTATGCCAAAGCTCTAGAGTGCTATCAAAAAGCTGTAATCCTTCATCAACAAGTTCGCAACAAAGTAGCGAAAGGGGAGACTCTCAACGACATTGGAAAAGTTTATCAAAGCCTGGGAAAGTATGCCAAAGCGCTGGAATTCTATCAGCAAGCTTTAGCCATTGCCAAAGAAGTCAGCAACAAGACGGGGGAAGGGAGAACTTTCAGCAATATTGGCTTTGTTTATCAAAGTTTAGAACAGTACCCCAAAGCCTTGGAGTTCTACCAGCAAGCTTTAACCATTGCCAAACAAGTCGGCGACAAGGCAGGGGAAGGAACAGCCCTCAGCAATATTGGTTACTCGCTAGAGAAACAGAACCAGCCAGAGTTAGCGATTGTCTTTTACAAGCAATCCGTCAATGTTACTGAGGCAGTTCGTCAAGATTTACGAGTACTGCCAAAAGAGCAACAGCAATCGTATACAGAAACTGTTGCACGCACCTACCGCACTCTCGCTGACCTCCTCCTCAAACAAGACCGAGTCCTCGAAGCGCAACGAGTTCTCGACCTGCTCAAAGTCCAAGAACTTGAAGATTACCTTCGTAACATTCGCGGCACTAACAATACTGCTCAAGGATTGCCAAATCTCCCACCTGAACAACAGACATGGACAAGTTATCAGACGATTCTCAGCAAAGCGGTGGAAATTGGCAAAGAACTCACCCAACTGCGACAGCTCAAACAAAAAAACGGCACGCTCACTCCTGCACAAGAGGAGCGTATCGCCCAACTGGTGAAAGCTCAAGAAACAATTGTCGAAGATTTCAACAACTTCACCAAGAGTCCCGAAGTCCTAGCACTGGTAACACAGCGAAGTCCCGCAACTTTATCTCAGGATTTGCTGTTGCGGATGGGAGACTTTAACGCCTTACAAGATAACCTCAAGAATCTGCAACAGAAAGCAGTCCTCCTCTACCCCTTAATTCTCGACGATCGCATCGAACTCATCCTCACCACGCCCGACTCTCCCCCCATTCGCCGCATGGTCTCTGTTCCCAAAAAACAACTCAACGAGACAATTGCAGCATTTCGCAGTGCTTTGCAAAACCCCACATCCGACGCCAAAACCCCCGCACAACAACTCTACAACTGGCTGATTCAACCCCTAGAAGCAGAACTCAAAGCCGCAGACGCCAAAACGATTATCTACGCCCCCGATGCTCAGCTGCGTTACGTTCCCCTAGCCGCTTTGTACGACGGCAATCAATGGTTAGTCCAACGCTACCGCATCAATAATATTACCGCCGCTTCCCTCACTGAACTCAACACCCAACCGCAACGGCAAATGCAAGTCTTAGCAGGGGCCTTTGCCACGGGACGTTACAGCTTTACTGTTGGCGGAGAATTCTTTGACTTTTCGGGATTGCCCTTTGCTGGAGTTGAGGTGGAGAATTTAGCCAAGACTGTTCCGGCTACAACCCAATTCATCGATAAAGCTTTCACTCCCCAAGTCACCGTTCCCAAAATGGACGACTACACCGTCGTGCATCTAGCGACTCATGCCGCGTTTGTCGTAGGGAAACCGGATGATTCTTTTATTCTCTTTGGAAATGGAGAACGTATTACCCTCCGAGATATCCAAAAATGGAGCCTCAAAAACGTCGATTTGGTAGTTCTTTCTGCCTGTGAAACCGGATTGGGCGGAAAACTGGGGAATGGTGAAGAGATTCTCGGCTTAGGCTACCAGATGCAGAGAGCAGGGGCAAGGGCTGCGATCGCATCTCTTTGGACAGTCGATGATGGCGGGACTCAAGCCTTAATGAATGCCTTCTATGCAACTCTCAAAAAGGGCAACACTACAAAAGCTGAAGCCCTGCGTCAGGCACAAATTGCTCTGATTACTAGCGACTATACAGCTTTGGCTCAAAAGCGCGGGGGCATTGTCATCGAACGTATTGGCAATACTTCATCACCGGATGCGATCGCTCGGCTTAGCCACCCTTATTATTGGGCACCGTTTATCTTGATTGGCAATGGCTTGTAGCCTGTAAATTCGATGACTCTTGAAGAAGGCGACCGCTCTATCCATGATGCTGTCGCTGATAAACATCCATCAACGATGACTGCCTTGCTTCCAGCACACGGGAGAATTTATATTACTTAACCTATCTTGAGAGCGTTGGCATCAAACTCCAGGCTTATTACAGCCACGGCTGCGGTAGTCTAGAACAGGTGACTTTATTTGCTGTGTTCAGGCGATCGCTTTATGTCTCCTACAGTTTCTAGTCCGGCTCGTACTATCCGCATCGGTTCTCGCAAAAGCCAACTCGCACTCGTCCAGACTTACTGGGTGCAAGAACAACTCCAGAAACACTTTCCCGAATGTACCTTTGAAGTCCACACGATGGCGACTCAAGGGGACAAAATTCTAGATGTTGCCTTAGCCAAGATTGGCGATAAGGGACTCTTTACGAAAGAACTCGAACTGGGAATGCTCAACCAAGAGACAGACTTTGCCGTGCATTCCCTGAAGGATTTGCCCACCAACTTGCCAGAGGGATTGGTTTTAGGATGCGTTAGCGAACGGGAAAATCCGGCAGACGCCCTTGTCGTGCATGAAAAGCACAAAGATAAGCAACTGGAAACCCTGCCAGAAGGGGCTGTAATTGGAACCTCTTCCCTGCGGCGACTGGCACAGCTGCGCCACCACTATCCTCACCTATCCTTTAAAGATATTCGGGGCAACCTAAACACCCGACTGGCAAAACTAGATACAGGTGAATACGACGGAATTATTTTGGCAGTAGCAGGATTGCACCGCCTGGGAATGAGCGATCGCATTCATCAAGTGATTGCCCCTGAAGTATCCCTCCATGCCGTCGGACAAGGTGCTTTAGGCATCGAATGCCGTGCTGGTGACACCGAAATTTTGGAGTTACTCAAGGTACTAGAGCATCAACCCACTGCTCAACGCTGCTACGCCGAAAGAGCCTTTTTACGGAACCTAGAAGGTGGCTGCCAGGTGCCAATCGGGGTGAATACTCAGATTGACGGCGATACACTCACCTTGACGGGCATGGTTGCCAGTTTAGACGGCAAGCGGATGATTAAAGACACCGTTAGCGGTGCTGCCAGCGATGCCGAACAAATCGGAATTCAGCTTGCCCATCGGTTACGGGAACAGGGAGCTTCGGCAATTTTAGAAGAGATTTTTACCGAAGTCGGACGCGGTCATTAATCCAAAATCAAACTCCAAAATCGGGTAGGCGATCCCCTGACTCGGTATGATGTAACCAAAATATTTCAGGAAACGCCAGCAATAATGCGAATTCTGTTTGTTGCAGCTGAAGCAGCGCCCATCGCCAAAGTGGGTGGGATGGGTGATGTCGTTGGTGCCTTACCAAAAATTCTGCGAAAAATGGGGCATGATGTGCGAATCTTCATGCCTTACTACGGTATGCTGCCCGACAAAATGGAGATTCCCAAAGACCCTGTTTGGTCGGGTTCTGCCATGTTCCAGTCGTTCTCAGTTTATGAAACCGTTCTACCTGGAACCGATGTGCCACTGTACCTATTTGGTCATCCGGCTTTCATGCCACGTCGCATCTATTCTGGGGACGATGAAGACTGGCGGTTCACGCTGTTTGCTAACGGTGCAGCAGAGTTTTGCTGGAATTACTGGAAGCCGCAAATTATCCACTGCCACGACTGGCACACTGGGATGATTCCGGTGTGGATGAACCAAGATCCCGATATTACCACCGTCTTCACGATTCATAATCTGGCTTATCAAGGGCCTTGGCGTTGGTATTTAGAGAAAATTACTTGGTGTCCTTGGTATATGCAAGGACACAACACAATGGCAGCAGCGGTGCAGTTTGCAAACAAGGTGAACACCGTTTCCCCCACCTACGCCCAACAAATTCAAACCCCCGCCTATGGCGAAACGTTGGAAGGTTTGCTGTCTTTCATTAGCGGAAAGTTATCCGGTATTGTTAACGGCATCGATACGGAGGTTTACGACCCCGCCACTGACAAATACATTACTCAGACCTTCACAATTGATACTCTTGAGAAACGTCAAGCCAACAAAATTGCACTGCAAGAAGAAGTCGGCTTAGAAGTTAACAAAAATGCCTTTGTGATTGGCATGGTAACGCGACTGGTGGAGCAGAAAGGCATCGATCTTGTGATTCAAATGCTCGATCGCTTTATGGCGTATACCGATGCTCAGTTTGTCCTGCTGGGTACAGGCGATCGCTATTACGAAACCCAGATGTGGCAAATGGCTTCCCGCTACCCTGGTCGCATGGCAAACTACTTACTCTATAACGATGCTCTCTCCAGACGCATCTATGCGGGTAGCGATGCTTTCCTCATGCCTAGCCGCTTTGAGCCTTGCGGCATTAGCCAAATGCTGGCGATGCGTTACGGCTGCGTGCCGATTGTCCGTCGCACAGGTGGCTTAGTCGATACCGTTTCTTTCCACGACCCAGTGAACCACGCTGGTACGGGGTACTCCTTCGACCGTTATGAACCCCTAGACCTTTACACCTGTATGGTTCGGGCATGGGAAGCTTTCCGCTTCAAACCGCAATGGCAGGAGTTGCAGAAGCGGGGTATGCAGATGGACTTCAGTTGGGACACATCCGCGAAGGAGTATGTCAAACTGTACAACTCCATTTACGGCATCACTGAGGAAGAACCAGCCCAGCCTGAGATGCAGTCAGAGTTAGTAAATACTTAGTCATAAAAAGCACTTCGGTTAAAAGCCCCCTGATTGCAGGGGGCTTTTTGTTAGCTAGGGTGCGTTAGCGATCGCTAACGCTGTCAAACTTGGTGGCAAAGTTTCAAAACCTTGTGAGTGCATAGGATGCGCTCATTGTCAGCGTAAGGTACTCGCCCTAAAATCCAGGCATAAGTTAAGGTTATTGGCAATAATCCTTAAATTACGGACAATAAAAACGCTACAAGCACCATAATCCTTGGGGTTAGACCTTGTTCTAGCTAGCTTGCGATTGCTTATATATATTTGTTATATAAAGTACAGTTTCCGTACTACTGATAGCTTCTTTGTAACTTTTTTGCAAACGCAAGTAGCGACTACAAGACGAGCATACAAATAAAGCAAGTTTTTACTGCATTTCAGCGTTTTCTCCGAAAGATGTCAGTAATATCGCGGATCTCAATCGGTATTAACGACGGCTAGGATTTAGCAGACCAGTTTTATGAAGTTTTGATGAAGCTTCCTAAAACTGCACAGCAGGGTCATCTCTAGCGTTCTTGTCGTTTACCAACGAAGTAAAAAATGTCTAAAGTACACTCTTCTGGATTGAGCCTGCTGTTGATTTTTAGTGCCTCGACGGTTAGCGTCGGACTAGTAACAAAACCAGCACTCGCTATTACCACCTACTACGTTGCGACGAATGGTAGTGATAGTAATTCTGGAAGCCAGAACAGCCCATTTGCCACCATCAGCCACGCAGCTTATAAGGCAAAGGCTGGCGACACAGTATACGTCCGGGGAGGCACCTACAGCTTTACGAAAGAACAATACATTGGCAGCATCGGCACCGCCAGCAGTCCGATTAGCTACCAATCCTATCCAGGCGAGAAAGCAATTTTAGATGGCACTAAAACGCCAAGCAACACCAACATCGTGAATCTAGCTGGCGCATACAACATCTTCAAGGGCTTTGAAGTAAAGAACTCCAAATTTACAGGCATTGTGTCCTGGGGCGGCAACAACCTCCAGATCCTCAACAACACCGTTTACAACTCCTACAAGAACGGTATCTTTGTTGGTTACGACAAAGATATGACCACAGCCTCAAACATCCGAATCGACGGCAACACCGTTTATATGAATTGCCTTGCGAATAAAAGCCGTACCCTTGCTGATGGTTGGGATCAGGGGATCGCTAGTGGCAGAGCAAGCAACGTCACCATCAGCAACAACCACGTGTATCAGAACTACGGTGAGGGAATCGACTTTATTTTGACCAAGGGCGGTGTAGCTTCTGGTAATAAGGTGTATGACAACTACAGCGTGAATCTATACCTGGACAACGCTACTGACATCACGGTAGAGCGCAACCACATTTACACCACCAACAACACAAACTTTTACCGAGACGGGAAACCAGCGAGTGGGATTCAGGCATCCAATGAATACTACGATTTTTCCAACCCAGTGAATAACATTAAAATCCGCAACAATATCGTCATTGGGGGACTTACAGGCTTTGCCTATTTTTCAAATTACGGCAGAGGCGGAGGGTTGAAGAACTTTGTTATCGCCAACAATACCTTTTACAAAGCGACGCGAGCCATGCTCCTGATCCATAGCGATCCAGGTCATACAAACAATCTGATTGCCAACAACATTTTCTCCCAAACTGGCAGTGTCGCGATGACAGAAATTCCAGCCAAAACGGGATTGGCATTTCAGAATAACTCTTGGTATGGTGGCAGTGCTGGTATTGCTGTGGGTACCGGCGATATCACTGCCAACCCGTTGCTGGTAAATCCGGGAACTACAGTGGCAACTGACTACAAGCTTCAGCCTGGTTCCCTAGCCATTGAAAGAGGTACTACGCTTACTCAAGTCACGAATGATTATGCAGGATCGAGCCGTCCGCTAGGGCTAAAGCATGACATTGGGGCTTACGAATATTTCAAGTAGAAGAGTAATGATTTTTTAACGCAAAGGGCAATCTGGGAAAGGGCAAAGTTACGCAGAGGAACTACAAGTTTTTGCGATTACTAAGTCTTTTCCCTAGCCTTCTGTGCATAAAAAAATCCTACTGACGAATTAAGACCAATCTTTCTGGATGATGCTCTACATTAAATATCCCCTACCCTCAAAAAAAGGGTGAGCTGTATGTAGTGCGTCAAAACAGAAATGGGATGAGTCAAACTAGCTGCAAGCACAGATTCCCGATTATCTATTAACAGTTACTTGCTGAAGATAGGGTTGTGGATCTTGTGCAACCCAGCCTAAATTCGAGTTGTAGCGCAACTCAAAATGCAGATGGGGTTTATCTATGTCAGGGAGTCCTGTGGTACCAACTGTTCCCAGGACATCCCCCTGGCTAACTTGTTTACCACGACTAACATCAATGGTTGCAAGGTGAGCATAACGGGTTTGGCGTCCTCCCGGATGATTAATAACGACTAAATTGCCAGAATCTCCGCGATCGCCAATAAAGGCTACAGTTCCCTTATCCACTGCTAGCACGGGTGTCCCGACTTCTGCCAACAGATCGATACCGCTGTGAAAAGCAACTTGATTGCTTCGAGGATTTAGCTGCCAACCATAACCCAGTGCGATCGCTGTCGTTGCGGGTAAGGGATAATGGGCTAGTTTCCGGTTGTTACGTCCAGCCAGACTTGCAGGCGACCAATTTACTCCAGGGATAAATACAACTCTAGGATTTTTCTGGCAACCGTTTACCTCATAGAGTACATCGGCACGAATTCGGTAGCTTTTGGCTACATCTTGCCAAGTTTTCCTAGCAGGAACTTCGACGCGAATGCCATTGTAAGGCGGAATCAAAATTTCTGCCCCTGCGGGTGCTTTGCCTTGCCGTAAAGATGGATTGAAACCGATCAAAGTAGCAGGAATGAGATTGTATTGGCTGGCAATACTTTCTAAAGTTTCACCAGCGGCAACTTTGTGGCGAATCAAGCGTTCTAAAACTGGCGGTGGGCACATTTGCTTGTCACCCTTCCCCTCAGTTGCAGGAGGCGATAAAAGGGTAGGTACAGCGAGAATGTCTTCAGCTACAGAGGATTTTGAAAATACCGCTGAAAAAAGGCAAAAAGAAACCGGAAGGAGGAAGAAAAAACCTAATTTTTGCTTTTTTCCTAACATTTCTAAGATGCGATCGCAATATCCGTTCGCTTTTTTGATGCCATATTTGAGATTCCCCCAACCCCCGCGCTGACGCACCGCTGCGCTTAAACCAAAGCGGATAAAACAGGAGCGATCGCTGTATTTTAGGGAAGCTGTATTCATTCGCCTCTCTACATCTTTCGCCACTTGTCTCCTCATAAAACTCGCAAAATGCTGGGAATACTGTCTATCGTATCTAACGTGCGAATTTCATCCAGGGCTTGTCGAAAGTTGCCTTCCCGGACATCGTGAGTCACGACGACAATTTCGGCAAGTTCGCCGTGGATGCCAGTTTGCACCACAGATTCAAGACTCACCTGGTGGTTGCCGAAACTGGTGCCCAACTTACCAATAACGCCCGGACGATCCCGTGTCAAGAAACGAGCGTAAAACCGCGTAACTAGCTCCTCCATCGGGGCGATCGCGCAGTAATCTTGATGGGAACAGCTTAATAGTGGATGCAGTTTGGCAGCATCTCCACCACTTTTCAAAATGGCAGCAATATTTAAAATATCCGAGACAACGGCGCTGGCAGTGGGACCGGAACCCGCCCCACGTCCGTAAAACATTACCTGCCCAATCGGTTCGCCTTCTACGAGAATTGCGTTATAGACGCCGCTAATACTGGCAAGCGGGTGAGTTTTGGGTACGAGAGTCGGATGAACTCTAACTTGTAAAGACGCCAAATTTCCCGTTTCTCTGCCTGGAGTTTCTTTCTCCGGTGCCGGTAAATCTTGTTTAGCGATCGCTAATAATTTGATCGTAAAGCCGAGTTTTTCCGCATAGGCAATATCGGCGGCGCTGACCTTAGAAATCCCCTCACAGTATATTTCTGGCAGCTTGATGCGTCCCCCAAACGCTAAGGAAGCCAAAATCGCCATCTTGTCAGCAGCATCTAAACCGTCTACATCAGCCGTTGGATCGGCTTCTGCATAGCCCAACTGCTGGGCATCTGCCAGAATCTCGTTAAATTCACCCCCCTCGGTTTGCATCCGACTGAGGATGTAGTTCGTGGTGCCATTGACAATGCCAGTCACCGAATGAATCCGGTTGACACTTAGCGCCTGCTTCAGGGGTTGAATCACCGGGATGCCGCCCCCAACGGCTGCCTCTAGCATCACATAGACGCCTGCTTGATTCGCCGCCGTAAAAATTTCATCACCGTAGCGAGAAATCACCGCCTTGTTTGCCGTGACAACGTGCTTACCATTGGCGATCGCTTTGAGGATAAGCGATCGCGCGGGTTCTAAGCCTCCCATCACCTCCACCACAATGTCTACATGAGGGTCGGTGACAATCGATTCCAAATCGGTCGTCAGCAAGCTTTCTGGCATTTCTACGAGTCGGGGCTTATCTAGCGATCGCACTCCCACCCGATAAACTTCTATTTCTTGCAGCAGCGGATGACGCCCTTGCGGATCTAGCAAAATTTGTGCCGTACCCGTGCCGACTGTCCCCAGTCCCAGTAATCCAATTTTAAAAGCCACAACCGTTATCCTGAATTTTAACTCTACAGCGCTTGTAATTTACTTGTAATTTAGCTTTTCGGCTCTGCCTCCATCGCGTTGGCAATGCTAACACAGGGGATGCTACCAACACCCTTCCCATCATCGCCCCGAACAGTGAGCCAAAAACTGAGCAAAAGAGTGAACCGAATTGCCGATCCACCTGAGACATTCTAGAGGTGATGGCACCCATTACAGTTGTTGAGTTGCGATCGCTTATGCTCAAACAAATTGCTCTTGCTGGTTTTGCGAGTTTCGCCGTTGCTGCCTTTCCAGTCGTCAGCAAGGCTTTAACCGTTCAGGAAGTTCCCAATCCCCGGCAAGTCAATGGTGGCTGGGTGACAGACATGGTAGATATGCTCAGTCCGGCGACGGAAGCACAACTCAACCAGATCATCTCAGATTTAGAGGCAAAAAATAGCAGTGAAATCGCGGTAGTGACGGTGCCAGAGACTTCACCTTCTGCTACTCCCAAGGCGTTCGCTACGTCGCTATTTAATTATTGGGGCATTGGCAAGAAAGGGCGGGACAACGGGGTGCTGCTGCTGATTTCCCAGCGGGAACGTCGCGTAGAAATCGAAACGGGTTACCGTATCGAGTCGATTCTCCCCGATGCGCGTGTTAGCAAAATTATCCAACAAGAGATCGCACCGCGATTTAAGCAGGGCGACTTTAACGGTGGTACCCTGGCGGGAACGCAAGCACTAGTTATGGACTTGAGCGCTTATCAACCACCAACTCCTGCTGGCGTTCCGACTCCACCTGTCAGCATTCCGGCTACACCTGCTAGCGTTCCGACTCCACCTGTCAGCATTCCGGCTGCACCTGCTAGCGTTCCGACTACAACTGCTAGCGTTGTAGGAGTGCTTTACCCACTAGCGGGTGTTGGCGGTGTATTAGTGTTGATTCTAGGGACAGTTGCTTATGTGCGTCGTCCTCGCAGTGGAATTTTGCTCGAACCGACAGGGCGAGCGCGCATAGAAGGTGACAGTGGCGACACTCATCCCTGGCATTGCGCTACTTGCAAAAAGCGGATGCAAAAACTGGATGCGATCGCACTCCAGCCTTATCTCAGCCAAGCTGAGCAAGTAGCGCAAAAGTTAGGCAGCGTCAGATTTGAAGGCTGGCAGTGTCTCAAGTGTTATCCGCAACTAACTGGACAGACAATTCACATTTGTGCCTACATTCTGGACTCACAACAATTTAACACTTGCCTCACCTGTCAGGAATTGACCGTCACCCAGACAATCAAAGCTATTTTGGAACAACCTACATGGAATAGAGAAGGTAAGCAACTGGTTGCCAAAGAATGCCACTGTTGTTCCTATAACGAGGAAGTTAAGGAAACGCTTCCTTGCCTAACTCCCTCGCGCCATACAGTTTTCATCGAACCAACCGGGCGATCGCGAGTAATCGGCTCAACTCGCCCCACCCATTGCGCTGATTGCCGATATCCGATGCAACAAATGGACTGGAATATACTCCAATTCCATCTTAGGAAACCTGAGCGAGCAGCTCAGAACCTAGGTAGCGTCAAATTTATCGGCTGGCAATGTCCCAACGGTTGCCAACAAACGTCTAGTCTGGGAATCCACATCCGTGCATACATTCTGAACTCAAGGCAATTTAGCACTTGCCCCACCTGTCATGAATTGACAGTCCAATGCACATCGCAGGTTACGCGATCGGCAACAGAGTACAGCCAAGGGATACGCCTGTTTACTCACAATTGCCACTGTTGCTCTTATCAGCGGCAAATTGAGACGAAAATTCCTCGCCTACCTCCTCGTCCTAGCAGCACTCAGAGGAATAGCGTTCGCCGTTCTAGCACTAGCTGGATTTCCAACAGCAGCACTAGCACTTTCGATACTAGCAGCAGTAGTTGTAGTTATGACAGTAGCAGCAGTAGCAGCGATTTTGGCGGCGGCAGCAGTGATGGTGGCGGTGCTGGTGGCAGCTGGTAGCAAGCAGCAAGTAATTAACGCCGGAAGGGGCCAGGATTGAGTAAGTTGACTTCAGTAATTTTGATAATGTAGGGGTTGAATTTACTTTTATCGTAAGATCCCACCCAAATTCCGTAAGTTCCCGGCTGCCACTGACCAGCAATGCCAGGGTTTTTGCCTTCATACTCATCATTGCACCAGCTGCCACCAGGTCCCTTAATCACGAGGGTAGTGTCTTCTGGGCTTTGCACTTGGATGGATAGAAAGTTGAAAAACGAAGTTAAAACTACAGTGTGATCGGGCTTATCGTCCGTAAAACCAACACATGGCCCGGTAGCGGTTTCGCTGCGACCTGCAATTTTTTGGGCCGCTATTTCGCCGCCACTGATACCCCGAATCGTCAACGGATCGGGCGAAAACCGGGGACCGAGGGTGACATTCTCGAATATGGGCGGGGATTGTACGGATTGGGCTTGCACCCTCGAAAGGCTCAACACTCCTACCGCCATCAGGGCTATGGTTGTGATGCCTGCCCAGAGGGACTTTCCTACCGATTTTTCCCCTAAATTGGGTACGGGTTTGTACATCCTCACTTCCAAAAACGGCACCTTGTTACCGATTATGTAACGGCTCTAGTTGTAGCAGTGACGATAGTATCCCACAAGAAGTTCCAAAGAAGAAGCCAAAAGCCTTCTCAGGCCGAGCTTGAGAAGGCTTGCAAAAGTGAAAAAGAAAGAATCTCAGTTTACTTTTCTAGGGCTTGCTGTAAACGTAGCTTGTCCAGACCCCGCTGATTCAGGATCAACCAAGATTGAATCAAATCAGGACCATGCAAATCGCCGGTTAGAGCTGCGCGGAAACTTCGCATCACTAATCCTTTCTTCAGATTCTTCTCCTTGGTCAGCTGTTTGATGATGTCTTGGGCACCCTCTGCTGTCAAAGTTTGATGATTTTCCAGGGCGTCCAGAATCGCCTGCAAAGCGGTTTCGGTGCCGTCCTGCTGCAACTGAGTCAGTCCCTCTTCGCTGTAGGCTACGGTCTGGCTAAAGAATATCTGGCTCATCTCGACTGCATCCTGCAAGCGCGTCAGGCTGGCACTCAGCAGGCTGGTTAACTGCTCTAACCAAGGGCGATCGCTGATCGGGTCAAATTCGTATTCAGCCGCCTGCCAGTAGGGAATCAGCTGATTTAATAGCTCATCTATCGGCATCTTGTGCAGATACTGACTGTTAAGCCAATTCAGCTTATCCCAGTCAAATTTTGCCCCTGCCTTATTGACGCGCTCAAAGCCGAACTGTTGAGCCGCTTCTGGCAGAGTAAAGATTTCCTTAGTGGAATCTGGGGGCGTCCATCCCAACAATGTCATGTAATTCGCCAAGGCTTCAGGCGTGTAGCCCATTTGCTGGAAGTCGGAAATGGAAGTGACGCCATCCCGCTTCGAGAGCTTTTTGCCTTCCTTGTTCAAAATTAATGGCGTATGGGCAAATTCCGGGATTGCACTTCCCAGTGCCTCGTAGAGCAAAATTTGCTTAGCTGTGTTCGCAATATGGTCTTCTCCCCGGATGACATGGGTGATCCGCATATCAATGTCATCCACCACCACTGCCAAATTGTACAGCGGCTGACCCACTGAATCGTCTGAGGCACGAGCAATCACCATATCGCCGCCGAGGTCGCTGGCTTTCCAGCTAACTTTGCCGCGTACCAGATCGTTCCAGGAGATCTCCCGGTCATCATCAATTTTGAAGCGAAGCACCGGACGACGCCCTTCGGCTTCAAAAGCCGCTTGTTGTTCTGGCGTCAAGTTCCGGTGGCGGTTGTCATAACGGGGAGCTTCTTTTCTTGCTGCTTGCGCTGTCCGCAATTCATCTAGTTCGGCTTCGCTGGTGTAGCAGCGATAAGCATAGCCCTTCTCTACGAGAGTTTGAATGGCTTTGCGGTAGAGATCGAGGCGCTTGGACTGAAAAAATGGCCCCTCATCCCAAGTCATTCCCATCCATTTCAGACCATCAAGGATGTTTTGAGTATATTCGGGGCGCGATCGCGCTTCATCGGTGTCTTCAATTCGCAGGATGAACTCGCCGCCATGATGGCGAGCAAACAGCCAGTTAAATACAGCGGTTCTCGCCGTCCCAATATGTAAGTTCCCAGTAGGACTTGGTGCAATCCGAACTCTAACGGTCACAGCAGATTCTCTCAAAAGGTTTCTATATTTGTTGTAGCTGCTAGTTGTAGCTGCTAATAATTGTAGGGGCAGGTTTCAACACCTAACCCCTACTAACTTTTCTACTACTTTTTACGGGACTGACGGGGCTCGAACCCGCAACTTCCGCCGTGACAGGGCGGTGCTCTAACCAATTGAACTACAGTCCCTTGTTTTCCGAGCCATTAACGATTATGTCGAGTCTCGTTGGATTTGTCAACCCCTTTTTTTCATTCCCTTGCGAGTGGTGGGGTAGACACGGCTTTTTTGGTCTCGTGCCAAGGCGCAAAGACGCTAAAACGTTGCTTCATTTGGCGTCTTTGCATCTTAGCGCGATATTGTCCGGATTAACTATGAATGTGGCGCTTGACTTTAATGCTCACAAGTGCTGCAAATACCAAGCCTGCGAGTGCCGAAGGTTCCGGGACAGAACGATGCGCCGCTGATTTGGTGCCAATGCCAAAGGCGAGTACCTGGGTAAACTGAATCGGGCTAAAGTTGTTATCGCTAACTACAATCAGCGACTTTCGCCCATCCGCCAAATCAGGGCCAAAAGTCAAACCTTCAATATTATCGAGCGTCACACCTAACTTCTCAAAATCAAGCAGCAGTTTTTTCTGAGCTGGTTTGATAGTGTTGAGGTTGATTGCACTGAGACTGTTAATACTGCTAATATCGGTTGCCTTTTCTAAAGACACCTCAAACAGCTTGATTGTGTTCCCCACTCCAGTAGAAAAAGACCGTTCTAAGCTAAGGAACGTATCTTCATTCACTGCTAACAAATCTACTAAACCATTGGTCTTGAAACTATTAACAGGATTGGGTGCTGCGGCAACTGGATCGGTAACGTATAAAAATTCCTGTTCCGGCTTCCCAGTTACGAGGTTATATTTTAAGATTCGCGAAGGACTTGCCACCTTGATGTCAGCGACAGCACCATCCTGAACCAAGGCATTTTCTGTAGCTGTAAACAAATACTTTTGGTCAGGGGTAAGCGTCAAGCTTTCAAAGGCTAAATTATTGCGAATCCCGCTATCTTTAGCCGCTGTTGGTAAAAACTTCTGAGGAACTGGCAGGGTTTGAAGTTGCTGACCTGCCAAAGAAAATTCATTAACGAAAGGATTAATTAATTGGTTCGCATCTCCTTCAGAAGAGATAAATAGACTTCCCTTGCTAGTTAAGGCAATGCCTTCTGGGTCGAGACTTAAAGGAGCAAAAGGTTGATTGTTTATATTCAACAAGGTCGTTACATCTACAGGCGTCACCCCACCCTGCTTTAAAGAACCCTGAGAAATATCAATTTTGAGGGTATAAAACCGAGCTGGTGCCTTTTCACTTCGGTCATCAGAAATACTGTAATAAACGTCTTTACTGGCATCGTAAGTAATTCCTGATAGCCCTCCCAATTCAGTTCCCTGAAATGAAAAACCAGTCGGAAAAGTGGATTTTCCTAAGTAATCGACGCCGGTTATTTTGAATGCCTGAGCGGGATGTGCTGTCAGAAGTGTAGCGGTTAATCCACCAATAAAACAGAAAGATGTAAAAATTTTATCGATCTTGCTCATGATTGCCAGTGTTAAATTAAGCCATTTACACCAGCACCGTATCATCATAAAAATAAGATTTTTTTAAGAGAAGGTTATAAGAGAGTTGAATTGGAAAAATTTGGTGCTGGAAGATTACTCCCGTGCATCCAAATGAGCCGCATCCTGCATAAAGTCTACCAGCCAGTCTTTAAGGTGACGGGTAGCGCGGCAATCATCCTCGTTGTAGCGCAGAATGGCGTCGAGGAAAGTGCGATCGCGTGTTTTTAACCATTGGTCGTACCAATAGATACACACTTGTCCATTCGCCCCCGCATCGCGCCACTCAAAACCCAACCAATGCGCGATCGCTTTTAAAGCATAACTTTCGACGGGCAGTGTCACCATCCCTGTTACCCACTCGTGGATATCCACAAAGCGCGATAGCACCGGACGTAGCCTCTCCAGCGGGGTGTTGTAGCATTTAGCCAGCCGCTTCATCGTCAGGATTTCGTAGTCGCAGAAATGGAAAATGGGAGCCTGAGGATAAGTCCAAACCAAATCTAAAAATTGCTGCCAAACCAATTCTTCGTCGCTGGCTTGTTCTGCTAAGAAAGGATAAAACGTTTCTGTATTAGCTTGACGGTCTACCACTAAAACTCCCAGCAGATAATCCAGTTCTAGCGACGGTTCTGCTTCAATATCAAAGTAAAGTTCGATAGGTGAAAGGAGAGAAGATGGATTGTCCATCACCCATTCTGCTGTTTTAGTGGTTTTAGCGATCGCAAAAGGTTTCTCCAGAAGCATCGCCCGATTCTCCACTACTGATTGCGCTTGCTGTACTAGCTGTTGCGCGACTTCCTCTCCCAAAACTGGCTCCAAAAAAGCCGGACTGACACCTGCCAGAGACTCCCGACTCGTCAGTTCAAGCGTCTGCAAATGCTGATAGCGACTTGGTGTTACACCCGGAATCAAAGAGAGATGTTGCTGTTCTTGAGCGATCGCATAGCAGTGATTTAACCAAGGGCAAAGATTGCACCGCTGACGGGTAATGAACACCTCTGGCTCTTGCCGAGACAGGAGCATTTCGATACACTCCTCTACAAGTGCCTGCATCATCGGCACCCATTTACTCAAATTGACTGCATAAGCCTTTTTTTCCCGTAATTGCAGCCAAACCGTATCCGGCATAACGCCCTGAACAGATGCCAGCAGATGGGCGTGAAAAGCTGCAACCGTTTGATATTCCAGCTTAGGACGCCGACCTAAATGAATGTCACTGGGAACGTAAATCCAATCGCCAAAGTTTGATTGTCCGGGTTGTTTCACTAAAAAATCGGGACAACTGACGAACGTTACTGTCTTCGGAAGGTGTAAGAAGGATTCATCCTCCATCCTTACTTCTTCCTCCTTCAGAAGCACGCCTCGGTAAATTAGCTCAACGCCTTCTTGCATCAAAGCAATCGTGGCATTTGCACCGGCGTGCCAATCTCCCCAAGCATAATTGGGTTTGTGATAAGTCTGTCCCGCCAGAATGGTTTGCTGGAGAACATTCCGATCCTGTTGCAATTTGGCGCGAAAATCACTTTGAAAATCCTGCTGGGTAGGATCTCCATATAAATCGAGAAAAGACCGGCGACTACAACGTTGGTAGTGCCGCAACAGATTAACAGTTAGCAGCATGACTTCAAGCTAACAGAGAATCAGTGAGCTGTCGCGATCGCTCTTATCGCACTCAGGCTAAATGGTGCTAGACAGACAAAGCCTGACGAGAGCGGACTTGTAGAGATACGATTTATCGCATCTCCTACGTGTAGATTTTGACAGCGCACCATCGGTTAGAGTAGTGGCGATTTTGAGCGTGAGGGTGTAGGCATGGCTAAGCGTAGCAAACGGCAGTTGATTAGACCTCTTGCATGAATCAAGAAAATGAGCCAAAAGTAGGTAAGCGTTACTGAATCTGCTCATGCTCTACCAACAGTTGAAAGTCCTCAATCCGAGCGCCTTCAGACGGGCG
>NZ_JAMPJY010000022.1:0-99082 GCF_039961875.1 Trichocoleus sp. ST-U2 | reverse complement strand
TTGTGGATTGCACAACTTCCGTCTCAGCTATCGCTAGCTGGTGACAGCTTAGGGTGAAAGGAATAGAAACGATCCCACTTTTCTCTACAACCTCTTATTTCCGATTAAGTTTATTGTTCAGCTAGGGGTAGTCATTGCCTCAGCAGAAAAAAAAGCCCCCCAGAGATTCATGTCTCTGAGGGGAGCTGAAGTTATCGAGTCAAGTTATCCCGATGTGTCAACCTAAACGCTGACAAAGTCAGCAGAAGCGTAAACATTGGTCGTATCCTGAACCACCGCAATCAAGTCATTGCCCTTATAGATTGCCGTATCCAGCGCCGTGGTGCCTCCGAAGTCATAGCTCTTACTCAGGGTGTAGTCAGTGTAGCTGCCCTTGACCTGAATCTTGTCGCCCTCATTCCACTTGAAGTCAGTGATGGTTGCGTAGCCACCACCCAGGTAAGAGACGCCACCGTAAGCGGTACCTAGCACGAAGGTGTCACCCTCGCTGCCACCACTCAAGGTATCGTATTCACCAACCGTGCCGCCATAGCCATTCAGGGAATCCTTACCGGCTTCGCCATAGAGTTTGTCACTGCCAGTGCCGCCATACAGGCTGTCGTTGCCATAGTAGCCCAGCATCGTGTCGTTGCCCGCACCACCGGATAGGTAGTCATCCCCATACCAGCCATCCATGTGGTCGTTGCCTGCTTCACCATAGAGGCTGTCGTTGCCGTAGCCGCCATTGATGTAGTCATCGCCGTCATAGCCGAGGATAGTGTCATTACCATCTTCACCATAGAGGCTGTCGTTGCCAGTCCAACCATCTACGTAGTCATTGCCTGCGCCAGCTTTCACAATATCGTCACCGGCTCCAGCATAGATAGAATCGTCGTAGGCAGTGCCGATGATCTGACCGTGATAGTTGAAAGGATAGCCGGGGCCGTTGTAGGTGTTGTTGTCGTTGTAAGCGGTGCCGTTAATAATCGCCATAATCTTTGCTCTTTAGGATTGCTTAGGATTGGTGTTGGTCGGGGTGTTGGAATCAATCGCTTGAATCGGTTGATTGGTGGTCAGTGATGTCCAAAAGGTTTGTATTCTCAGGAAATGTTATTGTTCGCCGTTGCACTTCTAGAGAGCTTTTGAATCTCGCTGGTTGCTCTATCGACTGGAGGCGGTTGATGCTGCTGGGAAAACCACAATTTACTTTGTTTTTTCCCTGGTGCATTTTGTTGACCTCTATGCACTTGTCAGCCTGAGTAGCGCTAGTTATGCAAGTTGTTACAAACGTTTACATGAAATTGTGCAACCATACAGTTTAAGTAAGGGTAGCGATCGCGTAAACAGAAAAGAAAAAAGCCCCCCAGAGATTCATGTCTCTGAGGGGAGGTGAAGTTATCGAGTCAAGTTATCCCGATGTGTCAACCTAGACGCTGACAAAGTCAGCAGAAGCGTAAACATTGGTCGTATCCTGAACCACCGCAATCAAGTCATTGCCCTTATAGATTGCTGTATCCAGCGCCGTGGTGCCTCCGAAGTCATAGCTCTTACTCAGGGTGTAGTCAGTGTAGCTGCCCTTGACCTGAATCTTGTCGCCCTCATTCCACTTGAAGTCAGTGATGGTTGCGTAGCCAGTACCTAGGTAGGAGACACTACTAGCGGTACCCAGAACGAAGGTGTCACCTTCGCTGCCACCACTCAAGGTATCGTATTCACCAACCGTGCCGCCATAACCATTCAGGTAGTCCTTACCGGCTTCGCCATAGAGTTTGTCACTGCCAGTGCCGCCATACAGGCTGTCGTTGCCATAGTAGCCCAGCATCGTGTCGTTGCCCGCACCACCGGATAGGTAGTCATCCCCATACCAGCCATCCATGTGGTCGTTGCCTACTTCGCCATAGAGACTGTCGTTGCCGTAGCCGCCATTGATGTAGTCATCGCCGTAGTAGCCGAGGATGGTGTCATTGCCATCTTGACCATAGAGGTTGTCGTTGCCATACCAGCCATCAATGTAGTCATTGCCACTTCCGCCATAAACTGTATCGTTCCCGTCTTTGGCGTAAATGGAATCATTGTAAGCGGTGCCGTTGAGTGTGTCGTTGTAAATGGTGCCGTTGATAATCGCCATAATCTTTGCTCTTTAGTAAGGATGAGAATTGGTGTTGTTTGGTGTGTTGGAATCAATCAATCGCTTGAATCGGTTGATTGGTGGTGGCGGATGTCCGAAAGGCTTGTATGTTCAAGAAGTGTTATTGTTCGCCGTTGCACTTCTAGAGAGCTTTCGGACATCGCTCGTTGCTCTGTTGACTGGAGGCTGGTGATGATGCGTGGGAAACCAGAAGTTGGGTTGTTAATCTCCCCGTTGCATTTCGTTGACCTCTATGCACTTGTCAGCCTGAGTAGAGCCAATTATGCAGGTCGTTACAAACGTTTACATAAAATTGGCAAATATGGGTGGTTGTGCCTCAGCTCAGTGGGGAGAGAGGAAATGAAAACCCTTCCTACATAGGCTTTTCAGCTTTGGCACTGTAGATAAATGTTGTTCAAAGCGGCGTTAACAATTGCTTTTGACGTTGAAACATATCTTGGATCGCTCAAATGAGTGTCACTGAATCGTGCGACAGTTGGGCTATTTACTTTCAACCAGAGCGATCGCTATCCTTGAAGAACGCATAATTACGCGCCTAGTTCTTCCTTGCCACCTGCCGGAATCCTCACTCATCAGCCATCGAGAATCCGTAATCTCTAACTGTATGGAGTAGACATCAAGAGGAAAGTTATCTTAAATAGATAGGCTTCCAGACAAAATTGGCGCTGTATCAACCGAAGGGGCGATCGCAAATTATGGATGGACTAGAGTCAAAGCTTCGCTATCTGGTGAAAGAAGCCTGTATGCACCCGCATGGAAGTGCCCAGCGCCAGAAAAACTTAACTAGGGTGATCCGCTTAATCGCACACAAGCTTTGGAAAGAATATACGCCTTACTATGAAGATGCACTGCAACAGACCTGGGTGTATTTCTGTCAAAACATCTGTGAAGGAAATACTGGCGAAGCTTATGACCCGAATCGCAGCAGTGTCATCACCTGGCTGAATACCTACCTGAAACGGCGGCTTCAAGATTTCTATATTGACGGTAAAAAACAAGAATCGAGAACCGTTACAGGTCAAGCCAAAAGGTCAAAGTCGGGCGATATCGGTGAAACGACTGACCCGGTGGATAGTCTGGAAGCCACTCCGGATGTTCCCCCCTTGTTGGACGACATCATAAAGTGGGTGGAAGCCGATTCTCAAGGGGAGTTGCGCCGCACGCACATTGCCGGTCGTCCCGAAGTGAATGCTCAAGCGTTAATCTTGCGACGCTTACCCCCAGAAGCCGGTTGGAAAGAGCTTTCAGCGGAATTTAACCTCCCCATTTCCACATTGAGCAGTTTTTATCAGCGCCAATGTATCCCTCGCTTGCGTAAATTTGGTGAATCGGAGGGATATCTATAAATAAAGATAAATAAAGAACGGAGCTTCCCAACCATGACTTTTAACCCCCACGAACTAGAAGATTTTGCCCTACCGTTACCGATTACCCAAGCCGCACGCACAATAGCACAGCAGTTTGCCACTCAGCAGCCGACGCCGCACAAAGCAGAGCAAGTTCTGTTGAATACCCTATCTGTCTGTGTGGTCAATGATTACTTGCAGATGATGGGGATTCCCACCAATCTTGCAGCCAGTGATAGCTGGAATCCCATCGTGCGCTTATGTTCTGATGTAGCTGACCTAGAAGTGCGGGGACTTGGTCGCTTAGAATGTCGTCCGTTGAGAAGCACCGAACAAATCTGCCACATTCCCCCCGAAGTTTGGTCAGATCGAATTGGCTATGTGATGGTTCAAATCGATGAATCGATGCGACAGGCAAGTGTGTTGGGATTTACCCCCAGCGTTACTACCTCAGAGTTGTCGATCGGTCAATTGCGATCGCCTGAAGATTTACTCGATCGCTTGCAGGAATTAATGCATCCGATTACAGCGGCTGCATCGTCCCTCACCCCTGCCTTCCGCAGAACCCAAGCCAACTTGAGCCAGTGGTTCAACAATGTTTTTGAAGCCGGTTGGCAAACCGTTGAAACCTTGCTAACTCCACCTGAATCAAATCTAGCCTTTAGTTTTAGAGGCGATGTACTTGCTCCCAGTTTGGAACAGCCAGAAGCTGCCGTTCGCAAAGCAAAATTGATAGACTTAGGGGTAGAGATTGCCGACCTTTCTGTTGCTTTAGTTATTGAAATCAATCCAGAATCTGAGGAGAAAACGAATATTCTTCTTCAGGTGCATCCTAGGGGTAATCAAGCTTATCTACCCCCTTCTCTCCAATTGATTGTCCTTGATGAATCTGGCTCTAATTTTCTAGAAGCTGAGTCAAGAGATGCAGATGATTACATTCAATTAGAGTTTAGTGGCAATTCTGGAGAACAGTTTAGCGTTAGAGTCGCTTTGGGGAATGCCAGCATTCAAGAAGACTTTGTTATTTAGCGATTATTTGTAAACTTGAGACACCTCTTGTAATCCAAGAGCAATTTTTCCAGTTATCTGGAAACAACCCTTACATTTAATTGCTGAAAACTAATCGTCCTACCGTCAAAATGGTTAAATTAGTTGTTATAAAACTATGGAGTGGTTCTTTTGAAGAAGGTTTCCCAGTCTCATTACAAATTGGGAACGATGGTGAACGCCCTTCGATAGAAAGCGTTGGAATGTTACCTCCCGCTCCAGAAATTACCCAACACTACACCATCTGGACAACCGCTTATCGTCGCTTGGGAGTGCCCTACAGACTAGAAGCAAAAATTAGTCAACCGACTAATGTTGCCAAGATTGATGACTGTAGTTTGGCAGCCAATGTATTGCGCGATCGCTTAAATGTCTGGCTAAATTCAGAGCCGTTTCGGGCAATTCGAGAAAAACTCTTAGAACAATTAGTTCCTGCCGATGAAATTCGGTTCATTATTCAAACCGAAGACGTTCAGCTACGGAAATTACCTTGGCATCTTTGGGAATTATGCGATCGCTACCCAAAAGCCGAAATTGCTTTAAGCGCTCCAGTCTACGAACGTGTAGAACAACTCTCATCGCCTATCGAGAAGGTGAGAATTTTAGCAATTTTGGGGAATAGTACGGGAATTAATACCCAAGCCGATCGGATTTTATTAGAGCAATTACCCAACGCAGAAATCAGATTTCTGGTAGAACCACAACGGGAAGAATTAACCGAACAGCTTTGGAAACAAGGCTGGGATATTTTATTTTTTGCGGGTCATAGTTCTAGCCAGAAGAATGGCGGGACGGGACAAATTTATATTAATCAAACAGAAAGCTTATCAATAGAAGAACTTAAATATGGATTAAAAAAAGCGGTTGAACGCGGGTTAAAAATCGCGATTTTTAACTCTTGCGATGGGTTGGGTTTGGCAAAAGATTTGGCTTCTTTACATATTCCGCAAATTATTGTGATGCGGGAACCCGTACCGGATAAGGTTGCACAAGAATTTTTGAAGTCTTTTCTCGAAGCCTTTGCTCGTGGTGAGTCTTTTTATTTAGCAGTACGGGAAGCACGGGAAAGATTGCAAGGACTAGAAGCTAAATTTCCTTGCGCGACTTGGTTGCCAATCGTTTGCCAAAATCCGGCTGTGTTGCCACCGACTTGGCAAGGAATCGTTGGGAAGAGGAAAGAAGAATTCCCGATTCTCGATTCCCCTGTGCCATCCCCCTCCCGATCCTCCCAGACTCAACCTCAAACCTGGCGGGGACGACTGCGGGTAGCGTTGCTTGCCAGCGTAGCGATCGCATCATTGATTGCGGGGGTGCGGCATCAGGGAATGCTGCAATCAATAGAACTAAAAGCTTTTGACCAAATACTGACCAGGCGACCCGATGAAAAGCCAGATCCGCGCCTTTTGGTGATTACCATTACTGAAGCAGATGTTCAAGCTCAGAATCCAGAACAGAGGCGTGGGTCGTTGTCAGATCCGGCACTCAATCAACTGTTGCAGAAACTAGAGCAGTATAAACCGCGAGCGATTGGCTTAGATATTTATCGAGATTTTCCAGCATTACCCAGTCAGAAAGATTTAGCCAATCGGTTACGCCAAAGCGATCGCTTAATTGGTATTTGCAAAGTCAGCGATCCGCAGGCGGAGGAACCGGGGATTCCACCACCGCCAGAAATCCCAACAGAACGTTTAGGGTTTAGTGATTTCATGGTCGATTCCGATGGAGTGGTTCGTCGCCATCTGTTATCGCTGAAACCAGACCCCGCCTCTCCCTGTACGGCTTACTACGCCTTCAGCGCCCAATTAGCATTCCGTTATTTAGCGGCAGAAGGCATTGTACCGACAATTAATTCAGAGGGGTTCTTGCAACTGGGTAAGGTGGTTTTTAAGCCTTTGGAGAGTTTTACAGGTGGCTACCAAGGAACCGATGCCTGGGGTCATCAAGTGCTGCTGAATTATCGCTCCCACCGCTCCCCGGAAAATATTGCGGATCGAGTGACCCTCAGAGAAGTTCTCAACGGTCAGATCGATCCCAATTCCATCAAGGATCGGATTGTTTTGATCGGCACGAGCGCTAACAGTTTTCATGACTATTGGCTCACACCCTACAGTCAAGGTCAGTGGGCTGAAAAGCAAATGCCGGGAGTATTTGTGCAAGCGCAAATGGTGAGTCAAATGATTAGTGCAGTGAAAGATGGGCGATCGCTATTATGGGTGTGGCCTCAGTGGGGCGAAGTTTTTTGGATTTGGGGCTGGTCTTTACTGGGAGGGTTGTTCGTCTGCTATCTGAAGTCCCCGGTCCACTTAGGGATAGCGATCGCCGCCGCACAAATCTTGTTGTATGGTTTATGCTTGGCACTGTTAATCCAAAGCGGTTGTTGGGTGCCTTTGGTTCCACCAGCGCTAGCCTTGGTAGCGAGCAGCACCAGCGTAGCCGTGTATGCAACCTTTCGAGCTAGACGATAGTCACTCACCTTAAAATTCCTTCGACTAGCTATATGAAGTTCCCTTTTAAACAGATAATCCTTGCCAGAGCGATCGCCCAGCGTGCCAAACCTTATATCTTGCACCTGAAAAACTTAAGCCCCCATGAGCCTTTCCTACCAGGGAACGGGGAGCCGAACTCCCCTCGCCTTGCAGGAGAGGGGTTGGGGGAGAGGTCTCCTAATACAAGCGGTGGCAAATGGCCTGCCCTCTTCCTAGTTGCTTTTATCGGCAGTTTGACGCAAATCCCCGTAAAACCTGCTTTCGCAGAAGTCTTAACCGTACAGTCCAACGCGCCACCACCACCAGCAGACCGTAGCGCCCCCACTGGACGACGGCAAGGAGGCGCTAGCCGTAGCCCCGGCACCCTTCTGTTCAAGGCACCCCCACCGCCAGCAGACCGCAGCGCCCCTGCTGGACGACAGCGAGGAGGGGCTAGCCGTGGTACGTGTCCAGCCGCGATCGGCGAGGAGCCTCTGACTGCCTTGGTGCCTGCGACTCAGACAAGTTTGAATGAAGGACAATCTGGGAACTCACCCTTAAAAACCTTTGAGTCCGTATGGGCATTAACGGCTTCTGAGGCTCCTACCTTTTGGTATTACATTCCTTATGCGCTCACACCCGACCTGGCTGTGGAATTCATCCTACAGGATGACCAGGGTAACAATGTCTATCAAACCAAGTTCATCGCATCCCAAAAGCAGCCTGGTGTAGTCAAAGTGAGTCTTCCTGCTACAATAGCGCCGCTAAAAGTTGGCAAGATGTACCGTTGGTTTTTCATGATTGATTGCGATCCGGATGCTCCACCCTTGGTTGAAGGGTCAGTTCAACGGATTGCACCTTCTGCCACTTTGATGAGTCAGTTACAGAAAGCAACCCCACGGGAACGTGTGGTTCTTTATGCCAAACAAGGAATCTGGCATGATGCCCTCACTGCTCTTGCTGAACTCCGGAGTACGAATCCAAAAGATGCTGCCCTCACGAATGATTGGGTAAGTTTATTAAACTCTGGTGGCTTGGAAGCGATCGCTCAAGAACCTGTAATTGATTGCTGCACCGCTCAACAACAGTAAACAAACAAGTCTAATTTGGCCTCAAGGCTTTGGCAGGCGATCGCGGATTATGCGGTAATTCACCGGATTTGACATCGAAGCGATCGCACTCCTCAATGATTCGTGAAGGCGAGATACCCGACTTCAAGAGAGAAGCCGGGTATCTGAAGGGCTAGCTCACCTTAAAACAAGATTCCTATCAATCGATGCTGTCAGCTTCAGCCCTACTTACATAACTAAATTTCACTTTTGTCCCAAAAATACTAAAGAATCCGGAAGCTAAAAATTCGGTTTGTAGATAAGTGTGTTCCTAAAAAAGTAGGAAACTTCAGTGTTGTATATTTCAACACTAAAATCACAGCCAAACCACTAATTTTTTCAAGGACTAATTAATATGGCACTTATCAACGGCACTTTGGGAAACGACCCGAATTTGACGGGAGGCGCAGAAAATGACACTATCAATGGTTTTGCCGGAAACGATAACCTTTATGGCAGCAGTGGCATAGATACCCTCAACGCAGGAGAAGGCAATGATACCTTAGTTGGAGGTGCTGGCTTTGACACTCTCACGGGCGGTCCTGGCGCTGATATTTTTGTATTTAAAGGCTATGTTTCACAGGGAGTTAACCCAGGAGGTGTTTACTACGTTCAGAGTGCTGATGGTTATGACATCATTACAGACTTCAATCCAGCTCAGGATGCTATCAAAGCATTTGTTTCTGAGCCTGGTATTCCTCCCCATTTTAAACACGTTGCAGGCCCACCCATCCTGCCTCCAGGGGAGGTTCTTGGCGCTCTGAAAAATAGCGGTTTTGTCAGCACATTCCCAACACTTGACATTAGTAGTTTTTTGAGCGATCGCATAAGTTACGTAACTCAATTTGAGTCGGGATTTAACCCGATTCTCACACAATCGTTACTGTTTTAAATTCCCGAACTTTGAGCGCTAGATATGACCGAGTAAAACTGCTTCGCTGTCACTGTTCTAGCGCTCAGATAAATGTGCCAGATAAGCTTGAATTCTCTCAGTTGAGTGTCACCTAATTGAGTGACACTTAAACGAGCTACCACAAATATGTTTTGCCAAAACAAGCGACTAACAACAAGTTTTGAAAACAGTTAGACTTATAAAGTAAAAGTCGAAAATTTGTGGCTCAAGAGATTAGTTTCAATCAGTTATATGCCCTTAGTCCAATTCCAAGAGCAAGTCACTTAATGCACTGAAAATACTCTTTTTTGGAGAAGGGTGAAAGAATTTTATAGCGTTTCTCAGTTGGGTGGAATATATTGCAGTTCTGACGTTTCCCCCACCTTGGTAGGGAGATGGCAATGCCATGTCCCTACAGAATGTATCGCACCCAAGCGAGAATTGCTATACAACTAATCTTTAGTGGCTGCACAGTGAATAGAGTTTTTCACTGAGTAAATTTTCCCGAAAGCGGACGTTTAGTTTTTGATTTTTTAACACTAAACTACCAGCAAAAACCTTAGTAAAGAGGAATTAACATGGCACTTATCAACGGCACTCCTGGAAACGACCCTAATTTGAAGGGAGGCACAGAAAATGACACCATCAATGGTTTTGCCGGAAACGATAACCTCTATGGCGGCAATGGCATGGATACCCTCAACGGAGGAGAAGGCAATGACACCTTAGTTGGAGGTGCTGGCTTTGACATTCTTACGGGCGATCTTGGGGGTGATATCTTTGTATTTAAAGGAGTTAGTTCACATGGAGCTATCCCAGGCGTTGGTTACTACGTTCAGAGTGCTGATGGTTATGACATCATTAAAGACTTCAATCCAGCTCAGGATGCTATCAAAGAATATGTTCCTGCTCCTAAGGTGCCGCCTGGTAGTGATAGCCCTCCTGACAAGTTGAAACACGTTACAGGCGCACCCATCATGCCTCCACCTGAGGTTCTTGGCGCTTTGAAAAATAGAGGCACAGTCAGTACATTTCCAGCGCTTGACACTGGTGATTTTTTGAGCGATCGCATAAGTTATGTAAATCAATTTGAGTCGGGATTTAACCCGATTTTTACACAATCGCTGCTGTTTTAAATTTCCGAACTTTAAGCGCTAGATATGACCCAGGCAAAATGCTTGTCTGTCACTGTTCTAGCGCTCAGATAAATCCGAGCAATAAAATTAAATTGTATTATCTAAGTGTTACCTAACTGAATAACATTTAAATGAGCTACCACAAATATATTTTACCAAAATAAGTGACTGGTAACAAGCTCACAAAATAGTTAACCTTATAAAGTAAGGGTTAAAAACTTGCCAATTAAGAGATTAGTTTCAATCAGTTCTCTGCCATTAGTCCAATTCCAGTAGCAAATTGTCACTCAATGCACTGAAAATACGCTTGGTTGGAGAAGCTTGAATGAATTTTATAGTGTTTTTCAGCCGGGGGGAATGTATCGCGGTGCTGACGTTTTCGCCGCCTTGGTAGGAATATGGCAATGTCATATCTCTACAGATGTATCGCATCCAAACCTTGAATTGCTATACAACTAATCTCGCATTTAGCGGCTGCACAGCGAATAGAGTTTTTAACTGAGTAATTTTCCACAAAAGCAGATGGTTAGCCTTGTGTTTTTTAACACTAAGCTAACAACAAAAACATTAATAAAGAGGAATTAACATGGCAATTATCAACGGTACTTCTGGAAATGACCCGAATTTAAAGGGGGGTGTAGAAAATGACACCATTACTGGTTTTGAAGGAAAAGATGACCTCTATGGAGGCAATGGCATTGACGATCTCATTGGTGGCGCTGGCAATGATACCTTAGTTGGAGGTGCTGGCTTTGACACTCTCACAGGCGGTGCTGGCAGCGATATTTTTGTATTTACCAACGTTATTGGCTGGGGCATACAGATGGGAGTTGGCTATTATGTCCAGAGTGCTGATGGTTTTGACATTATTAAAGACTTCAATCTATTTCAGGATGGCATCAAAAGTTATGTGCCTGCTACTCCTAACGTTCCTGCCCACTTTAAACATATTTTAGGTGCAATCCTTATTGTGCCACCTCTGGTTAGATTCGCTTTAGCAAATAGCAATTTAGTCAGCCAAACTGCAAATATTGACTTTAGTAGTTTGGTGAGCGATCGCGTAACTTTTGCAACTCAATTCGAGTCAAATTTGAACTTGAGCTTCATAGAATAGGCGCTATTGTAAATTTGGGTAAATTAGGGAGTGTTTAACGCTCAATTCTTCTTTTTAAGGTGTGTTAGGAAGAAGCGAAAACTTTCTAGACATCTTACAAGCTTTGTTGCAGTAAAATACCCAACTCAGTTCTTCACTTACCTGAATGGAGACAAATCCCGTGAACCCTAAACGCTGGCTCCAACAGACTTTGCAGTTGGGTCTGGTATGCTCGTTGGCGATAGTAGGGGCGCTTTTCAAAGTCAGTCGCGTATGTGCCCAAATCGTACCCGATGAAACCTTAGGAACGGAAAGTTCTGTAGTGGTACCTGTTGCTCCTGGCATTCCGGTTGAATTTATCTTTAGCGGTGCAACACGGGATTCCAACTTGTTTCATAGTTTTAAACAATTCGATATTGGAGAAATTGGAGCCGCCTATTTTCTTCCTCCTCCAGCGATTAAAAACATACTGAGTCGGGTGACAGGAGGGAGCCGTTGCGAGATTTTGGGGACGCTGGGGGTAATTGGCGATGCCAATCTATTTTTAATTAACCCCAATGGGATTCTCTTTGGCTCAAAGGCTTCTCTGGATATCGGTGGTTCGTTTGTAGCGACGACAGCGAATGCAATTGCGTTTGACACTCAGGGTTTTTTCAGTGCTTCTGCGCCGAATGTTCCCCCAGTTCTAACGGTCAATCCTTCGGCTTTTTTATTTAATCAAATTGCCCCTCAGCCGATTGTTATTCAATCTTCTGAGATAGGTTTACAAGTTCCTGATGGTCGGAGTTTGTTGTTAGTGGGTGGGGATATAGAGTTGCAAGCAGGGCAGTTAAAAGCTCCCGGCGGTAGCGTCGAGTTGGGAGGAGTGGCGCAAGCAGCAACTGTAGGGCTAAATGTTGATGGGAACAATCTGCATTTGAATTTTCCGGCAGGGGTGCAACTAGCAGATATTTCTTTAACAGAAAAAGCGGTCCTTGATACCAGTGGTGAGGGCAGCGGTGCTATCCAGCTTTCCGGCAAGCGGATTACGCTCACCGATGGCTCAAAAATTGAGGCGAACACCATCGGGTCAAATCTAGGGGGGACGATTACCGTAACCGCACAGGAGTCCCTCGAACTCTTAGCCGGAAGCCGCTTGTTAACGCAGACTATCGGGGATGGCGCGGCTGGAGACGTAACAATTGAAACTGGGCAGTTGATTGTCAAAGATGGGTCGCAGATAGGAAGTGTTACTTTTAGCACGGGTCAGGGGGGAACGTTAAGCGTATCTGCTGCAAAGTTTGTGGAATTGATTGGTACTTCAGCAGATGGGGTAGATGTTAGCGGCTTGTTTACTCAAACTGAAGGTGCTGGAGCCGCCGGAAACTTAACGCTGAAAACTGATCGGCTAACTCTCAAAGATGGGGCGCAGGTCTCAGTTTCTACGATTGATGCAGCAGGTCAGGGCGGAAAATTGAATGTTACCGCACAACAGTCCGTACAATTGATTGGCACCTCCGCAAAAGGAAATCCTAGCGGTTTGTTTGCAGCAACTCAAGGCGGCTCCGGAGCTGCTGGAGACTTGACCGTGAAAACCGGACAGTTGATTGCTCAGGATGGGGGACAGGTTTCTGCTTCTACTTTTGGCGGCGCGACAGGTAAAGGCGGAACGGTGAGCGTCACCGCAGATTCGATACAACTCATTGGAACGTCAGCAAATAGTCAGTTTAGAAGCGGCTTGTTGGTGGGGACAACAGGTAGCGCCGCCGCGGGAGACTTGACGGTTGAAACGGGACAGTTGACTGTCCAGAATGGAGCGCTGGTATCGGCGGGAACTTTAGGGGAGGGTCAGGGAGGAAAATTGACCATCACCGCTAAGAAGTCTGTGCAGTTGGTAGGAATATCGGCTCAGGGGCAAGCCAGCAGCTTGCTGACTCAAACATCAGGGGCTGGAACTGCGGGAGACTTAAAAATTACCACGGGGCAGTTAATTGTCCAAGATGGCGCTCAAGTCAATGTCAGCAGCCAAGGGACGGGAAATGCAGGCAATCTAGAAATCGAGGCAGGTTCAATTCTTTTAGACAACCAAGCCGCCCTGACTGCAACAACCAAATCGGGAAATGGCGGCAATATTACCCTACAGGTGCAGGATTTATTGCAGTTGCGCCACGGTAGTAGCATTTCCACCACCGCAGGCACCGATAAGGCAGGTGGAAACGGCGGCAATATGGACATCAATGCCAAATTCATTGTCGCCGTCCCTGAAGAAAATAGCGATATTACTGCGAATGCCTTTGAAGGTCGGGGAGGGAATATCAATATCACAACCTCTGGCATCTTTGGCACCCAGTTTCGCCCCCGCCTCACGCCAGAAAGTGATATCACGGCGAGTTCGGAATTTGGTGTAAATGGCGCAGTCAATATCAATACCTTGGATGTCGATCCCAGTCGCGGGTTAGCGACTTTACCCGCGGAGTTGGTTGATGCGTCTGGATTGGTGGCACAAACTTGTCCGACTGGTGGGGGGCTTGCACAAAGTGAATTAATCTTGACTGGGCGCGGTGGATTGCCGGACAATCCCAGCGAAACCCGAAGCAGCAGCGTCGTTTGGACAGATTGGCGAATTTCTCAAACAAGCCGTCCAAATCGGATCTCGCACGCTGCAAAAGCTTTCCCTCGCTCAACTGCGGTTGCCGAATCTCAGGCTCATTCCCCGGCGATACCTTTCGTGGAAGCGACTGGATGGGGGAGAAATCATCAAGGTGAAGTCGTGCTGATGGCTGCTGTTTCTTCTTCCCCTAAGAGTTTAGCGTTAGCGTCCCAGTGTCCTCGCTAATATTGCGATCGCGTCTTGATGATTCAGTGTTAGCAAGTTAGTTCAACTTTTATGGAAAAAGGTTAAACGTGAGCATCTAAATGGGTAGGCTGTGTTAGGCTATTGCGTGAATATACGGAAACCTTACCGTCAAGGTAATGCTAGCCAAGCGTGTTAATTCGCAGAGTGCTTCGATCGCTGCATTGCCACCCTTGTTGGATAAGAAGCGCGATCGCGCTGGGTACGATCGCCGCTGGGAGCGATCGCGCGATCGCCCAAAATATCACCCTTGATGGCAGCCTCGGCTTGGTAAAAACCTTAACGGGTCCTAATTACGTTATTCCTCAATCAGCGGGTCAAACCGTCGGCAGTAATCTGTTCCACAGCTTTGGAAAATTTAGCCTCAACGCAGGCGAGGTAGCGGGTTTTAGCAGCGCCGCCAATATCCAGAATATTCTGTCCCGCGTTACAGGGGGTTCTCCCTCCTTGATTAACGGCTCAATTTTTACCGATCAGCCGGTCAACTTCTTCTTGATCAATCCCAGTGGCATTCACTTCGGGTCAAAGGCTCAACTCAATGTCGGCAGCACCACCAGAGGCTCTTTTGTTGCCACCACGCTGGATGCTTTGGTGTGGGCGGATGGTAGTCAGTTTAGCGCCACCAATCCAGAAGGAGCGAGTAGCTTACTGACGATGGTTGGCGATCCGAGTGGGTTCATCTCTTCACAACTGCCGAAACCAATCGTGGGTTCTGCTAGCACCCTGAAAGTCGCAGAAAATCAGACTTTGTTGTTATTAGGCGGTGATGTGAGTTGGAAGGGCGGGCTTTTACAAGCGCGGAGTGGTCGAGTCGAGTTGGCAGGAGTCGCAGAACCAGGAACCGTAAAGCTGAATGTCGAAGGCAATCGTTGGCGCTTGAAATTTCTAGATAGCGTCGTCCATGCAGATATATCCCTCACGAATCAAGCCGTAATTGATGTCAATGGTCAAGGTAGCGGGGCGATCCAGCTTTCCGGCAGACAGGTGACATTCAGCGATGAATCAAAAGTGTCTGCAAATACCCTGGGGAATCGAAATGGACAAGGAATTTTTATCCAAGCTGTGCGGCTGATCGTTCAAGGGGGTTCTCAGGTATCTGCAACAACCACCGGCAAGGGGAAAGGAGGGATTATCGACATCAATGTCTCTGATTCGGTAGAACTGATCGGCACCTCAGCGGATGGTCAAAAACCCAGCAAACTCGCCAGTGATGTTAAAGATGCAGGGGGAGATGCGGGAAACGTGACAATTACGACCCGGCAATTGCTAGTTCGGGATGGGGCGCGGATATCAGCGAGTGGTTCCGGAACGGGGCAGGGAGGAAGTATCAACGTCTATGCCACCGATCGGGTGGAACTGAGTGGCACCGCACCGAGCGATCGCCGTCCCAGTGGATTGTCGGTTCAAACTTCTAGAGGCAATGGGAAAGCTGGAAACTTAACGATTACCACTCGGAAATTGACGATCCGAAATGGGGCAGAAGTCTCTGCGGCTACTTTTGGGGCAGGTTTCGGGGGAAATGTGGAGGTGAATGCCTCTGAGTTGGTAGAACTGATTGGGACTTCAGGGAATGGAAAGCTTCGCAGCAGATTATTTGCTGGCACCGGCAACCCCGCCGATGTCATCCGAGACGGAGATGGTTCCCCCTCCGATAGCAGTAATCTTCCGGCATTTTCGACCGGAGATGGGGGAAGTCTGACGGTTAAAACTCAGTGGTTAACGGTTCGGGATCGGGGACAAATCTCTGTGGGCAGTCAAGGGTTAGGAAAAGCTGGCGAACTCGAAATTGACTCTGGCTCTATCCTGCTAGACAATGGGGCGACCCTCAACGCCCAAACTGTATCCGGTGACGGCGGGAATATTCGATTGCGAGTGCAAGACTTATTATTGCTGCGCCGCAATAGTAACCTTTCCACCACCGCAGGCACTGCAAAAGCAGGTGGAGATGGCGGGAATCTGGACATCAATGCCAAATTCATCGTCGCTGTCCCGACTGAAAATAGCGATATTACCGCCAATGCCTTCCAAGGTCGGGGAGGGAATATCAACATCTCCACTTCTGGTATCTTTGGTAGCCAGTTGCGATCGCGCCCAACCTCCCAAAGTGACATCACGGCGAGTTCGGAATTTGGAGTCGATGGTACCGTACAAATTAATACTTTGGATGTCGATCCCAGTCGCGGGTTAGCGACTTTACCAGCCGAATTGGTCGATGCTTCTGGATTGATAGCACAAACTTGTCCGGCGAGTGGCAGCAACGTCGCGAGTTCTTTCACCGTGACGGGAAGCGGAGGGTTGCCGGACAATCCTAGCGAAACCCGAAGCAGCAGTGCCGTTTGGACAGATTGGCGTCAGGTTGCACCAGCTTCCACTCACTCCCAAAAGGATGTTGCCATACAGTCAAACTTGACAAAAGAGCCGGTAGAAGCACAAGGTTGGGTGAAAAACGATAAAGGCGAAGTTGTTCTCACCGCTGCTGTTCCGTACTCCTCTCTTCATTCCGGGCTAACAACCGCTAAGTGCTATGTGCCGTAATCTTTCTGGGGGCGATCGCTTATTGTTGCTTCGGCTAAGTTTAGCCATACTGAGTATCTGCTTGACGGCGCAAGCAGCGCAATCGCTTCCGGAAACGATTGACTCGGCTCAAGTTCCTCAACTCCCTCCGCCACAAGACATCATTCAACCGCTACCTCCCTCCCCTTCGCCGCTTCCGTCCCCGGAAACGCCTGCGCCACTACCGCCGCCAGAAGACTTACTCCAGTCCCCCACCCAGCCTTCCCCAGACGAGGAGACACCGGGGGAGACGGTTCCTGGCAACATTACGGTGGAAAAGTTTGAATTCATCGGCAATACAGCTTTCAGTTCCGAAAAGCTAGCGGAAATTACCAAGCCGTTTACCAATCGACCAATTTCTTTTGCCGAACTGCTGCAAGCTCGAACTGCTGTCACCGAGTTTTACGTCAACCAAGGGTATATTACGTCAGGTGCCCTGATTCCCGCCAACCAAACGATTCAGGGAGGCGTCGTCACCATTCAGGTCGTCGAAGGCGGCTTAGAAGACATTAAAATTAGCGGCACGCGACGGTTAAATTCCAACTACGTGCGATCGCGTTTGGCTGTCGCCACCTCAAAGCCGCTCAATCGAGAGCGTCTCTTAGAAGCATTACAACTGCTGCAACTCAATCCGCTGATTGCCAATTTATCCGCGGAACTCTCTGCTGGAACCCGTCCGGGATTCAGTTTGCTGGAGGTTCGGATAACAGAGGCGAAGACCTTTAGCACCCAAATCGGCATCGATAACGGTCGTTCTCCCAGTGTGGGCAGCTTCCGACGCCGATTGCAAGTGAATGAAGCGAATTTATTCGGTTTGGGAGATGGTTTAAGCCTTGCCTACAGCAATACGGATGGCAGCGATAGCTTCGATACTTCTTACACACTGCCGATTAATCCTTACAATGGCACGTTCAGCGTCAGCTACGGCACCACATCCAGCGATGTGATTGAGCCACCCTTCGACCGACTCGATATTTATGCCGCCTCGCGCTACTATGAATTGACGCTGCGCCAGCCAATTGTTCAAACCCCCACCCAACAATTCACCGTCGGTTTAACAGCATCTCGGCGGGAAAGCGAAACGTCTTTGCTAGAGATTCCGTTTCCCCTATCGGCGGGTGCTGATGACGAGGGACGCACCCGGATATCCGCCTTGCGATTTTTTCAGGAGTGGACGCAAACCGGCACGCGACAAGTCATTGCCTTGCGATCGCAATTTAATATCGGACTCGGTGCCTTTGATGCCACTCTCAACGAATCTGGTCCCGATAGTCGCTTTTATTCATGGCAAGGGCAAGCCCAGTGGGTACGTCTCCTCGCGCCAGAAACGTTGCTATTGGTGCGTGGCAACGTGCAACTAGCAGATAGAACGCTAGTCCCTTTAGAACAATTTGGTTTAGGCGGCTTAGAAAGCATTCGGGGTTATCGTCAGGATGCTCTGCTGACGGATAACGGCGTCTTGCTAAGTGCAGAACTTCAGTACCCGGTGCTGCGCGTCCCCCAAGTGCAGGGTGTTCTCCAAATCATTCCGTTCGTCGATTTTGGCACCGCCTGGAACAGTTCGGGCAGAGAAGATCCTGAACCCAATAGACTTTTATCGGTTGGGTTAGGATTGCAGTGGCGGCAATCACCACGCTTCAGCGCCCGCTTGGACTGGGGAATTCCTTTAGTGAATCTCTCTTCGAGGGAAAGAACATGGCAAGAAAACGGTCTGTACTTTTCCGTGCAGTACAATCTTTTCTAAAATACGGGCTTTTCGGATTAACGTTGACCCTTTTGCTTTTCTGGGGTCAAAAGGTACACTCTCATTCGCTGCTGTTGGATACCTCTCCCCCAACCCCTCTCCTACTAGGAGAGGGACAAAGAGCGATTCCCCCATCCCTTGTAGGGAAGGGGGTTAGGGGATTAGGTTTCCCCGATTCGAGAAGCATTGCATTAGACGTTACCGAACGAACCAATCCAACTCAAGTACAACAGGGACGAGAATTTTATGAAACTGGGCAGTTTGTTGAGGCGGTAAGGATTTGGCAACAAGCGGCAAAAACTTTTCAAACGCAAGGAGATATCCTCAATCAAGCTTCTACGTTGAGCTTCCTGTCGTTAGCTTACCAACAACTCGGACAGTGGACAGAGGCAACGGAAGCGATCGCAAACAGTCTGAAACTATTAGAAGCGAGAAATCCCAACAAAGACCACTTGCCCGTTCTCGCCCAAGCTTTCAACATCCAAGGGCAGCTGCAATTGGCACTCGGACAAGCGGAACAAGCTTTAACGACTTGGGAACAAGCGGCGGCTATTTATACGCAAGCAGGCGATAAGGCGGGAATTACAGGTAGCTTAATTAACCAAAGCTTAGCGCTGCAATCTTTAGGGCGTTATCGTCAAGCGGCGAAGGCGTTAACTCAGGTAGAGGAGACGCTGGCGAATCAACCCAATCCGATGAAAGCGATCGCTCTGAGTTCTTTCGGTAACACCCTCCGCGTCGTTGGCGATTTAGAGAAGTCCCGGCAGGTTTTGCAGCAAAGTTTGGATGTCGCCCAGCAACTCAAGTCTCCCCCAGATATCAGTGCAGCGTTCCTGGGTTTAGGAAATACCGCGCGATCGCAACAGGATACGGAAGCGGCTTTAAAGTTTTATCAACAAGCTGAATCAACCGCCCCTTCCCCAATGACCCGCAACCAAGCCAAACTCAATCAGTTGAGTTTGTTGGTGGAAACGAAGCAATTGAGCGCTGCCAAGGCTTTAGGTTCCCAAATGCAAGCGGAAATTGCGAGTTTCCCCCCCAGTCGAACAGCAGTTTATGCCAAGATTAATTTTGCCCAAAGTTTGACGCGACTCAAACAAGCTGACACGGCAAATACTTCCTCCTGGACAGAAATCGGTCAGGTGTTGGCAAATGCGGTTCAACAAGCTAAAAGTATCCAAGATATCCGGGCAGAAGCTTATGCCCTAGGACATCTGGGTGGACTATACGAACAAACTCAGCAATTGCAGAATGCCCAAGACTTGACTCGGCAAGCGTTACTTCTTGCCCAATCAATTAACGCCTCAGATATTTCCTATCGCTGGCAATGGCAATTAGGACGCTTATTGAAAGCGCAGGGAAAAACCAAAGATGCGATCGCTGCTTACACGGAAGCGGTGAATATTCTCCAATCTCTCCGCAGCGATTTAGTTACCATTAATCCTGACGTTCAGTTTTCTTTTCGAGAAGAAGTTGAGCCTATCTATCGGCAACTTGTCGAATTGCTATTGCAAACAGAGGAAACTTCAAAGCCGAGTCAAGACAATCTCAAACTAGCCCGTAACACGATTGAATCGCTGCAACTTGCTGAACTCGATAATTTCTTTCGCACCGCTTGTTTGCAAGGCAAAACAGTCCAAATCGACCAAGTCATCGATAAAGACGATCCGACCGCCGCAGTCATCTATCCGATTATTTTGGCAGACCGATTAGAAGTCATTCTCAAGTTACCTCAACAACCGCTACGCCACTACAAAACTGATATCAACCAGAGTGAAGTAGAAAGAATTGTCGGAGACTTGCGAAAGCAACTGACTAAACCTTACACGCTGAAAGAAACTCAAGCTTTATCCAAGCAAGTCTATGATTGGCTGATTTTACCTGCATCCCAGGATCTCGCGAGCAACATTAAAACTTTGGTATTTGTCCTCGATGGTTCCTTGCGAAATATCCCGATGGCTGCACTCTACGACGGTCAACAATACCTGGTTCAAAAGTATGGCGTCGCATTAACACCAGGCTTGCAGTTACTGGGTTCCAAATCTTTAGAACGAGGAAAAATTAAAGCTTTAACTGCCGGACTCACCGAATCTCGCCAAGGCTTTGCGGCGCTTAACAATGTGACGCTGGAATTAAATCAGATTAAATCTGTAGTGCCCACTACGGTACTGCTCGATCGGGAATTTACCAGTACCGCTTTCCAAAAAGAAATGAATGCGGTTTCCTTCCCAGTCGTACATCTTGCCACTCACGGTCAATTCAGTTCTAAAGCTGAGGAGACATTTATTCTGACTTGGGATAATCGGATTAATGTCACTCAGTTGGATAATTTACTCCGAATTAGAGATACGAACCGACCAACTGCGATCGAATTACTCGTCCTCAGTGCTTGCCAAACCGCTACCGGGGACAAACGGGCGGCTTTAGGACTGGCTGGGGTTGCGGTACGCGCTGGGGCGCGGAGTACCCTCGCGTCTCTATGGTCGCTGGACGATGAGAGTAGCGCCCTTCTGATGAGTCAGTTTTATCAAGAGTTAACCAATACCAAGGAGACGAAAGCGGAAGCACTCCGGTTTGCCCAGATGTCTCTGTTGCAGAATCCGCGATACCAGCATCCCCGTTACTGGGCACCCTACGTGCTAGTGGGGAATTGGCTATAGTGGTGGGAAGATTTCAAATCTATAGCAATATCTCGTTTGAATGCAGTGGGGAACTATCGGTAATTCACCGAAAAGTATTAAATTTCAAACAAGAACGCGCTTTTTAACCGGCGCATCTTCAAGCTGGCAGTAAGGGCGACTGTAGCAGAGGGGCGACTCTAGAGAGTGCTGAACTAAGAAGTCAGGATCGCTCATCACCTGCTCAGTTGCACCATCGTAGACGACCTGACCCTGACTCAAGACTACCGTGCGATCGCATAACTCCAAGGCTAAATCTAAGTCGTGGGTGGCAATCAGTTGCGTCAGCGGCAAGCTTTTTAACAACTCGATCAACTGGCGACGAGAACGGGGATCTAGCTGAGCCGAGGGTTCGTCAAATACCAACACTTGGGGGTTCATTGCCAGCACGCCTGCGATCGCAATCCGCTTCTTTTCGCCTCCAGATAAATTATCTGTATTCCTCTGTCCATAGCGTTCTGGATCGATATCCACCGCTGCCATCGCCTGAAGCACTCGTGCGGTAAGTTCCTTGTCTCGCAAGCCTTGATTCATCGGACCAAAGGCAACGTCTTCCCAAACTGTGGGCATAAATAACTGATTATCTGGATTCTGAAATACCAGCCCCACAAAATTCCGAATTTTTTGCAAATTCTCCTTTCTGACAGGCCATTCTCCAATGATGATTTCTCCCGCTTCGGGTAAGAGAATCCCATTCAGATGTAACTGCAAAGTGGACTTTCCCGAACCATTGGCTCCGATTAATGCCACTCGTTCCGTTGCTTTAATCGATAAATTAATTCCCCTGAGTGCATGAGTTCCATCAGGGTAGATATAGCTAAGATTTTCGATAAATATTGGATTATGGTGCATAGCAACAATTAAAAATTAAAAATTTTTAGAATAAATAAACCACTTGTCCCAGCAATGCCAAAATTACGGTTAAGGTTAAAGCCACAATGTCGCGGCGTCCGCCCGACGGCACCTTCTCGACAGGCGGTAGTCCTTGATAACCCCGCGACAGCATTGCCTGATAAACCCGCTCCCCCCGCTCATAGGTACGGATAAATAGCGTTCCCATCATGTTGCCAATCACCTGACGTTGCCAGTGGTTGCTGCCCATCAAGTTGCGAGAGGCTGCTGCCCGACGCATGGCGTTAACTTCCCCAATCAGGACGCTAATGTAGCGATACATGGATGCCAGAATCGCCACCAACAGCGGTGGGGTTCGCAAGGCGACTAATCCATTCAGTAGCGCCGAAACAGAAGTGGTTAAAGTCAGCACATTTAGCATCATCAGCGATAGCAGCGCCTTGAGGGTCACGCTACCCAAGACCGTTAGCCCAACGGTGGTAATCCGTAGCACTCCCCAAGACCACAGCACCTCGCCGCCGTCCCGAAACAAAGTGCCCAGCAGCACAACGCCAATAAAAGCAAACTCAACGGCGATTCGCTTCAGCAGGATGCTCCAAGTGACTCGACTCAGCAGGACGACACCTAGCACGCCTAACCCATAGATTGCCCAAGTCCACCAGCGTCCGTTTGGCGTCAGGGCGATCGCAAATACAAGCAGTAGCGTACACAGGATTCGAGTCCGGGGTGCTAATGAGTGCCAGGGAGTTTTGCGATCGCTATCAGCATCTAGTTGAACGGCAATAATGTGCAGCAGCATTCGCTTTACGCTTTAGTTCTTATCTATCCAGGGGGCCATCTGGATTATCTGAGGACGAGGGGACTTCATAGTCTGAGGAAGATGAAACAGAATTGCGAACCACCAACTTCCCAATCCCCCAAGCCAAACCAAATGTTGTTAAGGTTCCAATCAAACCGGCTAAGGGTGTGGCGAGTCCTTCTGGTACGCCTCTGAGGGCATATTCTTCAAAAACAGCGTAAAAGGGGAGTTTTTGGGCGGGTGCTTCTTCGGCTGCTTTATCCTCAAACTTTAGATCCTGAGAAACTCGGTCTAATCCGTCTGGATCTGAGCTAGCGAATGGAGACAAAAAAATTGCAATCAGCAGGGCAACACCCAATCCAGTGATGACAAAAGCCCGGTTGCGTTCCCGCGAGAGGTTGCTACTCATAAACGTTTAATCCCTTCCCTATATAACTAGATGCACGCAGTGCTTAACGCTGTGACAACGAACGAGATGCAGTGGAAACAGCTCGGCGGGGTGGATCGAACAACAGATCGGGACGCGATCGCCATACATAACTCACTGCTACGACGGTAATCAGTGATTCTCCAATGCCGATTAGGACGTGCCAAAATGCCATTGCCCCTACGGCTACCCCAAAGGGCACTGTTCCGGACAAAGCTAGTTGTACTGCTGTCAAAATTGAGGCAATAAACACGCTTGCCCAAGCTGCAATTGCCGTACCCACTAACATTCCCCGCCAGTTATCCCGTCCTAAGGCAAACCGAATTGTTTTGTAGAGGTAGTAACCCGCAAAGGTGCCAATGAGTCCCATATTGGTGATGTTGGCTCCTAGCACAGTCAGTCCACCATCTTGAAACAAGACTGCCTGGACGATGAAGACTGCCACCATGACGAGCGATCCCGCCCAGGGGCCAAGTAAAACTCCCGCGAGCGTCCCACCCAGCAGGTGCCCGGAGGTGCCCCCTGGAATTGGGAAATTAATCATTTGGGCGGCAAAAATAAAGGCTCCACACACACCCATCAGCGGGACTGCCCGTTCCTGGTAGTCAGCCTGCACTCGATTTAGAGCGAGTGCAATCAGTCCGATGGCGAGTACCCATGTCACGAGGCTAACGGGCAAGCTCAAGAAGCCATCTGGAATGTGCAAGGCTAACTGCGGCTGTATTATCCAGTGCAGTAAGCCAGAGGAGACAATACTAGGGAGCGGGGCTGTAATTATCATTAAAAATTGTCCTTTACTGCCAGATTATTTAATAAATCCAACCCTCTAATAAAACATAAATTTTTCAAAAAAAGCAATGCGATAGGGGGGCATTGAGGATTTTTAAGTTAATCATTGTATGGTGAAGAAATCTGTTACTTTTGGCATAATTTGAAGGAATACTCCTCCTCTCTAAGACTGAGATTCAGAAAATCTGCGATCGCAAGGTGTATAAGCGATCGCATCTGCGCGTCAGGACATTGCGAAATCAAAAAATGATGTTGCAGGGTAGCCCCTGCAACATCATTTCCCCAATTAATAACACTTAATTTGCCGAGCCGCTGCTGCTCAAAACGCGGATAAATTCCAGGGGTAAGCCGTCGGTATCGGCAATGAAAGCGACTTCGTAGACGCTTGAGCCGATCATTTGCTGCGTTGGCTCTAAAAGTACCTTCAGGGGAAAAAACTGCTCTGGAGAAGTCTGTGCTGCCTCATCAAAGCGTTCTTTTAAAGAATTTAACCAACTCGGCAAATCAGATGCGGTATCGGTGATATCAAAAGACAAATGGTAGTACCCGACGTAATGCTCATCTCCAAAAGCGTCAGGGGCGGGTTTCGGTTGCGGAATCTGGATTAATTCAATGCGTCCGAGACTCCCCTCCATCCAGCAGGCAAGGGTGATCCCGGCGGTGAAGCGTTCGCAGACAGTAAATCCCAGATGTTCGTAGAAAGCGATCGCGCGATGAATATTTGCGGTGCGGATCGAAACATGATGCATGATTTTTGTCCTTTGCGATCAGTCTTTAGCCCTTAGTGTTTAGTCTTTCGCGATCGTCTGCCAGTCTTTACCCAATTGACAATAACTAATCACAAATGACCAATGACTAATCACAAATGACTAATCACGAACGAAATTATTCAAACAACCGAAAATAAGGATATCTCACAGGGATACCCGGTTCTTTTTCCAAATCGAAATTAATCACTTCCCAGCAGGGTTCTTCTTCCGGTTCCGGGCTAAATTCCACTGGCAATCCGTACAGCCTGGGTTTCGGCGGATCTGACTGCCCCCGCCAAGGGGTGCTGCGTTCCAGATAAGCACTAATTAACTCCCGATAACGACTGGCAATAATGACTCGCGTCGCTCGGTAGCCTTGAGTATACAGCCGGTCTAGGGCTTCGTGAATCTCAAACCGAATCCCATCCGGATGGGTGTGCTGCCGGTACCATTCATCACTCCACCGACGCCAGTGACGCCCAGACTGTAAATGAATCAGTTCACCAGTCTTCGGATCTGCCTCAAAGGCACCATGACGCGGACACAGATAAGTATCCGTTAGCGTCAAGGCCGGAATCGTTTGGCGGCAATGGGGGCAGTGAATCTCCGGCCCAAAGATCGGGTACTGTAAGCCTGGATTCATCATGGAGTCTGTATCGGCATTCTATGTATCTGTCCAACGGTGCCAGTGGCTTTATTATATCTGTGTAGGTGAAGCTTCGCCCTCAGCATAAAGAGTGTGGTTATTTTGTAGAGTCACTGAGCGCATCGTGTGAGTAATTTAAACCCGTCCTTCGGTTCCGATAATTCTTATTGGCCTAGCCCCGATCTCTCCTTAGCTGCCTTTGTCGCCCCGAATGCTGTTGTCATGGGTTGGGTAAAGATTGGTGCAGGGGTCAGCATCTGGTTCGGGGCTGTGGTGCGAGGAGATGTGGAACGCATTGAAATTGGAGAACGGACAAATATTCAGGATGGGGCGATTTTGCACGGCGATCCCGGCAAGCCAACCATTGTGGAAGATCATGTAACCATCGGGCATCGCGCTGTGATTCATTCTGCTCATATTGAACGCGGTTGCCTGATTGGCATCGGCGCAGTGGTGCTAGATGGCGTGCGCGTGGGTGCTGGGAGTCTTATCGGTGCTGGCTGTGTGGTGACGAAGGATGTGCCCCCTTCGTCGCTGATGGTGGGGATGCCTGCCAAGCGGGTGCGCGAACTTTCTGAGGCTGAGACGGCAGAACTGCTCGAACACTCGAGGCGCTACGAGAAGTTGGCTTTGGTTCATGCAGGCAAGGGGACGGATCTGGGATTTACGACGCCCCATTGATGTCTGGGACAGTTGGGGAGTCCGGATAAGTCAAGGAATGTATCAAACTGTCCCCCGATGCCTAAAAATAAAATATGAGAATTGTTCAAAAATCTTTAAGCAATAAGAGAGGAAACTTCAATGGAGTTTGACTGGCGCGTGTTAATCGTTTTGCTGCCAATTATCGCAGCAGCAGGCTGGGCAGGGTTTAATATTCTTCCGTATGCTCTGAAACAAATTCAGGGTTTTCTCAACAGATCCTGAACGAGACGATACAAGTAATTAGCAGTAACCCCCTTGTTCCCCTTAGTCTGAGAGGATCGAGGGGGTTCTTGGTGGAGAAGACTGGGCAAGGAGTACGACCTAACCCTACCCCTGCCCCTCCCCGCTCTTCTTGGAGGGTTTCAATATTCTATTCTCCCCTTTCCGTGGAGGTCGAGGGGCTGGGGGTTGAGGTTCCGAGGGATTTTAGCTCCGAATGCTCCGCTGACGCGCCGCTTCGCGAACAGGAGATTGGCAAGCCGAATCGTTGAACGAAGAATATCCGCCCTATCAGTGCGGAGAATGTTATTTCAGAGACAAATCTTCTTGAGCGATCGCGGCACCAGCCGTCCACGGTTTCTTATTGTATTCAAAAGCGCCAATATCTGGTTGCTTCCCTACAAATCCATTGGTGTAAGGAGAAATGACCGCACCTTTATCTACAGCCGCAGAAGTAGCAGTGAGTTGATAGTCGTGGTTGCTTCTATTTACAAACTGTACATCGGGAACAGTGATTTGACCCGCCGCATCTTTTTCCATGACAATATTGTTTTCCACTGTCATCCCCCCTGCGGACTGGGTATCTTTAAATTCTTTAGCAATATTATTTTTGAGGATAGTGCCTTTCATATTAGATCGAGACGGTTCCCACCAAATCTCTCCATCTACAGTGTTGTTATACACTTGCCTATTTGTATTTAAACAGGGAGTGCCGTGACTGTTAATCGCAATCCCATGCTTGGGAATATTCCACAGAACATTGTGATGCACTACATAGTTAGAACTGTTGCCGTCTAAATAAATTCCCATGCTGCCAAAATAATGCAAACTGGGGTTGTATTCTGCTTGACTATCGTGAATTTTGTTATAGGCAATCTCAGTCCCTTTGCCATCATGTCCCCATGCCTGCACCGTACCTCCGTCGCTATTTTGCCGCCCCATATTAAACGCTTCGTTGTACATCACCTTGCCCTGCGTCAATTCATTGATATTGATCGCGCCTGGAGTTCCTAAATCAAATAGAGTGTTGTACATAATTGCATTGCCTGCGCCTTTAATATGGATGGCGCTGCTAGTACCGGAGTAATTTGTATCGTGGATAATAGAATTAGTAATTTTACTCGAATTGCCTTCGATTCTAATTCCCGATCCTGCCGCATACCTAATTTCGCTATTTTTTACTTCGTTATTATTTCCTCCCAATAAAATAGCTGGCGCTCCTTGGTCATACCAAAGATGGGGAATTACTGCAAAATTAGAACCATACAAAAGCTTGACTTGATTAATTGAAATATTAGAACTATTATTTGAGTGAATGCCTGCCGCGAAAATATTGATATTTTCTATGCTTATATTAGATTTACTATTAATCTCAAATGCCCATTGCCTTTTTTTTACTTCTACACGTTTGCTTGCAGGATTGCTTCCATCTATCGTCCATAAATATAAATTTCCCGAAGCATCTCTAAACCATTCTTTCGGTGCATCCAAAGCTTCATACTTCCCCCAGATATAGTAGTAATTACCCGCTTTTGGAGCATAGCCTAGAGAGTTTGCATAATATTGATAGTCGCTAAAATTAATAGTTTTAGGGGTGTGACTGGTAATCGTGCTGGTATGGGGTGCCCAATTTGGACCAGGAACGTGATTGACTTTGGCGTTATTCCAAAAACCAGTAGGAAAGTCACTTAAAGCTTCATCTAAAATTGTGCCGCCGACTCGTGAATTGTCAGCAGCATTTGGGTTGTTAATTGAACCACCATCAGCGATCGCTTTGTCTTTACTGGTAATTTGTGCTGGGTTTTTGTTAATATTAGGCCATCTAGCCTCGACCATCATTTCATCATTTACAAAAACCTGGTTATTCCCTTCACCTAAATTCCAGTTCATCGTTGCTTTATAGACTTTTCCACTGGGGTGATTGTGCAGAGTCCAATTAGAAATCGGGTCTGCACCGCTAATTGTTACTTGTTCGTTTTGATAAGCTTTAAAAATAATGGGTTTTCCCGCAGTTCCAGAATTAGCGGGGATAACAGTTTCTCGATAAATCCCGCCTTGAATCAAACAGGTATATCCAGCCGTCGCTACACTGGCACACTTTTGAATATTTTGAAAGGGTTTAGACAAAGTTCCTGAATTAGAATCTGCGCCGGAGGGCGATACATAGTAAACTTTTGAGTCTTGTGCAGAGACTGAACCAGGTAAGTTTACTTTGCTACTTATCAAAACTAGGCAGAATACTGTAACAAAAATTGAAAATAACTTCCCAGCAATACGAAAGTTTTTATTTAAATAATTCATCTTTAAAATACCATATATGGTTTAATAGTTCAAGGTGTTTTTAATCCAAAATTGTATCAATTTTGGATTAAAAATTTAGGTAAAAAGCCAGAAAAAAGCAAAATGAACTTATCTCCTTTCTCCCGATAATCGGCTACTAAAAGTGCTTAAATAAACGATTCAGAATAGAGCCTAGTATGCGGTACATCATAGCCCTCTGGAGCTTTACTGAAATCCGTAAAAATTCGGACGAGCAAAAAACTTCAGCGTCTCCGGAACGAGAATTTACTGAAGGGTTTTTCTCGCTCATTGAAAGTTGGTGGACGCGGTAGCGAAGCGGTGTTGCTCTTAGAAAACCGCTCTATTGCAATCATTAGCGAATTGTTAGCGTTGAGGGTAAGGGCGGGTGATAACTGCCTGTACAGCACGTCATCTGTCAACAGGGACATTTTCAACCCGCCCACGGAAGTCGGCTCTCCCTAAGCTAAAACCTTACTTAGAGGTTCGTCTCCCTACAAGGTTGCAGCTACCCGTTGAGTTTACTTAAAGGGTTCTAGCTGATCGGCACGTAACCAGACATTTGGTGCTGGCACCTGACCAAATTTGACGAGTGCGTAGTCACCCCGCAATTGTACAACTTCACCCTTGGTTTCAAATATGTAGGAAGGGAAGCGCGAGTCGCTAGCTTGCGCTTCCACACTGTTTTCTAATTTTTCTCGCACAGCACGAACCAAATCGCCACTTTTGACTGCCATATTTTTGTTCTGCCCTTGTGTCTAGTTCATCACTATTTTAGTTTCTATGAGGGCGGGAAAATCATCTGAAAGCAAATTTACTTAGAGGATGCCTGAAAAAGTCCTAATTGAGACACTTAGATGGTGGAGATCCCCTTGAAAAGAAGGAATTTGAGCTGAATTATCCCCTTTCCAAGGCGAGATAAACAGATAATATCAACTTTTGATACTTTTCAAACATCGTCTAAACGCTCGCTCTTTCAAAGCCAGTTCACGAACGCGGACGTCTATTTGCTCTTTGCGGCTTGTGGTTCAATAACACCCCGAAGCTAGTTTCGTAAATCATTGAAAATTTTTGCACTAATCGAAATAAAATGAGCTAAGTTAATAAATATAGTAATACTAAATATAGAAGTAAATTTGGTTTGCAAGATTAAAAGTTTTTCTAACTAATTATTTTATTTCAAACTGAACCAAGTCATCTTGGATTATCTCAGTAATCAATAACACTCAAACAGGCAATTAGCAGCCAGTAGCCAGGAAAGGAGTAACTCGGTGAATAAGCCATTAAAACTGAAGTCCCGCATTTTGCTAGGATATTCTGTTCCAATTTTATTGGCAATGGGCGTGGCTGGAGTGGTGCATTACAACATTCACAAAGTCGCTAAAGTTGCGGAAGAGGTCAAATCCATACAAAACAATATTATACAAATAGATGAAATGATTCTTGGAATATCCGTAATGGTACGGAATACCAGAGGTCATGTGGTTTTCCCCAAGGAGAAAAGCTATGAGAAAACCTACGAAGAAGGAATTAAGTTATTTCGAGAAGCATCTAGATTTTTAGAGGGAGAGATTCAAGACCCTCAGCAACGAGAAAATTTGACTAAAATTATTGAGGCGGGTCAGGAAATTGATGAGGCGTCTAGAAAGATATTCAACTTGCTCGATAGCGGTAAGATTGCCGAGGCTGTTGAGTTAACGAAGTCTATACGAATGCTGGGAATTAATGACTGGCGTGAGGATATGCTTAAACAAGCAAATTATCAGTTAGCGGCACAAGCTAAACAACAAGATACTGCGATGTACTGGCTCACGATTGTAGTTTGGCTCGGTGCCGGATTATCCGCAATATTTGCTTTGGGAATTGGTTCGTTAATCGCTTCGCGCATCAGCCAGCAGATTAATGAGATCGTCGATGCGATCGCGCACTCTTCCAGAGCGATCGCTAGCACCGTTGAACAGCAAGAACGCATCGCTGTCTCTCAAGCCAGTTCGGTGAATCAAACCACGACAACGATGGATGAGTTGGGGACTTCTTCCCTGCAATCGGCGCAACAAGCCGCAGCAGCCTCTGCGGGAGCGCGTCAGGCTCTGATATTAGCAGAAGGGGGAACCGAAGCCGTGCAGCAAACTCTGGGAGGGATGGCGACGCTCAGCGAGAAGGTAGAAGCGATCGCAGCTCAAATTCTGCAATTGAACGAACAAACTCATCAAATTAGCAACATTACAAACTTGGTAAGCGATCTCGCGAACCAGACAAATATGCTAGCGCTGAATGCTGCTGTAGAGGCGGTTCGGGCTGGAGAACATGGTAAGGGATTTGCGGTGGTGGCGGGGGAAATTCGGAAACTCGCCGATCAAAGCAAGAAGTCAGCGCAAGAAATCAACACCCTCGTCGTTGACATCCAACGCGCGATTAATTCAACCGTAAAAGTGACAGCGGAGGGCACGAAGACGGTGGAAGCCGGGGTACAGTTCTCTCATCAAACTGCGGATGCCTTCACGGGGATGACGAACGCCATCAACCATGTAGTTACAAACAGCCAACAAATTGCCTTGAGTGCCCAACAACAAGCGATCGCGATTCAACAAGTCGTTGATGCCATGAACGTCCTCCACCAGGGAGCAAAAGAAACGGCAAGTGGAATCGGTCAAACCAAAGCGGGCACCCAAAACCTCAACGAAGCAGCCCTAAACCTGAAGTCAATTGTCTAATCGCCAATCGCGAATTGATAACTCCCTCCCCTCGGCACCCCTGCCCATCTGCATTTTATAGGGCTGACATTCTAGCGTTGACACTGGGGGCAAAAATGCGCGGAGCGTCCGGCTAATCTAATGCGCTCAATCGGTGTGCTACAAACTCGACAGGGGACACCCGTGCGGTTATAAACCCAGGCGACCCCGCCATAGTTGCCGTTAACGCCCTGCACGTTGAGAAAGTTACTAAAAGTCGTTCCCCCAGCCTCAATACTGGCTTGCAACACTTGAATAATTGCCCCTCTCAAACGCTCAATTTGCGCTAATTTTAGATCGGCACAAAGAGTTTTAGGTGGCACACCACTGAGAAACAACGCTTCATCGGCATAGATATTGCCGACTCCTGCCACTAGCGATTGATCCAGCAGGGCGGTTTTGATGGGACGGCGGCGATTTTGCAGCGCCAGCGCCAGGTAATCGACGGAAAACGCTGCGGAAAAGGGATCGGGGCCTAAAACCTGTAAACCAGTGATGATGCTTCCTGGCGGTGTTCCTGGCGGTACCCACCACATCTTGCCAAAGGTTCGCTGGTCAACAAAGCGCAACTCCTTCTCACTGGTCTTCTCACTGGTAAAGAACAGCCGCACTCGCGTATGTTTCTGGAGTGATTCCTGCGAGTCAAGCCACAGCAGCTGACCCGTCATCCGCAGGTGAACGCCCAACCAGGCAGATGAGGAGAGTTCTGCCAGCAGGTATTTACCACGCCGGTGCCACTGAGTAATAACTGAACCGGCAAGCCCAGCCAAAAAATCTACAGAGGAAAGGGGGTGGGCAATTGTGCGTTCAAGCAACACATCGCCACCCCATATTTCCTGATTCAGGGTCAATTTATTTAGACCCTGGCGAACTGTTTCAACTTCAGGCAGTTCTGGCACAACTTAACGTGAGTCAGTTCCCTGGTTGGGAGCGCCTTGTACGACTGAGCTACCTTCTCCAGACTCTGGGGCAGCGCTGGCCTTCCCATCAAGAACTCGGTTGCCCTGACCTGTTCTGCGAGTCCGCTCGTCGATGGTGGTTTGTTTGCCACCGGAAGCGGCAGTAGTGGGTTTCTTCCCTGCTGCCTTGGGTGCTTCAACCTCTACCACTTCGTTCATGGCAAAGTTGTTGGTATTAACGCCAGCGTAGTTGACATTATTGAAACGGACAATCACTGGGTATTTGATGCCGCTCTGGTCTATGGAAGCAACAGTCCCAGTATCCTGAAACCAGAAAGATTCTTTGCGGAGAATCTGAACTTTTGAACCACGTTGAACCATAAGTGTTTTTTCCCTTACGTCATTAAGGTACAGCGTACTACTCGATCGGGAGCTGCTGAGCCTCCCAGTCTTTAAGTTTTATTACTGTTCGATCCAACGCAGTCGGACGAAGTGAGCGGGACGACCCCAGATGTCAGGCGTTGCCGAAATGTCTTCTATCGCCAAATTAAAGGGAATGGAGGTTGTAATGTATTGTTGGGCAAGACCGCCCAGATCGGGCGTTAATTGGGCAGCAGCGGTGGTAGCGATGCCTAAACCCAAAAGTTGCTCGATGGGGCCACGAGGCAGGACGAGATGGATACCCAAGGCGAGTCCGGCGGTGACAAGCATCCCGACTGACAAATTCGTGCCGCAACGCGGATGCACGGCGAGGTTCCATTCTCCACGGGTAATGCGCCGGAGGGCAGTGCGAACAGCACGATGCAAATCAGCGCTGTTGACTTGACCGTAGAGGTAAAATCCTTGGTCGGTGGAAAGACCTCCTAGAGTGTTGTTATCTAGTTGCCTGGAGGTTGATACACCCCTGGCGTTCGGGGAGTTACAGGTGTCGCTCAAGACCCAAACCGTGGCGTGTTCTAAGGCATGAACCTGACGCAGCATCAGGATTTCCTTTAGCCCAGGAACAAAGTTCAGGGTTCTGAGGAGATCGGCATCTTGTGTCGGTTGAGGAGCTGGGGAGTCAAAGCTCCAGTCAAAGCTCCAGAAGTTGCCAGTCTGAGAAGAAGCAGAAGCAGTAGTCATAGAGTAGAACTACTCCAAAAGCAGATAGATTAACTGGGATGTTTTTCAACTTTAGCGTTTACGCCTTTGAGCCGTTGCAAATTTTTGTGAGATTGCCACTCCTGCTACTCGCGCTCAAAAGCCGGTCACGTTGGGGTTTTGTCGGTTGAGTTGTTGAAAGGCTACTCCAGCAAGGTAGATTGATGAGCAGGCTGCTGAATGGGAATTTCGATTGCGAATTCTGTTCCTTTTCCTGGCTCTGAGAAGCATTGCAAGCTTCCACCGTGCTTCTCAACGACAATTTGATAGCTGATGGCTAATCCCAGCCCTGTTTCTCTTTCCACATTTTTAGTGGTGAAAAAAGAATTAAAAATGCGTGACTTTACTTCGGAAGCGATACCCGGCCCATTATCGATAATCCGAATCGCTACTTTATCAGCAACTAGGGGCACCACTGTGCCGTGTGCGTCCTGTTGATTATTTGTTTGATTGTCAGTTGTGTGTTCGCTGACCGCCGAACCCTGAGTGCTGACAATTGAGGTTTGGATGACGATCCGGCTGGGATGGTTTCGGATTTCATCAGGCGATCGCTCTTTGTCATAATCATTCAAGGCATCAATCGCATTGCTGAGAATGTTCAAAAACACCTGATTGAGTTGTCCTGCATAACACTCTACCGGGGGTAAATTCCCATACTCTTTGAGGATCTGAATTCCCGAATGTTCTGTCTTGGCTTTCAGTCGATGCTGCAATATTAGTAAGGTACTCTCAATTCCTTCATGAATATTGACCGGCTTCATCGCTGATTCATCTAAGCGCGAGAAGTTACGCAAACTCGAAACAATCTGACAGATTCTGTCAGCGCCTACTTTCATGGAAGACAACATTCTGGGCAAGTCTTCAATTAGAAAATTTAGATCGATTTCTTCTGCCTGTTCCTGAATCCTTAAAGACGGCTGAGGATATTCTTGCTGATAAACTACCAACAAATCCAATAAAGCTTGAGTATATTCATCTAAGTAAGTGAGGTTGCCGTAGATGAAATTAACTGGGTTGTTGATGGCGTGAACAACACCGGCAACCAGTTGACCTAAACTCGCCATTTTTTCAGATTGAATGAGCCGAGCTTGAGTATTTTGCAGTTGTGTTAAGGCTTCAGTCAGTTGTCGAGATTTCTCGCTGAGCATCTCGACTTGTGCTTCTACTTGAGCGTGCAACCGAGCCTGTTTGATAAAGTTAAGATAGGCTTTGGAGTGGTAGCGGATACGAGCGACTAGCTCAATTTTGTCTGGCAGTTTTATCAAGTAGTCATTTACATCCAGAGCAAAGGCTTCCGCTTTGACTGCTGGATCTTCTTTCGCTGAAAGTACAATAATCGGAACATCTCGCGTTGCGGAATTAGCCCGAAAAAATCGCACCAACAGTAACCCGTTAATTTCGGGCATTACTAAATCTTGTAAGATGACTGTTGGAGCAACTTCTGTCGCCATTTGAATTGCTTGAGTCGGTTCACTACAATAGTGAAAAATGATATCTTCTTCAGTGGCAAGCATCCGACGTATTGCTACACCAACCAGAGCTTGATCGTCAACGAGTAAGACGGTTAATGGCTGTTCCAAAGAAGAAGCTGATTCGGTTTCCTTAAGCATTGCGAGCATTCATCAACAAGAACATTTCACTTTTCTAGGAAAAATTTCCCTAGTTACGTTGAAATTTGGTTTGCGATAATTTATTTAATTAGATTGGTTAAATAAAATTATTTTTATGATAAGTGATTTTTAATCAATATTCTGATTGTAAAAAATCGTCCGCGATCGCGATTGTTTTTTCGGACTTATGCCTAAAGCAATCGTCAGTGTTAAGTTAGAATGTAATCGCAGATACAAGAACTTCTAGAGCATCGGTTTATTTATCACAAACGAAGCGTAAAGTTACCGAGTCAGCCAAATTTAGAAGGGTTGCAGAAGACTCGCGGTTAATCATGTCTCTACAGCAGGTCAACCCCTGCTATTTAACTTTAGTGGGATGCGTCCATCAATTGGGAGCCGCTGGTGTGGTTGAGGCGGGGGCTTCAGGGCTGTTTAGAGGTGCCGAACGACTGGTGGGTAAGGATAATTCGACACTGGGGCCACGATCGTAAATTTCAATGTCCCACTGCCCGGAACGATTGGATTCAAAGGCAATAAATCGACCGTTCCCGCTAATGGTGGGACGGCGGACTTCACCAAGAATATTGTCGGTAATGACCTCAGATTGCAGGCTTTGGCGGTCATAAACGAAAACATCTGGTTTGCCCCGTTCCTCGGAGATGTAGACGATGTAACGACCATCAGCACTGATATCTGGCTGTTCGTGGATGACACCCGCTTGGTTGAGTCCGGGGAGAGGGATAAGGCGACGACGCTGAACGTCGTAGAGATAAACGCCGCGACGGGCTTGGCGGCTTGAGGTAAAGACGAGGTAGCGACCATCGTAAGAAAAGCGGGGTTCTTGTTCGGCGGCTAAGCTGTTGAGGGAGGCTCCCAGCAGTTGCGGAGGCGGAGTGAGCAAGCCGCGATCGCGACATCCACTCAAGGCGGCAAATAAACCAACTGCTAAAACTGGCAGATAACGTTTGTGTTTAGTCATTTGTCATTAGTTTTTCGGAATAGATATTAAATAACTTCAGTCTGGTCGGGGAAGTACGTCAAAAGGGCGGAGATTCCCCCCGCCCTTTCGATGTGGCGTTTGATGTTACGACCACCCAACCAGAGTACTGAATGTAGCGTTGGGTAACGCGATCGCTTAACCCAATCTACGAGGTGAAGGGATGTAGGTTATTGAATCCGCGACCCTGATTGATTCGTTTGCTAGCGAATTAGCCATTGACAAATTGAAAAGCAATTGACAATTCGCCATGAATTCGCTAATCTCACAATTCACAATAATTGACTGACCAACAACCCATAACCAACAACCCATGACCAATGACTAATGACGATTGTCTTTTGACGATTGTCTTTTTTCGTAGGGTTTCCCGGTTGCTCGCTTAGGAAATCACTTCATCCGCCGGTGTGGGCAAGGTACAGCAGTTGACTTCATTGATACAAACTTTGCCCCATTGCAAAGCCCAGCGTAGCAGCGCCACCCGATTGTCAGTCTTGGTTTTGGTCAATACATTGCTGATGTGGTTATCCACGGTTCGTTTGCTGATTTCCAGCTTTTGGGCGATGTCATGATTCGTTAAGCCAGCAGCAACTAGCTCAATGATTTGCAGTTCTCGCTCGGAGAGTGTCGCAGGGGTATAAGTCTCGCTACCAGCCATAAGTATTTTTTCCTTAGTTATATCTACTTACTATCTCTTTAATTTTAGAAGATCCTTTGGGGGTAAGCCCGTTCGTGACTGGGATTGAGACAATATCTCCCACCTCTGGGAGTCGGAAAAAAGGCTGGGATCATCTTGAGCTTCTGTGAATATCCGGATCTAGGGGGTAGAGGCTCTGGTAGGCTGAGTTCATGTTGACAAGGAGTGCAGTTGTGACCCATCCCCGCGTTCTCTGCCTCGGAGAGATTTTGTTTGATTGTCTAGCCGATCAACTGGGGCGATCGCTTGAAGATGTCGAATCTTGGACGCCTTATCCGGGCGGCGCACCCGCAAATGTGGCGTGTGCTTTGGTCAAGTTGGGAACCCCTTCTGGATTTATCGGCTGTGTAGGTAAGGATCAGCCGGGAGATCGATTGGTGCAGTTGTTGCAGGAAGTGGGTGTGGATAGTACGGGCGTGCAGCGCCATGACACCGCACCGACGCGGCAAGTTTATGTAGTGCGATCGCTATCGGGCGAACGGGAATTTGCCGCATTTGGCGTTAGCTCCACTTCTGCAAAAGAAACTCGTGACACGACAGAATTTTCCGATACGCACCTACAAGCGTCTGCATTGCCAGAAGCTTTGTTTGAAAACGCTGATTTTCTCGTCCTGGGAAGTCTGGAGTTAGCTTATCCTGATGCGCGAGCGGCAATTACGAAAGCCCTGGAACTGGCAGATCGGTACAATGTCAAAATTGTGCTAGATGTGAATCGGCGCGATATGTTCTGGCCCGATCCCAGCGATTCCAAGCCGATGATTCAGGAACTGATCAAGCACGTCGATTTCTTAAAAATCACTGACGAAGAAGCTGAATGGTTATTTGAAACCACTGATGCTGGCGCGATCGCTTACCGTCTGGATTCAGTAGAGGGCGTTTTAGTGACCGGCGGTGAAAAAGGCTGTGCTTACTGCTTGGGTGGGAATGAAGACAAGGTGCCAGCTTTTTCCGTCAAGGTGGTAGATACCACAGGCGCGGGGGATGGGTTCCTTGCCGGGTTCATCGATCAGTTGTGCAAGCATGGTATTCAACATCTCGCTGATGCTGAAATGGCAAAGCAGGTGGTAACTTATGCAAATGCAGTGGGTGGGATCACCGCAATGAAGCCGGGAGCGATCGCTGCACAGCCAACGGCGGCTGAAGTGGAAGACTTCCTCAAAACGGTAAAGGTTGAAGGTTGAAAGAATCGTTGATGCACGAGTCTGAATCGCTCTTGAGCTTGATTGGTGAGCGCATTGCCAACAGTCCCAACCAGCGGATTACCTTTGCTCAGTATATGGAGTGGGTGCTGTACGAGCCGGACTACGGCTACTATGCCACAAACGCCGTCAACATTGGGCCGGAAGGTGATTTTTTTACCGCTCCCAATCTGGGTGCCGACTTTGGCGAACTGCTGGCTGAGCAATTTGTCCAAATGTGGGACATTTTGGGACGTCCGGCGCAATTTACGCTTGTGGAAATGGGGGCGGGACAAGGACTCCTAGCAGCAGATATTCTGCTGCATTTACACCAGCATCATCCAGCATTCTTTCATGCCTTAGAGTACCTGATCGTTGAAAAGGCAGCGGGGCTAATTTCCCAACAGCAGCAGGTGTTGCAGAAATTAGCCCCAATATTCGCCCAAATGCAAGGCGCTACACCCGTTAGGTGGTGTTCTCTGGAGGAGATACCTAGCGCTTCGATAACTGGCTGCTTTTTTTCTAATGAGTTGGTGGATGCATTGCCAGTGCATCAGTTTGCGATCGCGCAAGGGAAGCTCCAAGAAATCTATGTCACCATGCCGGATGGAACCCATTTTGAGGAAGTAATCGGCGAACTTTCTACGCCTCAACTGACTGAGTATTTTGATTTAGTGGGGCTTGAGTTGCCCTCTGCTGCCTATGCAGATGGCTATCGCAGCGAGATTAATCTAGCCGCTGGTGCTTGGCTGAGTACAGTTGCCGATAAGCTGAAGCGCGGGTATTTGTTGACGATTGACTACGGCTACCCAGCGGCTCGATATTACAATCCCCAGCGGAGTCAGGGGACGCTTCAGTGTTATTACCAGCATCGGCACCATAACGATCCTTACGTGCAGATTGGGCAACAGGATATCACCGCTCATGTGGATTTTACTGCCTTGGAGCGTTGGGGCGATCGCTGCGGCTTGGCATGGGTGGGTTTTACGAAACAGGCGTTGTTTCTGATGGCGCTGGGATTGGGCGATCGCATTGCTGCCCTTTCTCATAGCGATCGTCCGATTGCCGAGCAGCAAAGCATTATGGATGTACTGCGCCGTCGTGACGCCCTACACCAGTTCCTCGATCCAACGGGATTGGGCGGTTTTGGGGTACTGGTGCAGTGCAAAGGGCTAAGCGAGGACGAGAGAAAGCTAAAGCTCAAAGGTTTGACAATGCCATAAAACAATTAAAAATTTGCTTTTTCATTTTTAATTGTTTCAGCAACTTCAATTAAATTTTCAATTTTTTTGATATTTGGATCGCCTGCTAAATAACCAATCCCGCGATGCAAATGCAGGCGAAATTGAGTCGCCAAAGTCTCCCGATCGGTTCCTAATCTATCGTTGTGGCAGCGCTGCTTTAAGGCAATTAACAGAATATCAGACAGTTCTCCACCAAAGACACGCCAAGTCATTTCGACATTACTATCTCCTATAATTGGCACCGGCGAAGGGATTGTTGGCTCTGCCAAAGAGCGACAAAATGCCCAGCGGCAAAGAATATTCCACTGATCGATTTTGGTGTTGCGCTTGAGCTTACTTAGCTGATCTTTGGCTGTTTGAGACAGGCGAATTCGGTCAATGGGTGGTTCCATCAGTCTTTAAATAGAGCCTTGAACGATAAAACTTGAGGATTACTCGCCCGAAAGCGATCGCTTCCAAGGAGTGCTAAGCACGGAGCCTCCTCTAATTCTTTACATTAAACCGCAATTCAGTAAAAATTCTCTAACAAAATATCTTTTAAAGTTAACCTTTGCGTACCTTTGGGTTTAGAAATAAAATAGAGTCTATTTGCAGGGTGGTAAGCCAAGTGACGAAAGAACCCTATTTAAATGAAGTACAGGAGCCAATTACGACAGCTCCATCAGAAGTTTATCAAATCATTGAGCGAGTATTACAGGCGGAGAAAGATAAGCTCTACATGAAACAACCGCGCAATATCAATGATGATATTTTGACAATTGTGAAGGAAGTCGTGCGATGAAGCTAACTTCCATCAAATTATGTAATTTTCGGCAATTTTATGGTAAGACTCCAGAAATTTTGCTTTCCTGTGGAGAGGAAGAAAATACTACGATTATCCACGGCAATAATGGTGCGGGAAAAACAACGCTGTTAAATGCATTTACGTGGGTATTGTACGAGAAATTTAGTGCCGCTTTTGCTTCACAAGAGCAGCTGGTGAATAAGCGATCGCTTGCAGAAGCCAAACCCGGTTTTCCAGTAGAATGCTGGGTGGAAGTTACTTGGGAACATAACGATAAACGCTACCGAGCAAAACGCGAGTGTCGCGCTTATAAGGGTGCAACCATCGAGCAAGGCGAAAGCAAATTGTATATGCAAATCGCCGGGGATGATGGAATTTGGAGATTGCCTACCCAACATCCGGAAGATATTATTGGGCGAATATTACCCGAAAGTTTGCATCAGTATTTCTTCTTTGATGGAGAGCGAATTGAGCAAATTGTTCGCTCCGAAAAAAAGGAGGAAATCGCTGAAGCAACGAAAAAACTTTTGGGAGTCGAAGTTTTAAATCGTGCCATCAAGCATCTGGGGGAGGCAAGAAAAACCCTAGAAGCTGAGTTAAAAGCAATTGGTGACTCTCAAACTCAGCAGTTATTAAAGAAAAAAGAGCAGCGAGAGAAAGAAAGCGATCGCTTATCTAATCGTCAAACTGAAATAGGGGAAGAGTTAGCCGCTCAACAAACGCTGAAAAAAGAAATTAGCGCCCATTTACGGGAACTCGATGCGGCTAAAAGTTTAGAAGAAGAACGAAAATCTCTGGAAGAACAGAAAGCTGTCAATCAACAAAATCTGAAAACAAGCCAGGAAGCCTTAAAACGGGCTATCGCAACCCAAGGTTACACCGTTTTATTATCCGAGACAACAGCAGCATTCCGAGCGATTATTGATAATTTACGACAGCGAGGCGAGCTACCCTCTGGCATCGATCGGCAATTTGTCACTAATTTATTATATCAGCACCGCTGTATTTGCGGTACAGAATTGCATGAGGGAACTGCTGCTTATGGAAGTGTTGAAACCTGGTTAGATAAAGCAGGAATTGCGGCTGTTGAGGAAACTGCGATTCGCATGAGTGCCCAAGTAGATGAAATTGATAAGCAAGCACCGGCATTTTGGGAAGAGGTGGATACAGAGCAAGCGAATATTACTCAGTGTAGACAAACCATTTCTCAAATAGAAACGCAACTAGATGAAATTCGGGATAAGTTAAGAAAAGATCCCAGTGAGGAAATTCGCAACTTTCAAAAGCGGTTAGATGAAATTGAAGCAAAAATTCGAGATTTAACTCTAGAAGAAGGGGAGAATCGCCAGAAAATTGCCGATATTAAAACTGAAGTTGAAAGCTTAGGGAAGCAAATTGCCAAACATGAGATGAATGAGGCAAAGCAAGCGCTAGCCCAGCGACGAATTGCTGCAACCCAGGATGCAATTGAGCGATTAACCGAAGTGCGATCGCGTCTCGATCAACAGTTCCGCGTGCAGCTAGAAAAGCGAGTACAAGAAATATTTAGCGAAATTTCCTTTACTCCCTATATCCCAAAGCTTAGTGAAAAATACGAGCTAACATTAGTAGAAAATACCGCCGGTTCAGAGTCACCCGTCGCCGCTTCTACGGGAGAAAATCAAATTCTCAGCTTATCGTTTATCGGTAGCATTATCGATAGGGTTCGCGAGTGGAGTCATAAGGAAATGCTGATGGTACCAGATAGCAGCACGTTTCCAATTGTGATGGATTCTCCCTTCGGAAGTTTGGATGAAATTTATCGGCGGCAAATTGCGAAGACGATTCCCAGATTAGCAAATCAGTTAGTGGTTTTAGTCACTAAAACTCAATGGCGCGGTGAAGTAGCCGCAGAAATCGCTACTCGGATTGGTAGGCAATATGTATTGACTTATTACTCTTCTAAGCCGGAATGCGAAAAAGATTCGATTGAATTAAACGGAAACGATTACGATTTAGTTAGGCAAAGTCCTAACGAGTTTGAATATACCGAGATTGTAGAGGTGGATTATGATTTCTAGTTCATCAGCGGCTGTACAACAGAATTTAGTGACAGATACCTGGATAAAAGCACCTTGGGAAGAATTTATTGCACTAGCTGATAATCCTGCTTATGAAAAGGGTAAATTTTTCTATCATCACGGCTACATGAGGATTGAAATGGCAGCAGTTGGACCACTTCATGCTAGGGAAAATTCTATTGTTTCTAGCGTAGTGAAGATGTTTGCTACACTTAGAAATATTAGAATTGTAGAGTTAAACAATGCCACTTTTCGCCAAAGAGGGGTAGGCGAATTTCAACCGGATTTGTCTTATTATATCGGCGCTGAGTTTCAATTACCACCACGAACAAACTCGCCAATCAATTTGAATGAGTTTCAATCCCCTGCCTTAGTGATTGAAATTGGGGCGTCATCGGTGAATGACGATTTGGGGATGAAGCGGTTAATTTATGAACGTGTAGGAGTGAGGGAATATTGGGTCGTTGATGCGAGTGCAGATGATGCGATCGCATTCTCGATTTCCGATGGGCGGAGTGGCGAAATCCAAGAGTCGTTGGTATTACCAGGATTGACGCTTTCTCTCGTTGAAGAAGCACTGCAACGCAGCCAATCTGAGGATGATGGGGCAATTACTCGCTGGCTGCTACAATCATTTAGCTAAAAATGCAGTCAAAAGAAAGAGGATAAAAAGAGCGATCGCTCTTTTTAAAATTTATCCGCGAAAGGAGTAGGAATGGAAGTTTCCCCCAACACAGCCCGGATGATTGATTATTGGCTTGGCGGTTCTCATTACTTCCCAATTGATGTGGAAGCAGCCAAAGTTTTTACCGGAGTATACCCTAATTTCCCAACCGTTTTTCGCAAGTTACGAGACTACATTGGTCAGGTATCCCGCTATATCGAATCGCAGGGAATTGACCAATTTATGGTGTTCGGTTCCGGATTACCAACTTGTGGGAATGTGCATGAAGTTGTACCGCAAGCAAAGGTTCTCTATACTGATATCGATCAAGCAAATATCAAACTGGGTCAAGAGATTTTAGCCGAGAACTCGAACGCTGACTACACTTTCTGCGATGCGACAAACCTTGATACGCTCGATCGAGCGGTTGTTGCACAAGTGCTGGGGTCAATTCGGCGTTTAGGTATGGTTTTTGTGGGTGTTGCAGCCTTTATCCCTGATGAAATTATGACCCAGATGCTCGATCAGCTCTATGATTGGGCACCGGCGGGTAGTTTCTTGGCGCTGGATTTTGATGGTGAAGCGGGAATACTATATCCGGAATTGCTAGAACTGTTGGACTCAATGGGGGCGCATGTTTATATGCGTAATCCCGAAACGATCCGATCGCTATTGGGACGCTGGCAATTAACCGAGCATGGTATCCTGCCAGTTGAGGCGTGGCAGGCTGACTTATCGGCAAAACCGATTGAGGCTAGCGAGCCGGTTTTTATGTATGGCTGCGTGGTTTATAAATAAATAAGATTGGTCGGCGCATCCCTACTGCAATGCTGCTGAAGCGTCGATTCAGTAATCAAAGACCTAGCCCCCAACCCTCTTCCCTACAAGGAACGGGGGAAAATTACTACCTTCCTATAGCAGGAAAGAGGTTCTCCCTTGGATTACTGAATCAGCTTTGTAGATACAGGGCGATCGCGCATCGCTTTCCGCTGGCAACAAATTTGTCTAAAAATACTTCAAAGACTCTCGTTGACATTCAAGCCTTTTAATGGTTAAAACTCTCAAATTCTTAACAAATCCTGCCGTTACTTCCGTTCTTTTTGTGTCTTTGTTGGGTTTATCAACACCCAGTACTGCCGCTTTTTCTGACATTCAAAGCCATTGGGCGAAAGATTGCATTACTCAGTTAGCCCAAAGAAAGTTAGTGACGGGCTACCCGGATAGCAGCTTTCGCCCAGAAGCAACGGTGACACGCGCTGAGGCGGCGGTGCTGATGTTGAATGCCTTCCCGAATGCGCCAGTAAAGCGTAGCAGCACAGCTTTTAGAGATGTGCCTGCTAGTCACTGGGCGAATAAAGCGATCGCAACCGCTTATCAAAAAGGCTTTTTTTCGGGTTATCCCGGCGGGATTTTTCAACCGAGTCAAGCCATTCCCAGAGTGCAAGCAATCGGCGTTATAGCAGGTGCGGCAAATTATCCCATCCCGGAAAATGTCAGTCAGACGCTAGGGCAGTATTTTAACGATGCGGCGCAGATTCCAAGTTATGCCCAGAATGCGATCGCTTCCGCAGCAGTGGGCACCCTTGTCGTCAATTATCCTAACGTCAAACAGCTCAATCCCAATCGCAGCGCCACCAGAGGGGAAGTGGCAGCGTCGATGTGTCGGGCGTTAAACATTTATACGATTCCGCCGCAGTATATTGCCGGGGTGGAAGTGCAACCGATGGAGGTGCGGGCTTTACCGGGAAAACTGGATGCCGTTCCCACCTTTAACAGCAACAGCCCCGAACTCGTGACAACTGAAGGCATTCTGCTGTCCACCTTCCCCCCAGCAGGCAAACAGGTGCCGGAAGCGCATTTAAATTTCCCCTTCCAGGGACGATTTGATTTATTTTCTCATCACATCGCCAGGGCAGAAAATTCCTCGCAAACGCGCACCCTTTACCAAGGCGTGATTTTGCACAATCCCGGCGATCAACCTGCCACTGTCGAAGTGCTGCAAGCAGCAAGTTACCTTTCCACTCCCGATGCGCCGTTTATTTCCTTGCCAGATATTAAAGATAATCCTAACGGCACCGTCTACGCTGGCCCTGGCAGCCGGACAATGAATGATGTGCTGCGAGGGATTCGGCAGGAAAAATTCTCCCAAAAGGTGACGATTCCACCGGGGCAAAGCCAAATGCTGATGAATCAGCCAATTCCGGTGAAGGCTCCCTCCTCGAATGGTCGCACCACGATGATGCGGTTGTCGAGCGATCGCCCAATTTATGTTGCCAATTTAGCCATGAATGCCCCCCGCAATGGCAATGGCAGCGAGAGGACACCTACTTTGGCTGAATGGCAAAAGCTGCTGAATACAGGCGGTTTGGCAGGGAAGCGCGATCCAATTCCCACACCATTAGATCCACCTAGAGAACCTACAGTTTTTAGTCGCGTGGCGGGTGTGTCCCAAGGGGCACAATGGCAAGCACAAATGACCGATGGTTCTAATTCCTCAGATTTAACGATTCCTCAGCCAGGAAAAGCGTTTTCCTATGCGTTGGGCACTCTGCATCTCATTACCCTCGGCACAAAGCAAATTCAAAGTGCCCCGATGCTAGTTCGCTATCCTGATACAGCGTATTTTGCCCACAGTAACTACGGGGTGGAATACAATCTCACTTTGCCGCTAAAGAACTCTACTAATCAAACCCAAACTGTTACTGTATCTGTACAAACACCCCTGAAAGATGAGGGAGGGACAGATAGACTTTTGTTCTTAAATCCCCTCTCGAAGCAAGTCTTTTTTCGAGGCACAGTCAGGCTGCGTTACAACGATGATAATGGAGTGGAAAAGACGCGCTACGTGCATCTGGTACAGCGACGCGGACAGCCGGGAGAACCTTTGGTAACGCTGAAGATGCCGTCAGGCGACAAGAGACAAGTACAGGTAGATTTTCTCTATCCTCCAGATTCCACACCGCCGCAGGTTCTCACCATCAGCACAAATGGGTAACTCACAATGAATTTAAAAACAGAAACAACAATTGAAGCTTTATACCGCATACCGGAAAATGGCAAAGCGGAAATTGTAAACGGAGAATTGGTACTGATGGCGGCGACAGGTTTTCTGCCAGGACGTGCAGGAGGTGAAATATATGTTAGCCTACGCGATTACGAACGCAGCACCAAAAGTGGTTATGCTTTGCCTGATAATGTTGGCTTTATTGTCAATCTTCCAAACCGCCGCTCTTTCAGCCCTGATGCTGCATTCTACATCGGCAATCCTAGCGGCGGAAAGTTCTTAGAAGGGGCACCCGTTTTTGCTGCTGAAGTGAGAAGCGAGAATGATTACGGTGAGGCAGCAGAAGCGGAAATGGCAGCTAAGCGTCGGGATTACTTTGCGGCGGGTACGCTGGTGGTATGGGATGTAGATGTACTCAAGGCGGAAGTTGTCAAGGTGTATCGTGCTAGCAATCCCTCAAAGCCGCAAGTTTACCGTCGTGGTGAGGTGGCTGAAGCTGAACCCGCTGTGCCGGGATGGTTGATGGCAGTAGACGATTTGTTTGTTTAGACGCCCACTTTTAATAACACTCAATCAAGCTATTTTTACAGCTAAAAATCTATGACTGTAACTGGTAGACGCTTGTGGACTGTAGATGAGTACCACCGCATGCTCGAGACAGAAATTCTGACAACTGACGAGCAAGTGGAACTCCTAGAAGGACAGATTCTAGAAATGAGTCCTCAACAACCTCCCCATGCTGCTACGATGCAACGGGCGTTCAACTATCTCAACAGTCTACTGACAAATCAAGCGTTCCTGCGGATGCAGTTACCAATTACGCTGCGCCCCAACTCAGAACCCGAACCCAATATTGCTGTTGTTCGTATCGATCCCCGCATCTTGAGCGTCACCCTACACCCGATGATATCTTCCTGTTAGTTGAAGTGGCAGATTCTACTCTAAATAGAGATTGCCAGATGAAAGCACGCACTTATGCCAAAGCTGGGATTGCTGATTACTGGGTTCTGGATGTGAACACGCGACGAGTTTACGTTTTCCGCGAACCGGGAGAAGCGAATTATCAACAAGAAATTATTTTGGATGAAGATGCCACGCTTTCTCCGCTTGCCTTTCCAGAGATTGAAGTTCAAGTGAATCAACTGTTTCCCTAATTTGAGGATCGCTCTGTATCTGCATGGGTTCGGCAGATAATATAAAGAAAGTTCATTGTGCAAAGTCTTATTTTCTAATCAGACTATGACTCAAAAGCCTAAAGGATTTGACCCAGCGCCTCGTCAGCCCAAGAAAAAAGAAAAAGTGGATTTGCCTCAAGAAACCGAATTCAAAAAGCCGAAAGGTTTTCTTGAGCTTGGGGGAACAATTTTTAGGCTTGGCAAGGAGTTGGTTAGCTTGGGAAAAATATATCTGGAGCAAAGATTGAAACGTTCCCAAGGCAAAAAGTGAACATTTTAGCTTAGAAGATGAACAGAGCGATCGCTATTTCAATTCGTTATGAGTATTTAAGCAAAAAATATTAACACAATGGGCGCAAACAGAATCAGAATTGCGAAAGATAAAGCTGATTTGGTGCAAGGCTTAGTAGCATCTGATAGCACAACTGGCCCTTTCCAAACCTACGCTGATGCGATCGCGTTTGCAGCAGCCTTGGGGGCAAAGCGGAGAAAGCGATCGCCTTTAGGAGAAATCTCCAAAAGGGAACCGGGTGCGATCGCCCTAGAGGTTTTTGTATCTAGAGGCACCGATCGGGTGATTCAGTTATTATCGATCGCTGAAACTAAAGACATAAAAATTCTCTCTCCTACTGATGAAAATTCCGAAGAACAACGCATCCGGATTTTTGAAGAATATGCCAACGGAGGGTTAGAGATTATACAAGATGAGTTGCGGGGAACAGTAGACTATACAGCCACCCTTTTATTACTACTTAGTTCTGAACGTAATAAGGAAGACCCAGTAGAAGGGGAATTCGATCTCAGCAGGTTTCTCACTTAAGTTAGCTTTTATTATTACGTCCGACAAGTTTATCTAGCTAATTTACATGAATCATTAAATTTTTTCTCTCCCTCGTGTACTTAGCGAGCATTAACGCGCATAGCTAAGCGCATCCGCGCCGCTACGCAAACGCTAACGTGGTTCGTCGGGAAAATCTTTTACACATCCAACGATACACAAAATAATTTAATCAAGCCAGGAAATGATTGCGATTAAATTTTGCCGAATTTTGAGGTTAGTCACTCAAATTTTGGCTTACGCCTACTCAGGATTCATTGTCTTGTATTTCCTGCTGAGACTAATATTTTGGGATAGTTTCTGGCTTGTTGGCTTTGTTAGCACCTTTATCCCTTTTATTTTTTTACCGATATTAATTTTACCACTATTGGCATTTTCAATTATAAAAAAACGATGGTTCTCGATTATTTCATCGATTGCTTGCATCTTGCTGGTCAGTTGGTTGCATCTGAAATACTTTTCTCCTCACGCTTTACGATCAAACAGTTCCCAGCCTCATATCAAAATTTTATCCTTAAACAACAGTTGGCATAAAACCAGTTCCCAAAATTTAGTTAAATTAATTCAACAACAACAACCCGATATCATTTGTTTACAAGAAATTGTTCGCAGACATACTGAAAAAGCTTTTCCCCGCTTACAGACATCCTACCCCTACCAAATTTATGCCCAAAGCGTGGCAATCCTCAGCAAATATCCAATTTTATTCTCCGAAAATTTACACCTAGCGGGTCATCAAGAAATTCAGCAACGAGCGATTACCCAAATTAATCAGCAAGACGTAGTTGTTTATAACATTCAAGTTATCTCTCCCTGGATTCGTCCTCAGAAAATTTTGCCTTTCCTCACTGTCCCGATTTATGATTACACAAAACGCTCGGCAGAAATTCAGGATTTAGTGCAGCGGCTCCAGAAAGAAACCAAGCCATTTATTGTGGTTGGTGATTTTAATATGACAGACCAGTCGCAAGACTATCATTATTTAAGAACAGTTATGCAAGATTCCTTCCAAACATCAGGGTTAGGTTTTGGCTTTACTTGGCCTCATGGCTGGGAACTAAGCTTCCTGATTAAAAACTCAACTTCAAAATTAAATTATCCCCTCTTCAGAATTGACTATATTGGGTATTCAAAACATTGGGGTTCTCACTCTAGCAAAGTTTTACCGACAACAGGTTCAGATCACTTACCCGTAGAAGCAGAACTCATTTATCTCAAATCTGGTTGAGTCATAAAATTAGTAGTAGTCTGTCAAAACAATTTTGATAGTTTGTTCCAGGCGCAATTAATCGCGTCTGGAACTCAGGAACTCATTCAGTTACACGAAAGCCGTATCTAGAAGGCAAAGCTCAAGATAGAATAGGCGGTAATCCTACCTGCCTTGGCTCTACAAACTTGCCATTAAATCCCATTGCTTTATCTTCTATTGTTCTTCCTTCAGCTACAGCGCGGCGAATTTCTGCACGTTCCATGTCATCATCAACTCCACCCAGCAAGTAAACAATTAATCTGGCGGCTAAGTCTTTTCCGGCAACTGAAACTCGCTTTTTATTCGGATCGTACAAAACGCCATACCAAAGAGAATCAGGAGATTCCATCCCACTGAAACCATCATCCGCATCGTATTTCTGAAGCTTTTCAAAAATAGTTTTTAGCGAAAATCCCTTTTTAAAAACCAAAATTCCTAAAGCTTGGGCTAAGGCAACTTGCCCAACCGGGCGGAAAAGTATATTTCCTTCCCCTCCACCTTTCTCAAAATTGAAGCGGCGCATTTCCGGGGTTTCTGCGCCATTCTCTAACCTTTGAAAGCTGAGCAGAGTTGTTAAATAATCGAAAAGTTGCTTAAATTCCTCAATTCCCTCTTCTAGTTCTCCATCATCCGGACGCATGGGAATTAAACCTTTTTTCCCCACGGGTTTCCACTTGGGGAATTTGTATTCTAAGTAGCGCTCAGACATTTCTTTGAGGGCTTGCAGGGTGGTTAAAACGGTTGACTTAGCGGCAACTGTTGCACTATCCCAATTGACGCGGGGATTGCGCCCATCAATATCTTTTAGTAGAGGATGGGTGACAGCAACTTTTCTGGCAACAATTGAAAATGCATCATCTTCATCTAGCTGTGCCATCTGACCTTTACTTAAAGGTACTGCCATGAGATTGACATGAACAAAGATGGATCTCACTCGTCGTCGTGCCTGTTCCCGCGTCTCTCCAGTCACTACGGCTGAAATAAATTCAATGCCTATCTTTTCTTTAGCTAAGTTTTGCAAATAAGCCGGATCTATCTCATAGCTCTGCCTGAGATCGTCAATTGTAATAACAGCACCTGAAGGCTTTTTATCTTTTTTATATCGTGGGAGTTTCCCTGTTTGAAGTAACTCCATTAAACCCTGCACGCCCATCAGTCGATGTTGACCATCTAAGGCAAAAATCGTGACATCTGGGGAAACGTTCAATAACCCTACTTTGCCGTCTTTATCGAGTGCCATAAAATCAGCAGCGGATTTAATCGCACGTCCGCTTGCATCCCACTCGGCAGCATTGGGATTGTCTACCCAAGGTTGATTGACAACTACTAGAACTGGCGGGAATTTGTGAGTTTTTCGAGCTGCTAAATACTGCGTCAAGGGCGCTTGACGCGACCAATCTAGGGGTCGTTGCTGAATCTCCTCAATACTCTCGGCGTCGATTTCTACATTGTCTTTCTCCGGATCGAATTTTTGCCGGAAAAGCGGTAGGCGAGAGGCAAACCGAACGCGACTGGCAAACCACTCTAGGGTTGCCGAACCGATATAAGCCTCGGTGCCGCCCATTTCTATCTTTTGAACCAGGAATTGGTCGTTTCGCGCCAGATATCTATCTAAAAGGAGCGCGATCGCTTGTTTTTCCTGATTTTCCCGTTCCAAAATCTGGGTTGCAAGGTCGGTTGTGGGGTTGGCGGGGCTGTTCATAGGCAGGTTTCGCGGGGAACTTAATTAATTTTTAAAAACTATCAGTCAAAACTTCTTATGTCAAACTAAGTTTTTAAAAACTTTATGTATACTGAGATTGTATCTAAAACCAACTAAGGCAGGGTATTTATGCTTACCCCCTCCTTTGAGTACGTTTTGCCTGTGATTCGAGGAATTCAGGCAGGGCGAGAATACTATGTTTCGATGTGTCCGGTGCGATTTATCCCGAAGCTGTTCCCGTTGGAGGATGGGGAAATGCCGCCGGAAATGAGGACAACGCGATCGCTCAACCGAACCCGCGTGCCAGAAATTGCCCAATATATTTTGAACAATCCGACTAACTACATTTTCTCGGCAATTACGGCATCAATTGACGCGGATATCACTTTTGAACCGATTGGAACAGAGACAGAAGCGCGGAAGATTGGACGCTTGAAGGTGCCGATGGATGCGCGGTTTGCCATCCATGACGGGCAACATCGACGGGCAGCGTTGGAAATGGCGCTGAAAGAAAATCCCGAACTGGGGTATGAAACGATCGCGGTTATCTTCTTTTTAGATATTGGTCTAAAGCGATCGCAGCAGATGTTTATTGATTTAAACCGCTATGCAGTCGATGCCGATCCATCGCTAAACATTCTTTACGATCATCGGGACGAGAAAACAAACTCGGTGCGGTCAATTGTCAAGCAAGTCCAGGTTTTTAGAAACCTGACGGATACGGAACGCAGTACGCTGCCTACTCGCTCCGGCAAGCTATTTACTCTCAACAGCATCTATAATGCTACTCTTGCCCTGCTAACGGATCGCCAGGAGACTGAACAGCAGATTGAACGAGCAGTCCGTTACTGGAATGCAGTTAGTCGCTATATCCCAGCTTGGGAGCAAGTTCTACATGGGAAGGTTAGCGCAGGCGAAATCCGGCGGGATTATGTGCATAGTCACGCGATCGCGATCGCTAGTTTAGGCGCTGTTGGAGCAAGTTTGCTGTCGCTTTACCCGGAAAACTGGGACTCACATCTAGAAGGTTTGCAACAAATTGACTGGTCGCGATCTAATCCTGATTGGAAAGGGATAATTATGTCTAGTGGTGGGATTTCTAAATCCCGCACCAGTGTCAGTCAGATGAGTGCTTATATTAAAAAGCACCTGAATTTGTTGCTGACACCAGAAGAGGAAAGGTTAGAGAATGCCCGTGTAATAAGGAGGGAGAAATGAGTACAGGAGAACATCCAGAAAATCAAAGGAATTTAGCTTACTACTGCCAACGTTTTTCCGAGCTTAATGTGAGTAGTAGCCACCAACGTGGGAATGCTCATTATAAGCCAATACTGCTGTTATCTGTTATCGATTTAGTTGCACAAAATCTAATCATCGATAATCAGATTACTGTTTCAGATGAGTTGATTAACACTTTTAATAAATATTGGAATATCCTTGCTTCTACGTCTTATAAGGGTGGTCTCCATTATCCATTTTTTCATCTGCAAAGCGACGGATTTTGGCATCTTGAATTTAAGCCTAACTTCAATGGTTTACAACCTAAAACAACTAATAAGCTAAAAGACGCTGTTCAGTATGCTTATTTAGATAGTGAGCTGTTTAATTTACTCCAAGATCCACTTTCCAGGCAAGATTTAATTGATATTCTTGTTGCATCTTGGTTTTCAGATAATCGTAAGAAAATAGAGGAAATATTAAAAATTAACCAAGGTTTTCAGGATACAAATAAACTTGAGTTAGAGCCTACAGAACATGAGCCAAGGTTTATTTTCAAAAAATCAGCGGTTAGAAATGCTTTTTTCCGAAAAGCTATTGTACATATTTATGACTACCGATGTGCGTTTTGTAAATTAAAAGTAACTAGATCAATAAGTCAAACTATTGTAGATGGCGCGCATATTAAACCATTTGCACTATTTTATAATAGTAGAGCAGATAACGGAATATCATTATGTAAAAATCATCATTGGGCATTTGATTATGGTTGGTTTGGAATTGATGATAATTTTAAAATTTTAGTTGCCAGTAACTTACAAGAACAGTCTCCAAACGCTAAACCTATGAAGGATTTTCAGGGGGAGCTTATTCTACTGCCAAGTTCAGAGCAATACTTCCCAAGCATTGAAGCGCTACAGTGGCATCGCAGAAATGTATTTAAATTATAAAAAACAGAGGTTACAGACATGACAGAAGCACAGATGTCACTATTCCCTCCGCGCACAGTGGCGGAATTAGTGGAAGACATAAAAAAGCTAACCAACGAAATCCAAGAATTATATTGTTTAGATGAAATTCCTTGGATTTTAGGATATTCAGGCGGTAAAGACAGTGGAACAGTAGTGCAGTTAGTTTGGAATGCGATTGCAGGATTACCGCCAGAAAAACGAACAAAAAAAATATACGTAATTACAACAGATACGTTAGTAGAAAATCCTATAGTTTCTAGTTGGGTACGTAAATCATTGGAGCAAATGAAATCTGCTGCTAAAGCACAAGAATTACCAATAGAACCTCATTTGCTTTATCCAGATATCAAAGACACTTTTTGGGTTAACCTGATTGGCAAGGGATATCCCTCACCGCGCCATAGATTTCGATGGTGTACTGAACGTCTAAAAATTCAACCTTCTAATCGCTTTGTTCGTGATGTAGTAAGAGCAAACGGAGAGGTAATTCTTGTCTTAGGCACTCGCAAAGCAGAAAGTGTTAAACGAGCTGCTTCAATGGAAAAGCATGAAGTAGGTCGAGTCAGCGACCGTCTCAATCATAATTCTAGTTCGCTTAAGTCTTTGCTTTACCATAGCCCTAGTTTACCTAACTCTTTGATTTATAGCCCTATTCAGGATTGGCGGACTGATGAAGTCTGGATTTATTTGAATCAGTGGCAGAATCCTTGGGGGCACAGCAACAAAGAATTATTTACTATGTATCGGGGTGCAACAGCAGATAATGAATGCCCCTTAGTAATTGACACTTCTACCCCTAGTTGTGGTAGTTCGCGCTTTGGCTGCTGGGTTTGCACAATGGTGAATCAAGATAAATCGATGGAGGCAATGATCCAGAATGATGAAGAAAAAGAATGGATGCAACCTCTACTCGATATCCGCAACGAATTGGATGTCGAGGATGATTATGATAGAAGAGATTTTCGGCGCATCTGGGGAAATGTTCAACTCTTCGAGCGTAATGTTGATGACCAGACCTCAGTTGAACCAGTCCCTGGCCCCTATACAAAATACTGGCGAGAACATTGGCTAAGGCGAGTCTTAGAAGCACAAACCCAAGTTCGCCGTACTGCACCCCCTGAAATGCGCGACATCACCCTAATTACCCAGGATGAATTAAGCGAAATTCGTCGTATTTGGTTAGAAAAAAAACACGAATTTGATGACAGTTTGCCGCGTATTTACGAAGAAGTCACAGGCGAATCGTTCCAAGACATTCGTCCTGGTGCTGAGAGGAAACTCCTAGGTACTGACGAGTGGGAAGTTCTACAAGAAATCTGCAATGATGAAATGCACCTAGAACTGATGGCGAAGCTGCTAGATACAGAACGCCAGCATCATGCCAAAACTCGGCGCGGTGTCTATGAAAAGCTAGATAAATGCTTTGAAAGCAGTTCTCGCTCGAAAGAGGATGCAATTCAAAATGCCCATGATAAGCGCGACTTGAAAAATGCTGTTGTCGAAGAAGATATTGACAAAGTGAAACAGCTAAGTTGGGCAAGCATGAAATTTCCATCGCCAAAAGTAGATGACGCTAATGAATAAGTGCTGTTTATTCCCGATTACCCATTAGCCGTTACTGATTACCTATTCTCAATAAGCTGTGATATTTCTCGAACTCGTCCTGCAAAATTTCGGCCCTTATCTGGGGCGACAAGTCATCAACCTCCGCCCCGAAACGGATGAAAATACTCGCCCGATTATCTTAATTGGAGGCATGAATGGCGGCGGTAAAACGACCCTGATGGACGCCATTCGCCTTGCTTTGTACGGTTCTCGCGCCCAATGTTCTACACGCGGCAACTTAAGCTATAACGACTTTCTTACCCAGTCAGTCAACCGCAATACCCCACCCACAGAAAAAGCCCGAATTGAATTAGCTTTCGAGGTCATTCAAGACGACAAACCAACTATTTTAAGAGTTGTCCGATATTGGGAAAAGGAACCCAAAGACGGAAAAGATACTCTCGGTATTCTAGTAGATGAAGAATGGCCCGATAAAGCCCTTGCCAACACCTGGGATGAATATATCGAGAACCTGCTACCGCTGGGAATTTCTAATCTATTTTTGTTTGACGGCGAACAAGTAAAAGAACTTGCCGAATTGGATACTCCACCCCCTTTAGTTGTTGGAGCAATTCAATCGCTATTAGGCTTAGAACTATCAGAACGTCTATCCGCCGATTTAGATGTCCTCGTTAGCCGTAAGCGCAAAGAAATTGCTAGCGCTAAAGAACTCGCTACGTTAGAAGAAATTGAACAAAAACTTAATGTACAAAAAGATGAATTAGAAGCTGCAACCCAAGAAGTAGGTTCTCTGCAAAATAAGTTAGAGATGGCTGAAAAAAAGCAGCGCGAAGCCTCTGAAAAATTCCTGTACGAAGGTGGAAAACTTGCAAGCGATCGCAACCGTCTAGAAAAACAAAAAGACCATTTCACAACCCAAGCAGAAAAGGCGCGGGAGGCGCTGCGAGAATTAGCTTCTGGTGCCTTTCCTCTCACCTTAATTTCTCCCCTGCTTGAACAAGCTAAATGCCAAGCCGAAAAGGAAAGCCGCCAACAACAGAAAAAAATCGCACGGGATGTTTTGGTAGAACGAGACTATCGTCTCCTAAATTATATTGCCGAATTGTCATTAGTTTCCGAGCAACTTGACAAAATTAAATTCTTCCTAGACCAAGAAAATCAACAACTTGAGCAAGAGATTACCGCAAATGAAACTCCCTGGTTATTAGCAGAACTAGAAGAAATCAAGGAACTAGATAATTTCTTAAGTTTTGGCATAAATACCGCTAAATTTAGAGCCAAAGAAAAACTAGAAGAACTAGAAGAACTAGAAATTGAAATAGATTCTCTCGATAGACAGATAGCCGCTGCTGCTTCCCCAGAAGCGTATCAACAACTACAAGATGCTGTTAGAGAAACGAATAATGCAGTCGCGAAAGCTCAAGTTGCTCATGAAATGGCTACCCGCCGTTGCGAAGAATTAACTAGAGCGATCGCTAAAACAAAAAAAGAATTAGCAGACTATAGCGAAGACAATATCAAGCTAAAAAATAATCAGCACATTATCGCCTCCGTCGCCAAAGTCCAAGCGACTCTAAAGCTATTTCGGGAAAAATTAAGCCTGAAAAAACTCAAGAAATTAGAAATAGAAGTAACCAAGTGTTTCCGCTATCTTCTGCACAAATCTGACTTAGTGCATCGCGTAGCCATTGACACGCAAACCTTCAGCCTTTCTATCTACGATCCGCAGGGACAACCCGTACCAAAGCATCGCCTCTCAGCCGGAGAAAAACAATTACTAGCGATCGCTTTTTTATGGGGATTAGCACGGGTCGCCGGACACCACTTGCCTGTAGCAATCGATACACCGCTGGGGCGACTAGATTCTTCGCACCGACAAAATTTAGTTGAGCGATATTTTCCCTCTGCGAGTCATCAGGTGATTCTATTATCCACCGATACTGAGGTTGGCAAAACTGAAGTCGAAAGGTTGCGAGAATTGGATGCGATCGCTCATGAGTATCTGCTGAAGTATGACACAAGCGATCGCCAGACAACCGTAGTACCCGGTTATTTCTGGTGATCTCACAATTCTATGTGAGTAAAGAGGGCGAATAGAATTCGCATCTACGCCAACCCCCCTTACCCCCCTTCGGAAGAAGGGGGGCAGAAGTTGCTTCGCATTTATTCAACTAAACCCGCCTACGCGGGTTTCAGAAGTCCGCGTAGGCGGACTTTGTTTGTGTAGCCGCGATTTCTAATCGCCAGGTATATTTGCTTTTACAACCCATTAAGGAATACTAGATTCAGCCGAAGCATTACATATCCATCAACTCGTAGTTTCTCTGTAAATCCAGTAATTTGACTCTAGCTTCGCCCGCATTATCCGCTAAGTCAGCAAACTCTACAAATCGCCGCAATTCCTTTCTTAACAAATTGCGTTCTACTTCCAAAGTTTCCCGATCTAACTCTGGCGGCACTACAATCATGTCAAATAAAGTAGCGCGTTGCTTGCCTGGGTGAGGGCGCAAAATTCGTCCTCGACGCTGAATAAATTGGCGCGGATTGCTGCTACTAGCTAAAATTACAGCATTCTGAATTGCTGGAATATCTACACCCTCATCTAGACAGCGAATCGCCACCAAACCTTGTAAATCTCCCGACTCAAATTGACACCGCAAATTTTCTCTTTCTGATAATGGCGTTTGGGCGGTGTAGGTATTGATTCGGTATCCCAATTCATCTCCCAAAATTTTAGCAACGGCTTTCAATTGGCGCGTGCTTTCTACAGAACCATCTCCGCAATAAAATAAAGTGTGCGTCGTGTCCAAGCGTTTACTCATTAACTGGCGCAAAGCAGTTAACTTGTTGGTAGCAGCGCCAATTAATCTCGCCCGTTGCATCAACAATGGCTTGAGTTCTTCACGGTCTTCCCAATTGCTTTTGCTAGCACCGTTCTCGCGTTCCTGGAACAACAGCGCCCTGCCAATCCTAGCGGTTAATTTTACATAAGCACGGGCTTCTGCCTCTGTTAGTTCTACCAGGATAGGGTAGTACAAATAATGCACCAACGCCCCCTGTTGAATTGCATCTTTCAGCGTAAATTCCGGCTCTAAAACTCTGCCAAAATAATCAAATAAAGATTGCGTTCCTTCATCATCAAAATACCGTTCCGGTGTTGCCGACAGCGCCAGTCTTAACCCCACCTTAGAAGGCAAACTCTTCTCCAACTGCCTTGCACCGAGATTATGCGCTTCATCTCCTACAATTAGCGTTTTGTCTGGAAAATATTTAAGTTGAGATTGCAATCCTTCACTCATCAAGGTGGCATTTGTTGTAATGAGTGTGAGAAACCGTTGATTGCCAGAACGCAGATTGTAGAGTTGCGTTGATAGCTGACTCTGCCAGTTGCGTACATTCTCAAAAGCTAAAACTGGCTGTAGTCCAAATTTCTCGCATTCTCGCGCCCACTGTGTCACCAGATGTCGATAGGGACACACTACCAGCAACACTTGCAAGCCAATTTGTTGATAGAGTGAGGTGGCGATCGCTAGCGCCGTAATCGTCTTTCCACTCCCCGTCGCCATCTTCAGCGTTCCTCTGCCTTGATTGGCAAACCAGCTAGCAACCGCTTCCTGCTGATACTGTCGCAGTTGTAAAGACGCTGGTATTCTGGGGCATCCTAGGGGTGTTTGATGCCCTTCTGAGGGATGCAGATGGTAAGTACCCTTAGAAGCAGCAACCGCTAAAAGTCTGTTAATCGGTTGCAGGTCGTACTGTACCGGCGAAGCTACGGGATCAGATTGCTCTTTTGCCTGACTTTCGACTTTATAAACACCCTTTGACGACAACTTCACGCGCCACTACCCCTGCCATTCAAGCTGTTGATTTATTTTATGGGTTTAGGGGAGTAATCGGGTGCGATCGCTATTTATCTAACCAGCTAATTTAAGTATTCACTACACTCAAATAGCTGCAAACTTAACTTAAAAATCAATTTACCTAGGCGGACAGATTCCCATTCTGCAAGTATATGTCAATACGCAGGAAAAATCAAGTGATATTTGATACAGTCTACACTTAATTCCTACGCCAAAAAAAAGCACCCACTTCAAATCAAAAGTGAGTGCTTTCCACAAGTCAACCAGAAAAAAGTCTTTCTTTGACTAATTGCCTTTTGCCTGAATCAATAAGCATCCTGCAACTCGTAGAAATCAGGCGAGACATAATCCTTCCGCAACGGATAGCCTACCCAATCTTCCGGCATCAAAAGCCGCTTCAGGTTCGGGTGTCCTTCATAGACGATGCCATACATATCAAAAGCTTCCCGCTCTTGCCAGTCTGCCGTCTTCCAAATCCAATACACCGAAGGAACTCTAGCGTCATCTCGCGGCAAAAACACCTTCAGCCGCAGTTCCTCCGGTCTGTCAGCATTGTCGCTCACTTGGATTAGATGATAGAAGCTAACCAATTCCTCTCCCGGCCCCGCATCATATCCACCTTGACACTGGAGGTAGTTAAATCCGTAAGCGTAGAGAGCTGTAGCAATCGGAATCAAGAAGTCCCGGTCAACTTTGATGATCTCAACATCACTGCGATCGCGTTCTAGTTCCTGATGCTCAAAACCGTTTTCCTTCAACCAAAGGGAAACCTTACCCGCTTCCACAATTTGGGATTCTGCTTGGGGTTCCCCTGAAGATTCTGCTGGAGATTCTGCTTCAGCCACGACGTTCCTCCTGTTTTTCTGCCGTCAACAGTGCTGGTGCTACAGGCATACCCGTCGCTGCCGCCAGCTCTTGCGGCGGAGTTTGGCGAGTTGCCAACTGTAAATACTTGCCATCGTGGATGGTTTCTACAGCTTGCATCTTGTGAGTGGTGCTGTAATAGCGATGGATTTGCTGAAACTGATCCCGCTCTTGGATAGAATCGTTCCCGATTTTCTTCCGCAGTTTAATGATCGCATCCATGATCGCTTCCGGACGTGGGGGACATCCAGGCAAATAGACATCGACAGGAATCAGCTTATCCACACCCCGCACCGCAGTCGGGGAATCAGCGCTGAACATCCCGCCAGTAATCGTGCAGGCTCCCATTGCAATCACGTACTTGGGATCTGGCATCTGCTCATAAAGGCGCACCAGAGCCGGTGCCATCTTCATGTTAATCGTGCCAGCAGTAATAATTAAATCTGCTTGCCGAGGGCTAGAACGGGGAACTAGACCAAATCTGTCAAAGTCAAATCGGGAGCCAATCATCGCCGCCACTTCAATGAAGCAGCAGGCGGTTCCAAACAACAGAGGCCACAGGCTGGAAAGCCGCGACCAGTTGTAAAGGTCGTCAACCGTTGTCAGGATGACATTTTCAGAAAGTTCTTGAGTAACAGAAGGGCGCTCAATCGGGTTAAGGATCTTCTCTTTCTGCTGCGCCTCAAAGGCAGCAATATCACTGTTACCGTTAGATTTCATGACCATTCCAAGGCTCCTTTGCGCCACGCATAAACAAGAGCAACTACAAGAATTGCAATAAAGACCAAAGCTTCAATAAACGCCAGTACACCTAGACGATTGAAGGCAACGGCCCACGGATACAGGAAAACAGTTTCAACATCAAAAATGACGAAAACCAGCGCAAACATGTAATAGCGGATGTTGAACTGAATCCAGGCTCCCCCAATCGGTTCCATGCCAGATTCGTAAGTGGTGCGCCGCTCCGGACTACTACCACTGGGCCGCAGGAGCTTGGAGGCAGTCAGCGCCAAAATCGGCACCAGACTGGAAGCTAGCAAGAAGCCTAAAAAATACTCATACCCACTGAGGACAAACACGATCTTGTACTACCACTCAGATGAAAGGACGGCTGTTATTACTTCTTCACATTTATACATTATAAAGCGCCTGCCTCTGCCAAAGTTGCTAGTGGCGGGGCAGCGAACGTCGATCATCGATACTGTTTTCTGATTGACCCGTTCAGCTTTTCTAGTCAAGGCTCCTACTGAAGCGGACAACGTTACTGCTAGCGAGGGATGACAGCGAAGTCCTCTCCTCAAGGCAGAGGCAAGCTAAACAATATTAAGAAAATCCCCTACTTATGGCATAATTTTTAACATACATTTTAAGATTGGCTTCTCAATTTCATCTTGAGCCATGAGCAATCAAGCCGTCGATGCCCAACCACTAGATCGCTATGAATGTCGCGCCTGTGGCTACATTTATGAGCCGACTAAAGGTGATAGTAAGAGCAACGTTCCCTCAGGGACATCTTTTGAAGAATTGTCAATAGACTGGCGCTGTCCAATTTGTGGGGTGCGAAAAACACAGTTTCAAAACATTGGCGTTGTAGGCTCCCCCTCTGGATTCAAGGAAAATCTGAGCTATGGTCTAGGCGTTAACCGTTTAACCCCAGGACAGAAGAATCTTCTCATTTTTGGGGCATTAGCCTTGGGCTTCTTGTTCTTTATCAGTCTTTATGGTTTGCAATAAAACCAACCTCAGCTTGCAACAGATGAAGCGAATCCCCGCCGCATTCGCTGGATTAACACTCGTATAGTAGAAGATTTGCACGCACCAGTTCTGGATAGTATGAATTTATTTGTGAGAAAGCTGAAACAAATTGCAATATTGTTGGCAGTTGTCCTCTTTTGCGCCAGTTGCAGTCAAGTTCCTTCGGTGAGCAACAGCCCCTGGCACGCCATTTCTCTACCAACACAAGCAAACTTACAGGATCTCGCTTTTACGGGCGACCCCAATCATGGCTGGGTTGTGGGGAGTGACTCCACACTTTTGGAGACAACCGATGGCGGCAAGACTTGGGAGCCAAGAAACCTAGAACTGGGAGATCGGCAATACCGCTTTACTGGCGTAAGTTTTGCCGATCAAGAAGGCTGGATTACAGGCGAACCCTCTATCTTGCTCCACACCACAGATGGGGGAAAATCTTGGACTCGCATCGCGCTGAGTAACAAGTTACCGGGGGCACCCAATAAAATTGTGGCACTCGGTCCGAACTCCGCTGAGATGAGCACCAACGTTGGAGCAATTTATCGCACTCAAGACGCAGGACAGACTTGGAAAGCAATGGTGCAGGAAGCGGTGGGCGTTGTCCGCAATATGTCTCGCTCTCCCGATGGCAAATATGTTGCGGTGTCTGCCAAAGGTAACTTCTACTCCACTTGGGAGCCGGGTCTAGATGCCTGGGTTCCCCATAATCGAAATAGCTCCCGAAGAGTGGAGAATATGGGGTTTGCACAAGATGGTCGGCTGTGGATGCTGGCGCGGGGCGGTCAGCTACAATTTAGCAGTCCTGAAAAGCCAGACGAGTGGGAAGAAGCACAATATCCAGAGGTATCCACCAGTTGGGGTTTACTCGATTTGGCATACCGGACACCTGAGGAAGTTTGGGTATCAGGAGGCAGTGGAAATTTGCTGCGGAGTCTGGATGGCGGCAAAACTTGGGAAAAAGCTCGCGAGATAGAGGATATCCCTTCCAATCTTTACAGGATTATGTTTCTAACACCCCAGCAAGGATTTATCATAGGTCAGCGAGGTGTTTTGTTGAAATACGAAGGTTCGTCGCAAGCGGCTTGAAGAGGAAAGCAAGATTATTGTCATACAACTAATGCTTTGCTTGTGACTCTCTACCGAGTTTCGTATCATAATTAAGTTAGCTTTTAATTGTTGTCAGAGGAGGAATCTGAATGGCTGGTACAACTGGAGAGCGTCCATTTTCGGACATTATTACAAGCGTTCGTTACTGGGTAATTCACAGCATCACCATCCCTGCATTATTTATTGCAGGCTGGCTATTTGTTAGCACAGGTCTTGCATACGATGCCTTTGGGACACCCCGCCCCAACGAGTATTACACCCCAACTCGGCAGGAAGTGCCGATTGTTCAAGATCGCTTTGAATCCAAGCAACAAATCGAGGATTTTATAAAATAAGCGGGCAGTCTCTAGACATCGCTGGGTGTGAAAATAAAAGCACCTATTTGTGTTAGGATTGCCGGGGTAATTTTGGCTGGATTTGATGCAAAAAAGGGATTAAAAGTACCGCATCAATTCGGCTCTAAAGAGCGAACGGGAATCCAGTTTGATACATCGGTAGTGAAGTACCGTAGGTATACGGAAGTGTTTGGAAAAAGAATCACCTCTAGCTGGTTGGAGGAGACTTCAAAGGGTCAGTAGGCTCAATATAGGTTTACGAAGCCCTTTTTGCAGGAAAAGCCTTCCCGTTACGGTACGAAAAGCCCCATTTCTATCAAAAGAATTGGGGGTGTCAACAAGTAAGTCGTTTAAAAGAGGTGGCAAAACATGACTACTAATACGCCCAATCAGCCAGTTTCATATCCCATTTTTACCGTTAGATGGCTAGCGGTTCATACGCTGGCTGTCCCAACAATCTTTTTCTTGGGCGCGATCGCTTCTATGCAATTTATTCAACGATAGGAGAAACCTAATCATGCCAGAACGGAGTCCAAATCCCAATAATCAACCAGTTGAGTTAAACCGTACTTCTCTTTACTTGGGCTTGCTACTGGTTTTTGTCCTTGGTATCCTGTTTTCCAGTTATTTCTTTAACTAACTGGGCTTGACTGCATCATTTTTAAGTTTAATTAGGAGGGAAAAGCTGTGTCTGGAAGTGGAAGAATCCCGTTGTGGATTGTAGCTACCGTCGCTGGTCTGGGCGCGATCGCTGTGCTAGGTGTTTTCTTCTATGGTGCCTACGCTGGTCTAGGCTCCTCTTTGTAGAGAAAAGCTGGGTAATCAACTAGATTTGAGAGAACTCTCATCAAATCATCAAAAAAAACCGCCTCTCTGACTAGAACAGGCGGTTTTTTCCATTGCCCAACTAATGCCCAGCTAAAGTTAAATTCCCGTTGGATCTTCGTGTTCAATGTAAAGAAACAAGAAGGCCATCGCGACAGCCGGGAAGATCAAGCCAGTTAGCGGCACTAGGATTGAGGGTAAGAATGAAGCTCCCATCTTTAAATTTCCTATTTTAATGAAACAGCTTTCGTAATTGAATTTACAGTGAATTGGTAGCCAAAAACCGAATCATAAAAATTTTTAACAAGCGCCTAATCCGCAAACTCATCTAGCGACCAGTTGGGCAAATCTGGGGGAATAACTATACGGTCAACAGTTACTTTATGGCTCTCTCGTTGGGTATAAGTATCAACCGTGACAGCTTCAAAACGGATTTCTACGCTCCCAAATGGCACAGTTAGTTGAGTCGTTGCCTCTAGGGATTCTAAACCAGTAGGGATAAAATCGACTAGCCACCGGGGGCCATCCAGCAGCGATCGCGTTTGGCGGTCATGCACCCACAGCTTGACATAGAGCCGGGGGGACTCAGATCGCAACGTCAGGCGGACAGCCAGCGGTTGTCCGGCAATCAGTTCGCCTTCGGGTAAAACTAGCTCAGGCTCTGGCACGGGTTTCTCGTCCAGCGACGATGGCTGCGGTTCTGGGGGAACCCCCCGCCCCGCATTGGCAAAACGCGATCGCCCTGGTTGTACCCCCCTAGAGGAAGCTTCTCGCGAGCCATACCCGCCTCGCCCACTGGTGCTGGGAGGGAGTTCAGAAGGATCATCGTCTACCACAATTTCTCGCTCTGTCCAGTTAACCGCAGACTCTGCCATCGATAAAACATTCTTAGCCATCTCAACTGGGTTCTGCGGAGTTGCTGGCAGTTGACCAGAGGCGGCTCCCACCTCTTGGGAATTGTTCGTTGCATCGCTGGCAATACCGCCATCTTCACCCAATTCTTCCTCCAACTCTGGGAGGGGAGGTTGTTGGTCAAGCAATAGTGCTACAAGTTCCCAGTCTGTCGGCATTGGTGGCAAACGGTCATCCGTTTCCCCCTGCGGCTCGGCGGCAGTTGCTTCGGTGCCATCCGCAACGTCACCATCCGCAACGTCACCATCCGCAACGTCAGTATCTTCGCTGCCCTCGGTCAGGTCTGCTGAAGGCTCTGCTTCCTCGGTAGATTCCTCCTCCGTCGCCAGTACCTCTTCCGGTTGCAGCCATGCTGAAGATTCCTCATCTGTTGCCAGGTCGTTCAACCGCGACAAAAAACGATCTTGCAGCTTCAGGGTCGCAAAAGCCGTATCTAAGGGCGATGCTTGGGAGTCAGCAGAGGGATGCGCTTCTCTTTGTTCGGCGGAGTGTTCAGCGGAGTGTTGTGCCCCCTCGATATCAGAAGCATCTTCAACACCTACGTCCTGCTGACTATGCAAATCTGTATCGGCATCAGCGCTGGCATCTGTTCCATCGGGTTCCTCTGGACGCTGCCAAGTCTGAGCTAAGTGATTCAATAAATTATCAAATAACTGCTCTACATCAGGCGCAGCCCCCTCAGGAGGGGCGGCATCAACAGGTTGGGGAGGATTTAGTGCAGAAGATAAATCTTCCTCTTTCGCAGCGGATGTGTCGCCATTCTCGATGCGCTCGGTTGCAGGCATCGCATCAGAAATCACCGGAAGTTTAAGCGATCGATTAACTGGATTGGCAGGATCGGGTCGATAAAGTTGCGGGGGAAGGGATACCACCGGCGGAGGTTCAGAAGTCACTGATGTATTGCGATCGCCCAAAGCGAGAATGTCCTCAGGCTCATCGCTATCGGTTGCCTCCCCGTTCCCTGTTGCCTCAGTATCGGAAGCAATTGCTGGAAGTTCCGGGGGTTTAAGCGCTGCAATGGCAGGATCGGATTTAGCAATCTGCTCCGGTAGGGGTTTATTAGGTAAAGGTTCTAAGTGCAGCGGCGGAGTATCTTTTGCCGTTTCCACCAGATCGAGGAAAGATGAATCGATCGGGGGTGTCTCTCCTAAAAGGGAATCTAACGGCGGGTTCAATAAATTTGCGTGCTGTTTATCGTGAGCGATCGCATCGAGCAAGTCTTCCAAATCGGCTGTCACGGTAAAGGCGTGAGTCACCAAGACTGTCTCAGCCGCATCGATTAACGTGACTTCTCCTAAAATCAAACGGGTTTGGCAATTTTCGGGCAGCTCTAAATTACAGCTAAAAGAAAAACTCGGCACCTGTTCGGGTATCAGCTGCTGGACATCTACCAAGATTTGTGAGTTTTGCGGATCGCGCATTTCAATTCGCAGTACGTCTGGCGGCAAAAGATGCAAATCCCTAAAACTGTCTAGGATCTCTACTTGTCCGCTGAAGGCAATCAGCTCTCCTCGACGCACGACCAGCGTCTCCCGATCGAGGGTCAGTCGGATCGGTGCTTCATCAATTTCAGGTGGCTCAGTTTCTGCTGAGTAACTTCTTCCGGCGGCAGCAAAGGAAAGCTCCGACGAGTTACTGACAGGGGGAGACGTTAAGGAATCGCGGGAAAACTCACTCTGCGGGATAGCTCCACGAGCCGTAGATGTCGGCTCAAACGCTTGCCAGACGGGATCGACGACTTCCTGTAAGATTTCGTCCACCATTTGTAGCGAGTGTTCTACGAGGCGGCTGACGGGCACTGCCGCCTTTGGAGGGGTGCGGTTGAGTGCCGTCTCCCATCTTTGTGCCTCCGATGCCCCGAAAGAGAGGAATAATTCATTGACTGCCTCATCATCGTCTTCTTCCCAGCCAGCATTAGTCATCGCCTCTGTCACTGATTCGTCCTCTGGGGAAGGAGGCACTGGATTCGGAAGGTCAACGTCGGCGGTGAGCGTTTCAGTGGTTGTCGGGGCAGGGTTAACGGGGCGGTCAGCGGCAGAACCTGCGGATGATTCTTGGACGGTTTCGGTGGCGACACCTACCTGGGCACTCCAAACGGGTCGCATGTGTCCAACTAAATCGACATCTGCATCTGCCGGGGTGGTTGGAAAAACCTGGAATTGAATTGCCTGCTGCCAAGTGTTGCCGAGGAAATCTGACATGATATCGCCAGAGCAGCGCAACTCCCAGCGCCCCGACTTGAGATAGGTGAAGGGAATGACCACCATCAAGCCTTCGGCGTTGGTGCGGCGCGATCGCTTCTGAAACCGCCGCTTGGGGGGAACTTCCTCAGTGCTGTCATAGGTGATGCGAATTTCCACCTCGGTGTTGGGACGGCTGGAGTGAGCAACCACCCGATACCGACCTTCTTGGATTTCCACACTTGGCGTCTCTAGGGAGAGCCAGGAAGAATCACCCTCTTGTTGTATTAGAAATTGCCAGTATTCCATAGGAGGCAAGCAGCAAGCATAAAGGATGAAGTATAAAGGATGAAGTTATTAGAGGCGCGGCTGAAAGACAGTGTGACGTATTATTACACGCCAAACTTCACACTTCATACTTCATATTCTTGTTACCTTTTTACTTTAATCTGCTGCCGCAGTTCCTCGATCGTTCCTAATAATTCACTTTGAGCGATCGCACTCTGCTCTTTCGATGCCATCCACTTCAGCTTGACAGTTTGGTTCTCTGCTTCCTCTTCTCCCAAAACCAAGCAAGCAACTGCACCGCTACGGTCAGCCCTAGCGAACTGCTTTTTAAAAGCACTTCCACTCAGGTCTAGATCCACGCTAAACCCAGCTTGACGTAATTTTTGAGCCAATTGTAAAGCTTGGGATTCTGCTTTCTCGCCTCTGGAAACAACGTAAAAATCCAACGCCGGGACGGGTACCTCTTGCAGCTGTTGCAACAGGATGATCAAGCGTTCTAAGCCCATTGCCCAACCCACTGCGGGTGTCTTGGGTCCCCCTAGTTCTGCTACCAGCCCATCGTAGCGTCCGCCACCACAGACAGTTGCTTGCGCTCCCAGGTCGTCCGAGATAATTTCAAAGGCAATGTGGGTGTAGTAATCCAGACCGCGCACCAGACGCGGATTGAGTTGGTAAGCAATCCCCAAATCATCCAGACGTGCTTGGATTTGCTCAAAGTAACGACCAGAATCTGCACTCAGATAATCCAAGATACTGGGAGCATTTTGAACAATTGCTTGCGTCTCCCGATCCTTACTATCGAGTATCCGCAAGGGATTGCGACTCAGCCGTACCTGCGAATCTGGGTCTAACTCTTCTTTGTAGGGAGTCAGGTAATCTACCAGTGCTTGCCGGTAACGCTGTCGATCTTCAGGATTTCCGACTGAGTTAATATCCATGCGGAGATTTTTTAGACCGAGGGTTTGCAGAATATCGGTAGCGATCGCGATCACCTCTGCATCTGCCCTCGAATCGGCAGTCCCCAACACCTCTACACCCAGCTGGTGAAATTGCCGCTGTCGTCCGTTCTGGGGATTTTCGTAACGAAACATCGGCCCCAAATACCAGAGGCGCTGAATCCCACTTTTGACATCAAGCGCGTGTTCAATATAAGAACGCACAACCCCAGCCGTTCCCTCCGGTCTCAGGGTCATGGAATAGGGCTTTTCCCCCCGACTCTTGAAGGTGTACATTTCCTTTCCGACCACGTCTGTGGTTTCGCCAATCCCGCGCTCAAATAGCGCCGTCAGCTCAAAAATTGGGGTGCGAATTTCTTGATAAGCTGCTCTGCTTAGAATATCCCGTGCGGCCGATTCTACCCATTGCCAGTACCCGACTTCTTCGGGCAGAATATCCCGCGTTCCCTTTAGCGCTTTAATGCTTCCCATTGTTTAGATTTTTGATTTTAGCGAGTGTCATGAGTTTTTCACCCCCTGGATTTTAACTTTACCCCTTTCGGGGGTAGGGGGTTAGGTCATTGCAATGACGATAACTTCATGACACTGAAGATTTTAGATTTTAGATTTAATCTCATCTAAAATCCAAAATTTATTGGTTTTCCTCCCAAGGACAATAGCGCTGACTATAGTAGTCCAAAATCTGCGTGACCCATTGGCGACTCAATGAATCGGCATCTGCTGCATACTGAATCCACAAGCCGCCAACTTGGCTTTGATAATAGTCAAACGATTGCCCCGAAGGCTGGGGAACCAAACCTGTATCTACTCCTCCCACCTGACGCAAATGGGCAGTAATTTCCCGATATACCGCTAAGGGTAACCCAGGGAAGCGAATTTCATACCGCAGGCGTTCTCCTCCAGCAGTTTGCACCCTTTCAACTCCTACAACAACTGAATCGTGGTAATTGTTTAAGCTTGAGGAGAGCCATTGATTCCTGGCTCCTTAGCAGGAGCAACAGCCGTTGGTGTACCAGGTTGATCGGGCGTTGCAACTGGTTTTTCCCCAACCCGTCTGGCAACTTCTCTGCCGTATTGCTCCAGAATCACTACCGGACTGGCACCATTATTGACTTCAATCCGCTTGACTAGCACCTGTCCATTAGATAAGCGCTGTCCCACTCCAACGTAGCGACTTGGCTCGTTTGGTACCCTCACAATTGCCTGAGGTTCACCACCCACCTGAACCACTCCTGTGACTTCTACACTTCTTGCCAGGTTTGGTTCTGGTAGCGGTGGCAGTTTGGGTAGAAGTGGCGCGGGAGCAGGAATCCGAGGAGCCGTAACAATCGGGATTGGAGCTACACGGTTTCTGTTCCCTGGAGGTGTAGTGTTTCTCCCACGCGGAGGCACCCCATTTGGCCTACTGGGAGCGGGAGCGCGTGGTATTATTGTCCTCCCTCCGCCTGTACTCCCTTGACTGCCATTGCCTCCGCCTCGATTCGGTCTGGGAGGTCTGACATTGGGCAGGGGTGGCGGTACGGGAATGGGACGCCCGCTAGGAGTCAAACCCTGAGGAGGAGCTAAACCCGGACCCGGAAACGGAGGGGGAGGCGAACCCGAACCCGTCTCGTTTGGTGTCACTTCCACAATTGGTTTCAGGGGAACAAGTGCAAACGGATCTTGCCGCCCTTTCTGAATTCCTCGCAGCCGTGCATCAGAGTTAGTGGATGGAATCAAGCCGGAAAGCCCAGGAAGGGGCGGTTTTGGGGTAACTGTCGGATCGGGAAATGACGGGGTTGTTGGTGAAACAGACGGAGCGGGAACTGGAACAATGCTAGGGCTAGGAGCTACAGCCGTATCCTCTCCCTGCGAACAGCCACCCGCTAACACAGCAAGTATTCCCAAAAATGCAATCCATGAATGTTGACGCATGACCAGTCTCCCAGTGCTTTACCTGCATCCGCCAATAGAAATTCCCTGTCTGCTTTCAACAGTTCTAATATATATGCGGATAATTTATTTTATTAAATGTGTGCAAAAACACCCATCTATATATTCAGTTTAGTGGACAGAGATCGATTCATCGCGTTTGTGTTCCTTATCTTCCAGGAATCGGGAATCTCAGTTTCCGGTTGTTGGAAGAATCAATCGTCAATCCCTACCATTGACTTTTTCAGTGCATCCAGTCCCTTTTTTACCCGCCGAGAAACTGTCACAACACTGATATCTAAGCGTTCTGCAACTTCTTTTTGCGTTAAGTCGTGTAAGAAAACAAATTCCAAGATTTCGCGGGTTCGCTTTTCTAGCTGAACTAAAGCTTGTTGCAGGCGAAGCTGGTCTTCTTGCGCTAACTGAAAACTCCGATATTGCGGGTCTGGGACGATTTCACCTAAGCAAGTTTCACCTTCCGAACCATCCCCTAGGGGTACATCTAAACTTACAAGTTCGCGGTTTTGAAAGGCCAACTTGATTTCCTGCCATTCTGCCTGTGAAATTTCTAGCTTTGCTGCCACCTCTGAATCGGTAGGAGGTCGGTTGTACTTCTGCTGGAAATACCGCGTCAAAGAAACTGCCTGATAGTGCAGTGCTTCCCAACGGCGAGGAATGCGGAATGAGCCGCCTTTATCCCGTAAATAGTGCTGAATTTCTCCGCGAATGTAGGGGATAGCAAAGGAACTGAAGGCGTGACCCTTGGACAAGTCAAAGCGCTCAATTGCTCGAATTAAGCCTAAACAGCCGACTTGAAGCAAGTCTTCATAACTTTCTGTACACTGATTAGTCCAGTGATGTGCTTCTTTTCTCACCAATCCAAAATTCAGTTTTACCAGCTGATTGCGAACAGTATCTAAACGATTTTGCTGGTACTCTCGCAACAGCCGTAAGCTTTCATGCTTCAGTTCAGGAGTGGCAGTGCTATACATATACGAAGTTCAGTTGGTAGAGTGGCCCGGTTAAAAACGTTTGTTTCAGTTATATTCTGTTTTTGAAGTGGGTGCTGTGATACTAAACATAGGTTGCGATAACAAAACTTTAAGCCGGAAAGCGAACAAATGCAGTTGGGGAAACGCCCAGGAATGTAGCCTTTTCCCCAAATTGCGATAAGTTGCTTTCTTTTCCTCGCTTCAAAATTCAGTTTATTCTCTGAACCTGGTCAATTACAACAGCATTTTCACCGAGAAACTCTCTTGTGGGAATCACTCACATGATTGCGGAGTGTAGGCAGAAGGATTAAACAGCAGATGCTGACCTTGCTAAGGAAAAGAAAAAAGGGGTTCCAAACCCCTTTTCTTCACCTGCCAGCAAAGCCAAGCCGCGTGGCTCGGTGCTAACGAGCAGATTTAAGCCTGATCTGGTGAAATCCGAGCATAGAAAATGCCGCGAATTTTCACTTCCTTAGCTTCGCCAGCGCCTAGATCGGTATCGGATGGCTGCTCACTCTCAAACGTACCGGCAATTTCACCTGTGGCGTTATCCACTTTAGCGACTTGGAGAGAAATTTCGCCCTTAAGGGTTTCAGCACGCTTCACATTGGCACGTGTCAGTGCTTCCTGATCGGCTTGACTGGGGAGTGCTACTGCATTGTCATAACCAGTGACAACACCGCGACCCTTGGGATCGAGGAAAGCTGCTCCCCGATAGGAGGGAACGTTAAACTCGCCTTCAAAGTCAGTCGAGGTGTTAATACTGTCCATTCCTGGCTGGCTTTTGGCAACCAGATTTTTGATCGTGAATAGAAAGGGTACTCGCTCACCACCCGGTAGCTGGACGGTAATGGCTTGGAAGTCGAGACCATCCTGTTCAATAAAGGTCAAACGACGATCTTGATCAACTTGCAATTTACCCAGCACCTGGTCGATGCTAGAAGTGAACCGGGTCAACAACTTACCCTGAACGAATTGGGCGGATTGACGTTTGTTTGTAGATTCTTCTTTGACAAAGAAGCTGGTTGGCTGTAAGCACAGATTCGTCAAAGCATACGACTGTCCAGGCTGAATGGGAATGGCACCGCGTGTCGTTTCTGACAGTTGCGGGCAGTTATTCGCAAGCCCGGTACCTCGAATTTGGTCGTAAGTGAGTGGAGTGGGAACACTGGTCGCAGCTGCTGGACCTTCACTACAAGCAGTTAATACTCCCAAGCACAAAGCTAGGAAGGCAACAATGAAAGCGCGATACCTCATGGTCAACCTCAAATATTTAATCTAGGAATCCCTACCAGTAGAATCTGATATTGGGCTTAAGTTACAACAGACAAAAGTGAAATTCTTAATCAGGCTCGGAATGGTTCGGCTCAGAATCTCTACAGTGAATTTTACAAGGCTTTGTGTTGCCTTTATCCTGAAGCTCAGTGTAAATTGACCATTCCAGTCAGTGAAAGACTCGGTTAAAGTTGAGTTGATCAAACGGAGTAAAGGGGATGGCGTGAACAGCGATCAGAATTTAGAATTGGGGCTTTTGAAGCCGGAACTGCAAGCGATCGCTACTTCTGTTCGCGCTTTGGCACAGACTTGCCAGGGGGATACTCTGGCTCTGTTGGCGTTGCTGCGGGCGTTAGAAAGTTGGCATCGTGAGATTCGAGATACTATGTTTCAAGCGTCTTTACCGGATAATCGTCAGGCTCTATATGCCCTGCTGAAAGATATGGAAGAAGAGGGCGGTTGGCCCTATATTGAGCGCATGAAGGTGCGATCGCTGTTGGAAAAGCTCTCAGCAGCAGAATCTTCCAATTCTTCACACCCTCTACCACTGGAGTCAGAAACTCACCCAACTCAGCCTGGTTGAAGTTACACGGTTGAAGGCAAAACTCTTTCACTGGCGTGGCTCTAGGCGTGTGAAGTTGTCAATCTTTATTGGGCTATAGAGTACAACAGATGCTAAGATCCTCCAGTTATTAATGCAATCTCTGAACACTAACCCCCTGCTTAATTTATGCCGGTTGCTGTTAATCCGATTAAGTTTGGTACAGATGGCTGGCGAGGCATCATCGCCGCAGACTTTACGTTTGAGCGGGTGGCTTTGGTAGCACCGTTGGCGGCACAAGTCCTGGCAAATGTCTATAGCGAGACGACGGGGAGCCGCACAATTATTGTGGGTTATGACCGGCGCTTTATGGCGGAAACGTTCGCCCGTAAAGCGGCCCAAGTCGTGCAAGCAGCCGGATTTGAGGTGCTGCTGAGCAGTAGTTATGCCCCCACACCGGCATTCAGCTGGGCGGCTTATCAACGGAGAGCTTTGGGAGCTTTGGTGATAACCGCTAGTCACAATCCCGGCTCATATTTAGGGTTAAAAGTCAAGGGTGCATTTGGAGGATCGGTACCCCCGGAAATTACTCAGCAGATTGAAGCGTTGTTAGAGAAGGAATCGTCACCTGACTCGACGATGGCGGGAAGCTTGGAGATGTTCGACCCGTGGCCCAATTACTGCGAAGCGCTACGGGCGAAAGTGGATATTACTTGCATTCAGGATGCGATCGCCCAACATAAGCTTGCTGTCTTTGCTGATGTGATGCACGGTGCTGCTGCGACAGGACTAGAACAACTGCTGCAAACGCCAATCCAGGAAATTAATAGTTCCCGCGATCCTTTATTTGGTGGCAGTGCACCGGAACCTTTGCCGCGTTACCTTTCCCAGATGTTTCGGCAGATGCGGACTCACCGACGCCGCAGCGGTGATGGGTTGGCAGTGGGGTTTGTATTTGATGGAGATAGCGATCGCATTGCGGCTGTCGATGGACAGGGAAATTTCCTCAGTTCCCAAATCCTCATCCCAATTTTGATCGAACATATGGCATCTCGGCGGGGATTGACGGGCGAAGTCGTTAAAACAGTGAGTGGTTCCGACTTGTTTCCCCGCGTTGCCTCCCTGTACAATCTGCCAGTATATGAGACGCCTATTGGATACAAGTACATCGCCGACCGGATGCTAACGACTCAGGTGTTAGTCGGTGGTGAAGAGTCGGGAGGGATTGGCTACGGCAATCATATTCCAGAACGGGATGGGCTGTTGTCAGCGCTGTATCTGCTAGAAGCGATCGCGCAATCAGGAATGGATCTCAGCGATCTTTACCAGCGCTTGCAGGAGAAAACTGGCTTTCATTCTGCCTACGACCGCATTGACCTACCATTAGCGAGTATGGAAGTGCGATCGCGCCTGCTAGAACAATTACAAAATACACCCTTAACTGAGATTGCCGGTCGGTCGGTAATTGATTGCCTAACGATTGATGGTTATAAGTTCCGGTTAGCCGATGATAGTTGGTTGATGATTCGCTTCAGCGGAACCGAACCCGTTTTGCGGTTGTACTGCGAAGCGCCAACGCTGAAACAAGTTCATCACACCTTAGAGTGGGCGAACAAGTGGGCAAATTCAGTTTAAGCCCTACAAAGTATCTAGCTTGGTACCCAATGCCCGTAGTTTCGCAACAAAAAGGAATCGGCTCAAGCTTGAGCCGATTCCTTTTTGTGAATAAGCAAAAATAAATTTCAATGCTGAGTAAACCAGACACTTTAAACACTCCTTTTGGTTCATGATTAGGAATGCAGAATGCCAAAGAATTGCATCATTTGCTTATATAAGTCTTGGTTTTCCTATTCAATATAAAGACGGATATAAGTTGTATATTTTAGCACTGATATAGAGACTGTCAAAACGGTTGGCTTGCTGCTGACAATATCTCTCCTTACTACTAAACAGATATAAACAGATAAAAACGGACTTAGCCAAATTTGCTCCTTTCTGTGGCAATCTGAGAAACAGAGAGGAAAGCCAAAATTAAACAAAAGGTTATGCAAACCCTGCCCAATCCAAGCACTACCAGTGCATCTTCCAGTCAACCCTCCTTTGAAACCACTATCAAGCGGCGCAAAACTCGTCCCGTCAAGGTGGGAAATGTCACGATTGGCGGCAACTACCCAGTGGTAGTGCAGTCGATGATTAATGAAGACACGCTTGATATTGATGGGTCGGTTGCCGGAATTCGCCGCCTGCACGAGATTGGCTGCGAAATTGTCCGCGTTACCGTGCCAAGTATCGGTCATGCCAAAGCTTTAGCGGAAATCAAGCATAAATTAGCTCAAACCTATCAACCAGTGCCCCTGGTCGCTGATGTGCATCACAACGGCATGAAGATTGCCTTGGAAGTTGCCAAGCACGTTGATAAGGTGCGGATTAATCCAGGGTTGTATGTATTTGAAAAGCCAAAAGCGGATAGAACGGAATATACCCAAGCTGAATTTGATGAAATTGGCGAAAAAATCCGCGAAACTTTAGAACCCCTGGTAGTTTCCTTGCGAGATCAGGGTAAGGCAATGCGAATCGGGGTAAATCACGGTTCTCTTGCTGAAAGAATGCTGTTTTCCTACGGCGACACCCCCGAAGGGATGGTGGAATCTGCCCTAGAATTTATCAAAATTTGTGAATCTCTCGACTTCCGGAACCTGGTAATTTCTCTGAAAGCCTCGCGGGTGCCAGTGATGTTAGCCGCTTATCGTCTGATGGCACAGCGGATGGATGCGCTAGGCATGGATTATCCCTTGCATTTGGGCGTCACTGAAGCGGGTGATGGCGAATACGGACGGATTAAGTCTACCGCAGGCATTGCGCCTCTGCTTGCTGATGGGATTGGCGATACGATTCGAGTCTCAATCACTGAAGCACCGGAAAAAGAGATTCCCGTTTGCTACAGCATTCTGCAAGCTCTGGGATTGCGGAAAACGATGGTGGAATATGTCGCCTGCCCCTCATGTGGGCGGACATTGTTTAATCTAGAAGAAGTGCTGCACGAAGTGCGGGAAGCCACCAAACATCTTACAGGTCTGGACATAGCAGTCATGGGATGTATTGTCAATGGTCCCGGAGAAATGGCGGATGCCGACTATGGTTATGTTGGTAAACAGCCCGGTTACATCTCTCTGTATCGTGGCAGAGAAGAAATCAAAAAAGTGCCAGAGTCTCAAGGAGTTGAAGAGTTGATTAATTTAATTAAGGCAGATGGACGTTGGGTCGATCCTTAAGTAAGTGCTGAGTGGTGAGTGTCGAGACAAAAGTTAATTCAAAACTCACAAAATAATAAGTGTTGAGGAAAGCATTAATTTAAAACTCAATCGCGAGAAATCGCGTTTTTACAGCTCAAAACTCAAAACTCTCTACTTCCGGACTTGCACTTAGTGCAGCTGGATAAATAATTGCGCTCTCCGGCTTCCATATATGGCCTGTGCTAGAGTTAGCGTAATTCCTTGGCAGTAGTTTCCCCCCGGCTCAGAAAGGATCATGGTAATTACAAAACGCGGGCTCGTTCTCGGTGCGACAGCACTGGTTTTATCGACTGTTGCTGTTACGGGCGCTGGTATTCATCTGTCTCAAGGTCAGGCTTTTTTTCGTGAAAGTCCCAAGGAACTTGTAGATGAAGTATGGCAGATTATTGACCGCAGTTACGTAGATGGCACCTTTAATAAAGTCAATTGGCGGTCAGTTCGTAAAGACTACCTGAATCGGTCTTACCCCAGCAAGAAGGAAGCCTATGAGGCGATCCGGGAGATGCTGAAAAAGCTGAACGATCCCTACACCCGCTTCATGGACCCGGAAGAGTTCAAGAGCATGCAGATTGATACTTCTGGGGAATTAACTGGCGTTGGCATTCAACTCGCTCAAGATGAGAAATCGAAAAAGCTAACGGTTATTGCGCCAATTGAAGATACACCAGCGTCTAAGGCTGGTGTTCTGGCAAAGGACACTATCACTAAAATTGATGGCAAGAGTACCGAGGGCATGGATGTCAATGATGCTGTGCGCCTGATCCGAGGACAACCAGGAACGCAAGTAACCTTGACCATTCAGCGGGGCGAAAAGGAATTAGTATTTCCTCTGAAACGAGCGCGGATTGAAATCCATCCGGTGCGCTCTAGCAAGCAGAACAGTCCTACGGGTGAGATAGGCTACATTCGCCTGAATCAGTTTAGCGCCAATGCTGCTAAGGAAATGGCAGATGCGATTAAGGGTTTAGAACGGCAGAAGGTAAATGGCTACATTCTGGATCTGCGTTCTAATCCAGGTGGATTACTCTACGCCAGTATTGAAATTGCCCAGATGTGGTTAAAAGACGGCACAATTGTCTCAACGGTGGATCGTCAGGGCGAAAGGGAGCGAGAGAAAGCGAATAATCGCGCCCTCACAGATAAACCGTTGGTGGTGTTGGTAGATGGCGGCTCGGCGAGTGCTAGTGAAATCCTCTCTGGGGCGTTGCAGGATAACAAGCGAGCTGTTTTGGTAGGGACAAAAACCTTTGGTAAAGGCTTGGTGCAATCGGTGCGGGGGCTGGGGGATGGTTCGGGACTAGCGGTGACGATCGCTAAGTATTTCACTCCCAACGGGCGCGATATTAATCAGGCGGGGATCAAGCCGGATGTGGTGCTGGAAATGACGGAAGAGCAGCGCAAGGCATTGCAAGCCGATCGCAATAAAATCGGCAGTGCTGACGATCCTCAATACGCTAAAGCGCTGGAAGTGCTGAATCAGAGGATTGCCGCCCAGCGAGGGAACCAGGCGCAGAAATAGTTTTGAGTTATGAGTTTTGAGTTAAAATTCCAAACTCAAAACTCATAACTTATTGGGGTTGGCACTTTCCAGCGCGAATTAAGCCGACGCGACGAGCGATCGCTTCCGCTTGAGAATCAAATGGTCCCCATCGTTCCACAAAAGCTGATTTATCCTCTCCTTCGACTTGTTCGCTGGAGAGGATTTCGCATTTTCCTTCTTGGTGCTTGACAATATACCAGATTTGTGTAGCAGTCATTCGGTGAAGATTCGCAAAAAACGCCTTGAAGAGTAGCTTAGTGATGAGTTTTGAATGATGAGCAATTCATTCAAAATTCAAAACTCATAACTTTTCTAGTTAATGTGCGCCGTTGCCGTTTCCAGAAGTTGCGATCGCGCGTTCAACCAGCTTGTCTGGAACTTCTTGGAGATGGTCGTACTTCCAGTGAAAGAAGCCGACGCCCATTGTAAGCGATCGCAATTCCACAATAAAATTGTGCATCTCTGCTTGGGGTAAGTAAGCAGAAATGCAATCCCAACCGGGCCAATCTGACTTCCCTTCGTAGCCGAGAATTTGTCCCCGACGTCCGCTGACTAGCTGGAGAACCTTAGAGGTAAATTCGGCTGGGGCACACGCCTGAATCGCGGTAATCGGTTCTAGGAGCGTTGGTTCGCACTTGGGCATTCCTTCCTGCATCGCAATCCGGGCTGCCTGTTTAAACGCTTGTTCGGAACTATCAACCGAATGGTAGGAACCATTCGTCAGCGTCACTGCTACATCGACCACGGGGAAGCCCAAGGGGCCATGTACCAAATACTCCCGAACACCCGTCTCAACGCCAGGGATATACTGTCTCGGTACGACGCCACCGACAATTGTTTGACTGAAGTTAACGCCTTCGCCACGCGACAGCGGCTTGATATCCAGATAAACATCACCAAACTGTCCGTGACCGCCACTTTGATGCTTGTAGCGCCCGTGAATCGAGGATGCGGGTTTGCGGATGGTTTCTTTGTAGGGCACGCGGGGCAGGTGAGTCGTCATTGGCAGGTTGTACTTGCGCCGCAGTCGGTCGAGGGCAACTTGCAGATGAATTTCACCTTGACCCCAAAGAATGACTTCGTGGGTGTCTCCGTGTTGTTCCCAAGCTAGGGAGGGGTCTTCTTCTAGCAGCTTGGTGATGGCGCTGCTGAGTTTAACTTCATCGTTGCGTTTTTCGGGCGTAATCGCTAAAGCAAAAACGGGTGCCATTTGCTCGGCTTTGGGGAGTTCGGTCGCCAGTGGGTCGCCGGAAGCGGTCAAGGTATCGCCTGTTTTAATTCCCTCTAAGCGTCCCAAGACGACAATCTCACCGGCTTCGGCTGAAGTCAGCGGCTGTTGTTGCTGACCCATCAGACGATACAAGCCACCAGTCCGAACGCCATTGAGGACAATTCCATCAGTCAACGTGCCCTGCCACACCCGCACCAGGGAGATTTTCCCGCCTTGAGGAGTGTAATAGGTTTTAATCGCTTGTGCGAGGGGGGCATCGGCATGGAGAACAATTCCCCGACGTTCGGCAGTGGTGGATGGGTCGGGTGCTTCTCGCAACAACGCTTCCAGCAGCGGTCGCACTCCGTAATCTTGCTCGGCAACACCTAGGAATACAGGCACGATTAAATCTGCCCCTAACTCCATCTTCAAGTCTTGGAGAATTTCTTCTTGGGGTGGGTTAATTTCTTCTAGCAGTTCTTCTAGCAGGTGGTCGTCAAAATTTGCCAATTCCTCCAGCATTTCGGCACGGGCGGCTTGTTCCTGCTCTTTGAGGTTATCTGGCATCGGCACCGGGTCGGCGGCGGCACCAGGATGGTAGTGATAAGCTTGTTCGCTCACCAGGTCGATAAAGCCGCTGAGCTGTTCGCCTTGACCAATGGGATACTGGTGTGGGATCACGGGGCGACTGGAGACCGTTTTTAGGGCGTGCAGCACGTCCATGAAGTTGTTGTTCGCCCGATCCATTTTGTTGATGAAGACTAGGTGCGGAATTTCCCAGTCGTCGAGGAATTTAAATAGCGGCGCGAGAGTCATGACGCGATCGCTCACGGGTTCGCACACGACAATTGCCGCATCGACGCCAATCAGAGCATTGTAGGTTTCTTGAGCAAATTCAACCGATCCGGGACAATCGACAAAGGTGAAGCGGACACTGTCGTAATCGGTGCTGGCAGTTGATACTTCCACGCTCATGTGGCGATCGCGTGCCTCTTGGGAACTATCTCCCACCGTGTTACCGTCTGAAGTGCGACCTTTGCGGGAAATCGCACCCGTGACGAAGAGCAAACTTTCTAGTAACGTAGTTTTGCCACTTAAATAGGGGCCAACAATTGCAACATTGCGTACCCCGGACATGACTTTTTCGTTCATAATTCACCTCCAACAAAATAAAAAAGATGTAGAGATGTGAGCTATCGCATGGGTATGCGGTACCGATGCCATTGACAACTCCCAGAGGATTTTTGCCCTCCCGTGCCAATCGCGATCGCTGTTAACAGTTAGATGGAATTTTGTATCCCTGAATGTGAGGTTAGCGCGTTCTAGGGGCAATGACTGAGAAATTGCAATTTCTTTTAAAGCAAACCCAGCAAAAACTTAAGTTGAATGAATCAGTATTAATTAGCTATAAATTTTATGAATATATGCAACAAATAACCGCAAATTTGTTAGAAGAAAATCTGAATGGGTGGCGACAAACGTAACAATTGTAAAGAGGTGACACGGAGAATGAGAACGTACCAGCAGATGAGATGGATAGCTGGAGGGTTAATACTGTTACTGGGTGGGAGGATGACGCCAGCGGTGGCTGGGACACCCGTGACGCCGGTACAAATTGCTCAAGCTCAATCGGCAGTGGACTTGATGAATCAGGGACTCCAGCTGATCGGTCAAGCAAAAACACAAGAAGCGATCGCCTCTTTTCGACAAGCCGCCAAACTCGACCCCAAACTGGCACCCGCGCATTACAACTTGGGGCTGGCTTTGCGTCAGGTGGGGCAATTGCAGCCAGCAGCGGATGCCTTTTACCAAGCAGTTCAAGCCGATCCTAACTTTGCTCTCGCCTATGCCAATTTGGGTGCAGCGCTGCTTGAGGGAAACAACTTGCAGCAGGCGGGTGATTATTTGTCACGGGCGCTGGAACTCAACCCACAGTTGGGAGTTGCTCATTACAATCTAGGTTTGGTAAGGGAACAGCAAGGAGATGAGGAACGAGCGATCGCGTCTTTTAAACAAGCGATGCAGTTGAGTCCCAACGCACCAGAACCTGCTTATCATCTGGGACTTGCTTATCTCCAACAGAACAACCTGAACGAAGCAAAAAAAGCATTCCAGCAGGCCATTAAAATCAGCCCTAAATATCCAGAAGCCCACTATAATCTCGGTTCCATCCTGATGAATCAGGGGCAACTAGACGAAGCTCTCGCCGCCTTTCGCAAGGCAGCAGAGGCTAATTCTAACTACCCCAATGCCTACTACGCTGCCGGGTTAGTCTTTCTGCGCCAAGGTCGTTACAGTGATGCCCAGCAAGTTTTGCAATATGCCAAACAGCTTTACACTGCCCAAGGGAATAGCCAGTGGGCTTCTAATGCAGAGGAGTTATTGAAGCGATCGCAAAACCCCTAAACAATTAAAAATTAGTTTTTTAATCTTTAATTGTTTCCCCGATGCACTCTAACCCGCTTATTCAGGTCTTGCTTCTTCACCCAAGACAAAAACTTCTCCATTTGCGGCTCATCCTTCAGCCTATCCAAAGAATTAAGTTCCTGGGCTAATCGCGTATTGTCAAATAAATTATGTATTTGCCGATGGCAGGCAGAACATATCTTTGCAGTCGGTCCTGGATCTTCATTTTTCCGTTTCGTTTTCTGCCTTGGAATCAAGTGATGGACGGTCAACCGCTCCACTTCTCTTTCACACAATTCACACTGCATTTTTTGATAAGACTTATAAATCAATACTTTCTAAGATAATTATATATAGCAATCCTATTTTAGTTATGAGATGGTAGCGGTTCAGCTCCACGACTTTTTAAAAAAGTCGGGATCTCGCTTTCACGAATTATTTAAAACTGCTATATCAATGTAAAACAAAGATATTTTCAGCTCCTATTTAAATAAAAACCTCACCTTATTGGAAGTGAAACTATAGCAATCTATTCCTTTGGTGAACCAATCAGTTCCTCTTTGTCTCTTCCTGAGCGCACCGCTACGCGAAAGCCAACGTGTTCTTTGTGTCCTTGGGGTTCAATAGACTATTTTTGCCTTCACAAATAATTTCAGATAGCAACAAATACTAATTGGATTTGTTGTAAACAAATTAAAAATTCAGTAAAAATACGATTTAAGGCTAAACTTGCTTGTGCTAGGTATATAAAGAAACTTCCAGTTGCCAAATTATCCCAGCCATCTAGCAAAAAAAGCAATGTTTCAAACCCATAAACAAGATGATGTTATCTCAGGTGCTGCATTTGTTACCGGAGGCGCGGCGGCGGGTGCTGGAGTTTCCGCAGCAGTTGGTGGGATGGGATTAGTCGGAGGATTCGGAGCAGTTGGAATTGGCATGGCACCCGTTACAGCAGCGGGCGCGGTTGCTGGTGCTGCTGCTTATGGAGCATTCAAAGCGGTAGGAGAAGGAGATGCTTTCGCTTTAGGTTCGATGGGAATTGGTGCAGTAGGCGGCGCAGGTTTTTCCTCTGTTTTTGGCAGCATGGGATTAGCTTTCAAGGGAACAGCGGTTGGAATTGGTATGGGTTCTTTTGCGGCAACAGGTGCAGTTTTTGGGCTGGGAGTTTACGGTTTATTGAAGCTGATTGACGGCTCTGGAAGCGGGGAAACCGCATATCAAGCTTTCGAGCGGATGGAAGAGAAAGTATCATGGCAAGAAGCTTATACTAATGCTCTTCTAGAGCTAGAATTAGCAGCGCTAGATAAGAAGCTAGCAGGTGATGTTTTAGAGGAAAAATTTGCCGCTATAGAAATTGAAGACGAGTTGAAGGCGCTAAAAGCAAAAATACCAGCGAAGACTGTTTTAAATCTAAATTATTCTGCACCTTATAAAAATATTTCATCCAAATTTTCTACATTTCACCCAAATTTAAATCCCTCTGTAACGCCTAAAATTTCTACTCATCAAACACCGTTACCTCAACCGGAATTTGCTCAGCCTAAGATGGCACCAGGATTGACAAAAATTGAGTCTCAGGAACCTCAAGGTTGGAAATGCATACACACCCTAAAAGAGCATTCAGCCTCAGTCAATTCTATTGCCATCAGCTCCGATGATCAGACGATTGCTAGTGGCAGTGATGATAAAATCGTTACCCTGTGGAGCCTGAAGACTGGAAAACAGATTTTTAACTTCTTTGGGCAAGGACAGGAAGTTTCTTCAGTGGCAATTAGCCCAGATGGTCAAACGATTGCCAGTGGCAGTTTTGACCAAAAAATTACTACCTGGAATCTGCCTAAAAAAGAATTTCTCCGCACCTTTTTTTATTTAAACTCCTCTTACAGTCATTCGGGCTTTGTTTACTCAGTTTCCTTCAGCCCTGACGGAAAAATTATTGCGAGTGGAAGCGCTGATAAAACGATTAGGCTTTGGGGTGCCTATACGGGAAAACTAAGAAGCACTCTTAATGGACATTCTGACGCGGTTTTGTTTGTTGCGATTAGTCCTGATAGCCAAATTCTTGCTAGTGGAAGTGCCGATCAAACTATCAGGCTTTGGAATTTGAGCGGTGGACAACAGCATCGCATCCTTATCGGACATTCAGGCTGGGTTACTTCTGTCGCCTTCAGCCCGGATGGAAAGACTCTAGCGAGTGGGAGTGGAGACGCGACAATTAAGTTGTGGAATTTCCAGACTGGAGAATTGCTTCGCACTCTTACAGGACATTCATCTGGGGTTGTTTCTATCGCTATTAACCCTGATGGAAAAACCCTCGCCAGTGGCAGCCGAGACGGTACTATCAAACTTTGGAACCTAGATGGAGAACTGCTGGATACTCTGCCTGGGCGTCATCCTGTTGCTTTCAGTTTCGATGGACAGACGCTGGTGAGTGGCGGTGAGAAGAACACACTGAAAATTTGGCAAAAATGCTTTGGCGTGAGTGAATCTACACTTGACGCAGTGCCATCTGGGGAATGGTGGGAAGTTTTAGGCGTGGAAAGGAACGCTGATGCTGATGATGTTAAGCGTGCTTACCGACGTTTGGGAAGGCAGTACCACCCTGATGTTAATCCTTCTACCAATGCCCAAGCTCAAATGCAGGCAATTAATCAAGCTTATGCCCAGTTTGAGAAACAATGGAGCGATCGCTAACAGCATAAATCCTTTCAGAGATTCGCCCTACGAGTCTTGTCTAATCTCTCACTATTTGACCTTAATCATGAAGGCTGCCATCAGGCATGATGGCTCCACTCAAATTAGCTTCGCTGAGGTCGGCTCCACTCAAATTGGCTCCACTCAAATTGGCTCCACTCAAATTAGCTCCACTCAAATTGGCTCCACTCAAATCTACCCAAACCATATCTGCCTTGCTCAAGTTAGTACCGCTCAAGTTAGCTCCACGCAGATTAACCCCAGGAAGGTTCGCTCTACTCAGGTCTAGCCCTGCCAGCAATACATTCGGGGCAATCAACAATGCTCCTGCTAGTTTTGGATCAAACTCTTCGGGAAACTTAGTTTGTTCGTTGTAGAGCGCTCTACGGAAGTTCGTTCCCTCCAAGTTGGCCTCGCTCAAGTCAGCTTCATAGAGATGGGATGCGCTCAGATTAGCCTCATTCAGATTAGCTCCACTCAGGTCAGCTCCCCGCAGGTCGGCTAAACTCAAGTTAGCTTCACTCAAGTCAGTTCCAATCAAGTCAGCTCCAATCAAGTCGGTTAAACTCAAATTGGCTTTCGTCAAGTCGGTGCCAATCAAGTCGGCTAAACTCAGGTTGGCTGCAATTAAGAAGGCTCCAAACATTTCAGCTCCACTCAAATCGGCTCTACGCAAGTCTGCCTCACACAAGTCGGCTTCCTCCATGTGGGTTGCGGCTAGGGTGCATCGGCTCAGAATCGCTCGACTCAAGGTAGCTTTTTTTAAGTTGGCCCCACTAAAATCCGCCTGACTGAGATTTACCCCACTCAGGTCGGCTCCACTTAGGTCGGCTAGACAAAAATCTCTTTCGCCCTCTACATATTTCCTCAGTAGTTCATCTGCGTCCATCGATTCATACCAATTTGCGGAACAGTTGCATGATTTTCAATCGGGAAAGTCGCTGACTGTCTAAGATTTTCAACCCAAAATCCCAAACCCCAAATCTAAAATTTTAGGACTCCTTCCCGCCTCCAATCAGTAGAGTAACTTTTCCTCATAAAAAAGCCCCCAATTGGGGGCAAGCTTTGTCAAAAAAGCAAAAACAAAGATTCAAATCAGATAGAGGATGGTGAACAAAATAATCCACACAATATCGACGAAGTGCCAATAAATCTCTGCGGCTTCAACGCCAAAGTGGTGTTCGCTGCTGTAGTGACCGGGTTTTAAACTGCGCCACAAAACGGCAATCATCGCCCCTAGTCCTAAAAGAACGTGGAGACCGTGGAACCCAGTCAGAACATAAAACGTGCTGGCAAACAAGTTAGTGCTGAGGCCAAATTCCAAATGGGTATACTCGTAAACCTGACCCCCCAGGAAAATCGCTCCCATTAAGGCAGTTGCGGCAAACCAAGTCCTTAAACCTGCCACATCGTTCTTTTTGATGGCAGTATCCGCATTGTGGATCACGAAACTGCTAGAAATCAGAATCAGTGTGTTGATTCCGGGCAGTAATAGCTCTAACTTTGGCGTTCCTTCCGGGGGCCAACTGGGTGCCACAGCGCGAAAGGCGAGATAGGCAGTAAATAAGCCGACAAAGATCATGCCTTCCGCAATCAGAAACACAATCAGCCCCTGGATGCGGAAATCATGATGTTCTACGCCGTGGGCTTCCACAGTCGCTTCTGAGTTGTGGTGATAGTTGAGGGCAGTTTTCGCTGGGTCAATCGTTGAACCTTGCATGAATCTCCTCTAGAAAGAGTTGGATACGTAATGGGTAGTGGAGAATCGGTAATGGGTCATCGTTTCCCGATTACCGATTACCATTACCGATTGTGACTTTCTCCTTGGCGGTCATCGGGATTCACCGCCACTGCGGGATCGGGATCGGCACGGAGAGCCGAGTCAGGGCCAGCAGCCAAGACTGGATTTCGAGGCTCGTCAAAGGGCACCTCTACTTGAGTGCGGCGATCGCCCATCCCATAGTCATATGGCCCGGTGGCTAACACTGGGTCTTTTTCAAAGTTTTCCGGTGGCGGGGGCGAGGTTGTCATCCACTCTAGGGTCAGTCCTTGCCAGGGGTTATCAGGTGCCTTGGGACCCGCTATCCAACTCCAGCAGGCATTAACAATGAAAGGAATGGTGGAGACGGCGAGGATGTATGCCCCAATCGTGCAGATCACGTTGAGAGTGGTAAATTTCGGGTCATACGAAGCAATCCGTCGGTTCATCCCTTCTAGACCTAGCTTGTGCATCGGCAGGAATGCCATATTGAAGCCAACCAACATCAGGACAAAGTGAACTTTGCCCCAAGTTTCGTTCAGCATCCGCCCCGTCATCTTGGGGAACCAGTGATAGAATCCGGCATAAATGCCGAAAACACTGCCGCCAAAGAGGACGTAGTGCAGGTGAGCCACGACAAAGTAGGTGTCGTGAACGTGGATATCAAAGGGCACAGCTGCCACCATGACGCCACTGATGCCGCCGATGACAAACATGGAGATAAAGCCCATTGCGAACAGCATGGCGCTGTTCAGGCGCAGTTTGCCGCCCCAAATGGTTGCCAACCAGCTAAATACTTTGATCCCGGTAGGGACAGCAATCACCATTGTGGTGATCATGAAAAACATCCGCAACCAGGCAGGGGTGCCGCTGGTAAACATGTGGTGCGCCCAGACGATTAGCCCCAAAAAGCTGATTGCCAGACTGGAATAAGCGATCGCCTTATAACCAAAAATCGGCTTGCGGGCGTGAACCGGCAAAATTTCTGAGATCATCCCGAAGAAGGGGAGGATCATGATGTAAACCGCCGGGTGGGAGTAAAACCAGAATAGGTGTTGATACACGATGGGATCGCCCCCCCCGGTCGGGTTAAAGAAGGACGTACCCACCAGCAGGTCAAAGGATAGTAGAATCAGTGCCCCTGCTAAAACTGGCGTAGCGATAAGAGCCAATGCAGAAGTGGCGAGCATTGCCCAGCAGAACAAGGGCATTTGATTCCACCCCATCCCTGGCGTCCGCATCTTCCAGATGGTGACGAGAAAATTGATCGCTGCCAGGATCGAAGAGGTCCCCAGGATCAGGACGCTGAGAATCCAAATCGCTTCACCGGGTTTGCCACTAACAACGCTCAAGGGGGGATAAGAAGTCCAACCCGCACCGGGTGCCCCGACCAAGAAACTGCTCAACAACAGCAACCCAGCCGGTGGGATGATCCAGAAAGCGATCGCATTCAGTCTCGGAAACGCCATATCCCTTGCTCCAATCAGCAAGGGCACCAGGTAATTCCCAAAGCCGCCGGTTCCCGCAGGCACGATCCACAAGAAGATCATCACCGTCGCGTGAACCGTAAATAAGCTGTTGTAAACATCTGGGGCGACAAAATCGGACTCTGGGGTTGCCAGTTCCGTGCGAACGGCTGTTGCCAGGACTCCACCAATCAAATAAAAGATAAACGTCGTGACCAGGTATTGAATCCCAATCACTTTGTGGTCGGTACTAAAGCTAAAGTATTCTCGCCAATGCGTTACCTTCGGTTGTTCACCGTGGGCTGGTAGATTTGCTTTTTCTTGAAGCTCTACTTGTGTCATCTCAAATTCAGAAGTTAAGGGGGGTCAGAAGAGTTTTGAGTTTTGAATTTTGAGTTTTGAATTAAATAAAAGATTTTTACGAGAACTTTTTTAACTCACAACTCAACACTCAACACTCATCACTCTCTTACTCAGTGGTGGTGGAGAGGGTGTAGAGTTTCGGCATCGATCCCCATTTCACTGGCGTAGGGAGCCAAAAACTCAGCATCTGAGCGTTCTGCGGGGTTTACTGCCACCGCCCGATCGAGAGCCTCCGAACTGGCAACTTCTTGCTGCTCGGCAAGCCAATTCTGGAAATCTTCGGGGGTCTGAACAATGACCGTTGTCTTCATGACTCCATGATAAGCACCACAGAGTTCCGCACAAATGAGCGGATACTCACCGAGTCTGTTGGGTGTAAACCGCAGCTCAGTTTGGCGTCCTGGAACCGCATCCTGCTTGAGGCGAAACTCAGGCACCCAAAAAGCGTGTATAACATCATTTGCCGAGATGTTCAATTTCACTTCCCGTCCAAGCGGAAGATGCAATTCGCCCGCTGTCACATCGGTTCCGGGGTAGCTAAAAAGCCAAGCAAACTGTAGACCCGTAACATTCACATAAAATTCTGGATCTTGACCTTGCTTGTCAGGTGTGGGACCAATGCGACCGGAAGTTACGCCTACATCGGCTGAATCCCGCAGTTGAGGAAGCTCCTTGCGGACTTTTGCCGTAGCGGGGTCTTCTAAGACTTTATCTTGCAGCTGCTGATTGCGATTTTCAGTGTCCGTGGCGTTTTCAGCCTCTGTTAAGGTAGCTGCAATCGCCGCTCCAGGCATTTTGGCAACCTGCTGATGACTCGGAGCGTGAGCAACCGAATGATCCATCGGATTCAGTCCGCCGATTTGACCATAAACCTCAAAACTGTAGATCGAGATTCCCAGGACGATCACCGCTGGAATCGCCGTCCACAAAATTTCTAAGGGAACGTTGCCATGCACGGGTGGCCCGTCCGTATCATCGCCAGGACGTTGCCGAAATCTAATTGCCGCAATGATAATTATTCCCTGAACCAGCAGGAACAGACCTGTGGAAATGGTCATCATCGCGTTAAACAGCCTGTCGATTAGGGTTGCTTCCTCAGAGGCTGCTATCGGCAAAAGACCGTGGTTTTGACCGTACCACAGGCTGACAAGGGTCAGCACAATGCCAACCAGTAAAGTTAATATCGAGCTTGGGATTTTCACGGGCTTTGTCTTGGATTTGGTGCAATTCTAAACAAAACAGTGTGGGCTGATGCCCAGACCGATTTGGTCTATCTAGACTGCCTCGAAGTGAAGCTGCCTTTGTGTTCGATCTTAGGAAATCAGTAAGAGCCTCATTAACCACGGTAAGGCAGAGATCCCATAAAGGTGAGCCAATCTGAGTTATCTTTTGGAATTTTTTTGGGATCGCCGCCATTTTCAGGAAAGGTACCAGCAGACAAAGCCATTTCCGCTAGGATGAATCCTGGGAGGCGTCTCCCGCCCTGTCAGGGATTCGGGATTTAGAGCTAGAAGATTGCTTCTGGATTCTAGCGGTTTTCTCTTTGAATACCAGTATTCTTTTTTACAATGAAATACTTGATTTAGAAGAAATCTAAAAATTTTAGCCGCAGAGGTTATTGCATTGCCCTAATTCGCCTCAATTTCCGCAAAATCTCGGCAATTGGAAGAAATTCCTAAAGCGGTGGCTGATGATGCAACGGGGTCATTAGAGTGGTAGCTAGAGTCGGTCATCTTCCTCCATTCAGATGCTAGGTTGGAATTGAGCGGATACTCTGATTTGATTGGTGAAAAATTAGCTTTTTGAACGCTATGACAGAATCCGTCCTTCATCAGGATGTTCGCACTCCGGAGGATTCCCACCCAAGGGACAAGATCCGTCGCTTGGTGTTTCGGCTGGGCGTCGCTACGCTGGTTTTGATGGCGATTGGGAGTGCCACAAGAGTGATGAATGCTGGGCTGGCGTGCCCGGATTGGCCTCTATGCTACGGTCAACTGGTGCCTTCTTCGCAGATGAATCTTCAGGTGTTTCTGGAGTGGTTTCACAGGTTGGACGCGGCAGCAATTGGCTTCGGCGCGATCGCGCTAGCAGTTCTTTCCTGGTGGCATCAGCGATCGCTCCCCAAATGGCTGCCTTGGGCGTCCACCTTCGCACTCTTTTTAGTCGTATTTCAGGGCGTCTTGGGAGGGCTGACCGTAACGCACTTGCTGCGTTTTGATATTGTCACTGCTCACCTGGGAACCGCACTGTTGTTTTTCATCACCCTCCTGATAATTGGCGCGGCACTGTTGCCTTATCAAGGCACGGGCACGGTTGGAAAATTGCCGTGGGTGAGTTTAACGGCTGCAATTTTGGTCTATCTACAAAGCCTCCTAGGTGGATTAGTGGGTTCTCGCTGGGCGCTCCATCAGTGCTTTGGGGCGCAAGAGTTGTGTACGGTGATGAATAGCCACATTGCGGGTGTCGTTCCCCCAACTTTAGCGATCGTCGCTGTCGTGCTTTTGGCATGGCGCACACCCGCACTGCACCCGATGCTGCGCCGTCTGGCTAATCTGGGTGGTGGTTTACTGGTGTTACAAGTGATTCTCGGTGTGGCGACCTTCCGCTTGCACCTCCAAGTAGAACCACTGACCGTCGCTCACCAGGCAGTCGGAGCCGCCTTACTCGGAACGCTTGTTGCTTTTACTGTTTTGGCGTTGCGCGATCGCGCCAGTGTCATTCCCAACCCTTCCGTATAGCTCTTCATCAATCCGCACCCCTCAGGGTGGGACTCTACAAACAAAGCCTGCGCTCGTTTACCCTTGAGCGATCGCGTTGCGGCAGGCTAAGTAATTTAGGAAAAAATAAATAATGCAGGAAATGATAGTTGGAACCGATGTCTCCCGCAGACACCAAAACTTCCTAGAGGTCATTCAGAGTTACTACCAGCTGACAAAGCCCCGAATTATCCCGCTGCTGCTGATCACAACGGCGGCGAGTATGTGGATGGCATCAGATGGACAGGTAGATCCGCTGTTGTTATTGGTGACGATGGCGGGTGGGACTCTCGCTGCCGCATCTGCTCAAACCCTCAACTGCATCTACGATCGCGATATCGATTATGCAATGGAGCGTACCCGCCACCGCCCGATTCCTTCCGGTCGGGTACAGTCCCGCGATGCGCTAATTTTTGCAATTGTCCTGGCTTGTCTCTCTTTCACCTTACTAACCGTCTTCGCCAACCTGCTCAGTGCCCTCTTGGCAATGTCAGGCCTTGTCTTCTACATGGGCATCTACACCCACTTGCTAAAACGCCACACCACGCAAAACATCGTGATTGGCGGTGCCGCAGGAGCGATCCCGGCGCTAGTCGGTTGGGCAGCTGTTACCGGCACCTTAAGCTGGGCAGCTTGGCTGCTTTTTGCCATTGTGTTTGTGTGGACACCTCCCCATTTCTGGGCGTTAGCTTTAATGATTCGAGATGACTACGCCAAAGTCGGCATTCCGATGCTGCCAGTGGTTGAAGGGGAAGTGGTCACGACTCGGCAAATTTGGCTTTACACCCTGATTATGGTACCGATGACGTTGCTGCTGGTTTATCCTTTGGGCGCGTCTGGTATCGTTTATGGGATGGTTGCCTCAATCCTGGGGAGTCTCTTTATTAAGAAAGCATGGCAGATGTTGCAGTCACCTGGAGATAAACAGGTAGCGCGATCGCTTTTTAAATACTCTATCCTCTACATGATGCTGCTCTGCACCGGCATTGTCGTCGATAGTTTACCAGTGACGCATCAATTCACCGCATTTGTTGGCGAACATCTCCAGACTTTAATTAGCGCGATCGCAATTTTGCAATGATCCGGCGATTAGAAATCGCGTCCAAACAAAAAAACCCGCCTTGGCGGGTTTTTTGCGTTAAAAGCGATCGCGTTTTGGCAAGGAACTCTCAAGAGGCACTCAAGGCTAAACTAGGAAACATAAAGTAAGGAAGGGTATGAATTATTCCTACATCAGCACAGCTATTGACTTGCTTCATCCTGAGTTCTTGGGCAACGAAGATGTATTTGCCTATTTATATAGTTCGCATAGATGAACCTACAGGAGGAGTATTCTTCCTAGCTGGAGAAGAAACCGAAATTTTGATTTTCCGCAATGGAAGCTGGAGGTATTTATGATAAAACCTAATTTTGAGGCAATGAGTCGCAAAGAACTACTAGCCTACATACAAGAACATCGAGACGACGATGAAGCCTTCCGTATTTACATGGATAGGGTGACGGCTGAACCTGCTACAGAAATATATCCGGCACCGCAATCAATTGACGATCTTAAACATTTTCCTGAGTTGCTAGAAAAACATCGCGCCCGACGAAAAGAGGATTTGTAGTAGTAAAGTTTGAGGGCGATCGCATTCCTATCAACAATTCGCGCGATCGCATTCATTGAATATGACAGTCGTAGGATTTAGGAAGGCGCTCACCAAGTTACAAATGCTAGCAACCCTAGAGTTTCCTGTAATGTATTTTAAGTGTTGAATTCTAGAATTACTAAATTTTATAGTCCACAAGCCTCGATGCGCGAGAACAGACAACCCCCCAAAACTAAATCCCATACAAACAACCGCCAACCTCGCTCAGTCACACCTGCTTGAACACGCGACACTCGCGCGGGAAAATGTCCAACGGGGGCATTTGAGGTGAAAGTAAGACCAGAATAGTATTGCCCTTTGTTATTTACATACCATCCGACGCGATCGCCAAACTTATACCAGGCTTGGTAATCGTAGTAATCACAGACGCCGCTTTGGCTTCCCTGCTCTATCCAAATGCGCTTCTGTACGCTAAAACCGAAGCGTCCTTGGCTGTACTTTACCCACAGATGATCAATTATGCACAAATCTTCACAGGGGAAGGTCTCGATGTTTTCTTCTGTAAGATCGTCTCTTACTGTCTTTCCTCTTACCTGTATCATCTTAGTTAGCGTTTCCCAATCAGCTTCTTTCCAGTTGCCAGTTATAAGTAGCTTTTCTAGATGCCGGTAATCAACTCCTCTAGATGAAATAAGCTGGATGGAAGGTAGAGGGAAATTGTGAGTGTGGAGTGCTAAGTGTTGACTTGAAAAAGCTGACGGCTGAGTCCTCAAAGATGAGGGCTGTGGTTTCAGAGTTTGTAGCACTTCATCAGCACATTTATAGCGATTCTTCACATAGTCTTGGAGCAGTTTATCTAATACTTGCTGTATTTGAGAACTAATGGTTGTAGCAAGTGGCAGATGGTCTATCCATATCCAACGACCATTCAGAGCATCATAAATATCATCAGAACCATCTTCCTTTGGCAAACATTGAGTTAGTAGCCGAACGCAAGTTACGCCCAAGCTGTAGAGATCGCTAGCTGGGTAAACTTGACCACGCATTTGTTCTATGGGTACATAGCCAAGTGTCCCCACTGTTGTACCAACTCGACTGAGAAGCGTTCCCGTTACCTGTTTGGAGACACCAAAATCAATCAGCATCAACTTGCCATCCTTGCGGCGGCGCATAATATTTTCTGGCTTAATATCCCGGTGAATTACACCGCGTTCGTGTACAAACTTGAGGAGTGGCAACAAATCGACTAAAAGTTGTTTTATCTTTTCTTCGCTAAAAGCTCCCTGCTGGGTCAATTCTTGTAATAAATTCTGCCCCTCAATAAACTCTTGCACCAAATACAGGCGCTTATCCTGTTCAAAATAGGCAACTAATCGGGGAATTTGGGGATGTTCTCCCAAGTCATACAGTCGCTTCGCTTCTTGCTTAAATAGTTCCGTCGCTTTCTCAAGTGCTGCCGTTCCCTGCACTTGTGGAACAAATTGCTTAATGACGCAAGAATCGTCCATTCTATCTGCATCCATAGCTTCATAAGTTCTGCCAAAACCACCTTCACCCAAGAGTCGAATTACTCGATAGCGGTTGCGAAATAATGCTGAGAGTGCTTGCGAACCACAGCTTTGGCAAAACTTATTCCTATCGGGATTGAAGGGATGTGGACAAGTGGGAATGGAACAATAGAGCATATCTGGGAAGGCTTCAGCAGATTGTGTCTAGATTCAGTCTTCCCGAAAAACTGGTAAATATTGAGCCTCAATCCAACAACTCATCCACCGCCACACTAAATCCCTGCGATACCACTTCTGGGACAACAGCAGTAGTTACCATAGCCATCCACTCATCTTTACAGAATGCTCGGAGTTTGGGTTTGAGGCAATGGTAGCGCGATCGCTTATCCGTATAATTGTCTGGCGCTGTATCGTCCTGAGATGGTACGGACTTTTCGCCTTTCAAAGGATGAATTCAGTACGGTGGGAGTATAAATCCTGATGAGGGATTGAAATACAATAGAAACAAAGAGTGTTTAGATTTGTTAATTTGGGACATCTATGGCTCCCGCTGTTTTAATCGAAAAGCTTCAGAAACGCTACGGCTCAGTAGAAGCCGTTAAAAATGTTTCCTTTCAGGTAGAACCTGGTGAAATTTTTGGTCTATTGGGGCCGAATGGTGCCGGGAAAACGACAACTCTGCGGGTCTTGTGTACCCTGACAAAACCCGATGCTGGCAAAATTGAAGTTTCTGGCATCTCCGTTGTAGATAACCCCAGAGGGGCACGGCAACGCTTGGGCTATGTAGCTCAGGAGGTCGCCTTAGATAAGGTGCTGACGGGGCGGGAACTCCTGCAACTACAAGCCGCGCTGTATCACCTCCCCGGTGCTGTGGCGAAACAGAGAATTGAGGCGGTGCTGAGCGTCTTGGGATTGCAAGAATACGCTGATAAAAAAACTGGCACCTACTCTGGCGGTTTACGCAAGCGCCTCGACTTAGCCGCTGGGTTGCTGCATCAGCCAGATGTCTTAGTTCTGGATGAACCAACCGTAGGGCTAGATATTGAAAGCCGTGTAGTCGTGTGGGATTTCTTGCGCCAGTTGCGAGCATCCGGGACAACGGTGCTGATTACCAGCCACTATTTAGAAGAAATTGATGCTTTAGCCGACCGAGTGGCGATTATCGACCGAGGGGTGGTAATTGCCTCTGGGACGCCTTCTGAGTTGAAGGATCGGGTGGGAGGCGATCGCATCACCCTGCGTATCCGCGAATTTTCTCCTATTGAGGAAGCAGAGAAAGCGAAAAATATGCTGCAATCTCTGCCCTTTGTCCAAGAAGCGATCATCAATAGCGCTCAGGGGAATTCGCTCAATTTAGTAGTCACGCCCCAAAGCGACGCGCTGATGACCATACAGCAATCTCTCCAAGCCGCTAATTTACCGATTTTTGGCATTGCACAAGCTAGACCTAGCTTAGATGATGTTTATCTCGCCGCTACGGGGAGAACCCTGATGGATGCAGAACTTGCAGCAGCCGGTAGCCGCGATCCGAAGGCAGAGAAAAAGCAGAATATGCGGTAGAGCGAGCTTTTACACCACCAAGCCACCAAAATCCAACATCCAACATCTGAAATTGATATGAGCAGTACGATAACGCCTCCTAAACCTGATATCCGGTTGCAGCCAGAGGCAGCTGGTAAATCTACTGCCGGTGCTGCATCCAGCCTCGTCAGTGACTTTATTCAAGAAACTCTGGCTTTAACGAAGCGCTTATTCATTCAATTGCAACGGCGTCCCTCGACTCTTGTGGCGGGAATCATCCAGCCTTTGATGTGGTTGGTTCTATTCGGGGCGCTATTTCAAAATGCTCCTCAAGGCATTTTTGGCAATGATTTGAGCTACGGGCAATTTCTCGGTGCCGGGGTGATTGTTTTTACCGCCTTTGCCGGGGCACTGAATGCTGGATTGCCGGTGATGTTTGACCGGGAATTTGGCTTTCTCAACCGCTTATTAGTCGCTCCTCTGGCATCCCGATTTTCGATTGTTGCTGCCTCAGCTATCTATATTGTGACGTTGAGCTTAATCCAAGCGGCAGTGATTGTTGCAGCCAGCGCTTTTCTGGGAGCCGGTTTACCTAATCTTTTAGGCTTGGGCGCGATCGCGTTGATTGTTCTGTTGCTGGTTCTGGGTGTCACCGCTTTGAGTTTGGGTTTAGCTTTCGCTTTGCCCGGTCACGTCGAGCTGATTGCTGTAATTTTTGTTACTAACCTGCCTTTACTGTTTGCCAGCACAGCCCTCGCCCCTTTATCCTTCATGCCCAATTGGTTGCAGGTTGTTGCAACTCTCAATCCCCTCAGCTATGCGATTGAGCCAATTCGTTATCTGTATCTCCACAGTGATTGGGCACTCAGTAGCGTGGTAATGCAAGCTCCTTGGGGCACTGTAACTTTTGGCACTGCCATATTGGTGCTTCTCGGTTTTGATGCAGTAATATTATTAACAATTCAACCCCTGCTGCGTCGTCGGTTTGCTTAAGAATCGTCTTGAGTAATGAGTACCAAGTCTTGAGTGAGTTTTGAGTTATAAAGTTGAACATAGAGATCAATTTTTTCGTCTTTATTCAAAACTCAAAACTCACAACTTTCGTAGCGTGTTTCGCCCCAAATTGTCATGAATAAAAAAACTAAACTGGTTCTCGGTGTTCTGGCTGGCATGGGATTCGCCTCCTGCTTGCTGCCTCAATTGACTCTGGCTCAATCAACCCTGTCGCAACCAGGAGCGGTCAGTCCCGCAGACACTTTCCAAGAGCAAAATACAGACCCATTTTCTCGGACGAATAACGGCGGTGCGTCTGGTGTCTTTGACTTGATGCATCGAGCCACCTTGGGCAACATTCGCAGTATGGACGAGTTTAATACTGACCAGAAGAACAATCTGAATACTGCCGCCGATCAGTTCCGGCGTCAACAACTACAACTTCTTGGTACTCCAAATCAGGCAGCACCTGTAGCACCTGTCACTCCAGCAAACTCAGTTACCCCTGCATCTTCGACGCCATAACTAATCAGTATTCAAATAGTCCTGTGATGGAGAAGCCCGGTTTCCTTAAGGAAATCGGGCTTCTCGGATTATTTCTAAAGACTAAAGTCGTCGGCTCAAGAAGCTAGTGCCGCTAAGATATCCTGAGCATGACTACCCGTGTTAACGCTGGAATCAACGTGAACGATCATGCCAGTACCACCAATCACGTAGGTTACGCGCTGGGCATAACCGCTACTTCCTTCAACGTCATAAGCTTTGATAATGCTACCATCGACATCTGCCAGTAGGGGAAAAGGCAAATTGAACTTCTCGGTGAATTTCTGGTGAGACGCTTCATCATCCTTGCTAACGCCTAAGACTACAATATCTTTGCCTTGATAGTCTGCATAGGCATCTCGAAAGCTACAAGCTTGTTTGGTACAGCCGGGTGTATCATCCTTGGGATAAAAATACAAAATCACAGTTTTTCCTGCCAAATCAGACAATGAGACAGTGTTCCCATTGGTATCTTTGGCGGTGAAAGCGGGTGCCGTTGTACCGACTGCTAGAGCCATAAATTTTATTTCCTGCTCAGTTATGATTGTTTGGTGAAAATCAAATTTTACAATATTTTAAAATTCCGCTTGGGCTAAGCTAAGGTGGATGACGGCAGTCAGTCTCCTAACGAGACGCGCCGGAGAGCGTCTACAGCTAAAACCATAAAGCTTGTGGGTGCGATCGCTAAAAGTCGGTTAATAAATAATCGATATTGACTAGATGGCAATTTTTAATCCTCTGCTGTTTCCTGACATTAGATGAAGAGATGAATTCTGTTGAGGCAAAAAACTCCCAGTCGATTCAATATTCCCCTGGCAGTGTATCCCGTGCCGAACGAGCGATGCGCTGTTCGCCCTTCCTCCTGCCTTTGTTTGCAGCGATGCGCTCAACCAGCGTTCCCCTGCAAGCGATCGCGGGTGCTTCAGGTGTCCAACACCAGTACACCCGCCATCCTGTGCGGGAACTAGGCGCAGAAAGTTCACTGTTGTGGCTGATTCAGGTAGGCATTCTGCGGCGAGAGGTGGATGGTCAAGGAATCACCGATAGTTTTCGCCTCACACCCTTGGGACGCCAATTGGTTGAAAAATGGGAACTTCAGGGTGGTTCGTGGCCTGCCCCCTCTTTTAGCGATCGCTTCTATAATGCCTTAAATCGTTGGTTCCGGTTGTTTTGAGGACTGAGGACTGAGGACTGAGGACTGAGGACTGAGGACTGAGGACTGAGGACTGAGGACTGAGGACTGAGGACTGAGGACTGAGGACTGAGTAAGAATTTTTCCCTGCCCCCCTGTTTTGTGCCTTTCGCCTGCTTGCCTGCTTGCCTGCTCTTCCCTATAACCCCAAACTATTAAAATGAAAGCGATTATGGTCGTGGGAACCACATCCCACGCAGGAAAATCTCTACTAACCGCAGCACTTTGCCGGATTCTATCTCGGCGCGGCTGGCGAGTATCTCCCTTTAAAGCGCAGAATATGGCGCTGAATGCTTACGTAACGCCCACTGGAGGAGAAATTGGTTATGCCCAGGCAGTCCAAGCTTGGGCTGCGGGAGTCACGCCCTGGGTGGAGATGAACCCAATTTTACTCAAGCCCCAAGGGGACATGACTTCCCAGGTGATTATCAAGGGCAGATCCGTCGGGCAAGTCGGTGCTGCGGAGTACTACGAGCAGTATTTTGATATAGGTTGGCAGGCAATTGAAGAATCGCTGCAACGTCTTTCCGAAGAATTTGACTTACTGGTCTGTGAGGGAGCGGGTAGCCCAGCGGAGATTAACCTTAAGCACCGCGACATGGCGAATATGCGGGTAGCGAAGCATTTAAATGCCTCAACCTTGCTGGTCGTGGATATCGACCGGGGGGGCGCTTTTGCCCATGTAGTGGGTACTCTGGAGTTGCTGGAGAAGGAAGAACGGGCGCTGATTAAGGGGATTGTCATTAATAAATTCCGAGGACAGCGATCGCTCTTAGACTCCGGCATCACCTGGCTAGAAGAACGCACCGGCATTCCCGTTGCAGGTGTCATTCCCTGGATCGATCAAGCTTTGCCCGCCGAAGATTCCCTAGATTTGTTTGAGCGTCGCACGACCAAATCTCACAGCGATCTCACCATTGCCATCATCCGCCTTCCCCGGATTTCTAACTTCACCGATTTTGACCCCCTAGAAGCAGAATCCAGCGTTACGGTGAAATACATTAGCCCCAGAGAACCCTTGGGACATCCGGATGCCGTGATTATTCCAGGTTCCAAAACCACCATCGCTGACTTGATGCTGCTGCAAAAAACCGGCATGGCGCAGGCAATTCAAAATTACGCGGCAGCAGGCGGGACTATTCTGGGAATCTGCGGCGGTTTCCAGATGCTAGGCAAATTTTTAGCCGATCCTGAAGGAATTGAAGGTGAAACCGGACGTTACAAAGGTCTGGAACTGTTACCCGTAAAAACCGTAATTACCGCCCAAAAAATTGCCCGCCAACGACTCGTAACGTCTAACTATCCTCAAACTGGTTTACCCGTCGCCGGTTATGAAATCCATCAAGGGCGCACGCGGCTGTTGGATTCAGAGGAAGGAATGGGGGCATCCGGACACGCACCCAAGCAATACTCCTACAAAACCCTATTTGACGATCCGAGTTTAGGGATTGTCGATGCTACTCAATCAGTTGTGGGCACTTATCTCCACGGTCTTTTTGATAATGGCCCTTGGCGAAGAGCCTGGTTAAATCACCTACGGCAGCAACGGGGACTTCCATCTCTCCCCACAGGCGTCGCCAACTACCGCGAACACCGAGAAACCATTCTGGATTCGCTGGCAGATACGGTGGAAGCTCACCTAGATTTAAACCCTATTTTGTCTTAAAGCATGGGTAATGGGTCATTGCTTTTCACCCATTACCCATTAGCAAATACCCATTACCCATTACCAACTACTGATGAGCGTAAGTGTACTTTTTTTACCTGACGAGATTGCGGTTGACGCTGAGGTAGGAGAAGCGTTATTACAGGTAGCAGAACGGGCTGGGGTGTTCATTCCCACCGGGTGCCTGATGGGTTCGTGTCACGCCTGCGAAGTGGAGGTAGCGGACGGACATACCATCTGTGCTTGTATCACAGCAGTACCGGCAGGGTGCGAACAATTAACAATCAATCTCTACGTTGACCCCGCCTGGTAGCAAACTACACACAGGGTTGGGCCGTTAATGGAATATTTGCTTTACGGATTAGCAGTCTATGGGTTGCTAGTAGCGTGCCGCTACTTGATTTTTTTTCAGCGACTTTTAGGCTTGACTCTACAGTAGACCTCTTGCACGAATCAGCTAACCAGAGCTAGCTCAAAGTTGATGATGCCTGCGAGTAGATGCACTCGGCGCGTAAAGTGCCGCCGTCGATTCCGATAGCGCTCAGCCAA
>NZ_JAMPJY010000021.1:0-100426 GCF_039961875.1 Trichocoleus sp. ST-U2 | reverse complement strand
AATCATCGACGTGGCAAAACAAAGCTTCTAAACTAAGCATGGGCGGGTAGATACTTGAGAACTCAGCACTTTCAGCGTATCTGCTCCGCCCTTTTTTATCCCGAACTCACGTTGTTGAAACAACCTAGATTAATAACTTAATTTTAAAAACGATTAAGACCCAAGGATACAAAGACTATTGTATTTTTGATAGGCTGTTAACTCTGTCTGCCCTCACTAAAAGGCCATGCTCAATCCCAATCTGGATGAAATCCAGCTTTCCAAAGAAGAATACGAACGCTACTCTCGCCACCTAATCCTGCCCAAAGTTGGACTGGAAGGACAAAAACGCCTCAAAGCCGCCAGTGTCCTGTGTGTTGGTACAGGTGGACTGGGTTCGCCCCTGCTGCTGTATCTCGCAGCTGCTGGTATCGGACGCATCGGCATTGTCGATTTTGATGTCGTTGATAGTTCCAACTTACAACGGCAAGTCATTCACGGCACCTCTTGGGTAGGGAAACCCAAAATTGAATCGGCAAAAAACCGGATTTTAGAAATTAATCCTGATTGCCAAGTTGATTTGTACGAAACCCGCCTGAGTTCAGAGAACGCCCTGCAAATTCTTGAACCCTACGATGTTGTCGTAGATGGCACCGATAACTTCCCCACACGTTATCTCGTTAATGATGCTTGCGTGCTGTTAAACAAGCCCAACGTCTACGCCTCTATCCTCTTTTTTGAAGGTCAAGCAACGGTATTTAACTACGAAGGGGGTCCCAATTACCGCGACCTCTATCCGGAACCGCCACCACCCGGATTAGTTCCTTCTTGTGCTGAAGGAGGCGTTCTCGGCGTTCTGTGCGGCGTGATTGGCACCATCCAGGCAACTGAAGCCATCAAAATCATCTTAGGTCAGGGGAATACCCTGAGTGGGCGGTTGTTGCTGTATGACGCCTTGCAAATGAAGTTCCGGGAACTGAAACTGCGTCCGAACCCGGAAAGACCAGTCATTGACAAGTTAATTGATTACGAAGAATTCTGCGGTATTCCACAAGCAAAAGCAGAAGAGGCAAAACAGCAGATGGAAATGTCAGAAATGACAGTTCGGGAATTGAAGGACTTGCTCGATAGCGGTGCAAATGATTTTGTCCTGCTTGATGTTCGCAATCCTAACGAGTACGAAATTGCTAAAATTCCGGGTTCCGTTTTGGTGCCGTTACCCGATATTGAAAACGGTGCGGGTGTCGCCCAAGTGAAAGAATTGCTCAACGGTCATCGCTTGATTGCCCACTGTAAGATGGGTGGACGTTCGGCGAAGGCGCTGGGTATTTTGAAACAAGCTGGAATAGAAGGCACCAACGTCAAAGGCGGAATTACCGCTTGGAGTCGAGAAATTGACCCTTCGGTGCCTGAATACTAAAAAGGTTTAAGGTTACAGCTTTGAATTTAGTAACCTTTAATAGAGGCGTTCTGTGAGAACGTCTCTATTTTTCTAGATTTGATTCTAGATTTTAACTTGCTAACTTCTTGGGTGCAGATGTGGGGTTCGATTGTTATTCGCTTTTGGAGTGCGATAGCCTAGCGCCGACCTGTCGGTTCGCTTCCCTAGGCGCATTTTTAGTTGCAGCCGATAATATTAGACTGAGTGCAAAGGTGCAAACTGCTACCAATGTCCAAGTAGGATAGCTTGTGACCTACTTATGTAGAACTATCATGCAAAACAAAAGTAGCGAACGTGCCTTGTCTCGTTCCCGACGATTATCCACGACTGGGCTAGCCCTTACCGCAGGATTTTTGGCGATCGCTGTTGAGACCGTTCCTGCCACCGCCACCCATTTCAGCCCCTTTCAATACTGCGCTGCCGAATTAAGGGCGGTTGGTATCTCTACAGAACTCTCTGCCTCTAGCTGTTCGGATGCCCTTAAACCCACAGATTTATCTGCTTGCGTGTTTAATATTAACCGAGAAACTCAGATTGCCTCACAAGATGCTCTGGCTGCCTGTCTCCGAGTGCGACGTCCCATCGAGTTAGGCAGGTGCGTGATTAATATTTCCCAAGATACCAAAAACCCGCCGTTGCTTGAGGTACTCGAATCCTGTCGTCGTAGCCTCCTACCCGTCCGCTTTGCTGAATGCGTTGTTGGCTTGAATCGTCAGTTAGAGATTTCTGCCACTAAGGCGCTGGATACCTGCATTTCCGCAGATAATTTGCCCCGCAACTTATCCCCCACCTTTGCGCCACCGCCACCCGCAAAGCCGACGCCTGACTTTACGCCGCCACAGGCACCTCTTCCTCAGTTGTCACCATTGCCCAATTTGGAAGCAGAACCAGTTGTTCCGGCTGCGCCGGTTAATCCTTAAATGGTAATCGGTAATGGGTAATCGGTAGTAGGTAATGAGTAAAAGGTAAAAAGTTTATTGCGTCTCTACAACTCAAAATTCAAAACTCTTATTACCCATTACCTCTCCCAAGTCAGCTGGTGTGTTGCAATTAAATAAGAGCGATCGCTCAGTTAGGGGCAGTTCTTGTACGGGATGTTGAGACAACCATTGCTGAAAGGATCTGCCCCCTTTATTAATGAATTCAGTCAAGCTAGGCAAACAGCGACGGCGATAAAAACCGCATAACGGTTCCCAGCCTTTGGGATGTCGGGGGAGGAAGGCAATACAATCTTCTGGTACCTCTGGTAAATGCTGTACCCAATTCTGCAAAACTTCCTCTTTCAAATTGGGCAAGTCGCAAGCAAGTAACAGCACCCATTCTGTTTGCACTGGCGCGAGTCCTTGGGCAAAGCCAATCAGTGGCCCGTGGGGTTTCTCCTCTGTAGAAAAAGGGCGGGGTTCTCCTGTCCCGACTTCTTGAATTAATTGACAGGTGCTGGGTACAATATCTTGGTATCGTTCGATCCACGGCGTTACTACATACACTTTTGAAGCACACGCTTGGGCAATTTCACAAACCCGCCGAATCAGGGGAACGCCGTTAACAGAAATCAAGGCTTTATCCCGCCCCATACGAGAACTTTTTCCACCTGCCAAAACAATTGCTGTCAGCGATACAGCCGAGGATGGGTTCATTGAATATTCATTAAACAATCGGGGAATCGGGAATCGGTAATTTTAGAGCGATCGCGCATAAGCGGTGAGTCATGAGTGATTTATTCAAAACTCAAAAATTTAACCGATTATAAATTACCCATGACCCAATAAATTGAAAGCAAATTAATAGGTTGTTAAAACGACTGTGCGGGTTGGATTGTCCCATTTAACGGATACTTTAAATGGCTGCAAATCTACCGCTTTGATATATTCGAGATTCCGGTGAGTAGTGGTGCGGAAGTCTGCGACTTTACTCGGATCGATTCCTAAAGACTTTAGGAAAACAACCGGAATACAAGCATTCCCATTCACCAAAATTCCTTGATTTTGATATAGCTGGGCGTTGATTTTGACACTAATAACGGGGTAGCTAGGAGGAGGGGGAGGCGTTAAGCCCTGCCTCTGAGCTTCCTTCCGACTCCATGCTTCTAGACCGTCCGCCAATCCACGGGCGAAGTCTGGACGCTTCGTTTGAAATAAAGAGCGATCGCTTGGATTGGTAATAAACCCCAACTCCATCAGCACAGAGGGAATATCCACTTGACGGCAGAAACCTAAACTACCAACACCCGTGGCAATATCCGATTTAACGCCACGAGACGGCAAACTGGGAACTGCCTTGAGTAAGGATTGCAGCAGCAACTGGGCATCGGTTTCGCGTTGCTCGTTGCCATCAGTATAGAAGGCGCTGGCACCCCGGATATTGGTGTTCCCGACGGAATCGGCGTGAATTTCTAAAGCGACGTCGCCACGGCGGGAGTAGGCGTTGATCCAAGTAATCGTTTCCTTCAAACTCAGGGAATCGGGAACCGAGGAAACCTCTAAACCGCGCGATCGCATTTCCTTAACCGCAGCATCGCGGGTAAGCCGCATTTCTCTGTCTTCTGTAGTGCCTCCAGATTGTGCGCCCGGATCGCCAGCACCATGTCCAGCGGAAAGAAAAATTCGTACCATTTTACGATCTCTCCAAAATTTTAATCGCCTTGAATGTTGTCGTAATTCATTCCGATCCATCCCCACAAAGATAGAATCCCCAGGCTCAGATGATACTTTCTTGCCCACACATCCAGGCTATGATACGCCGTATTGTAACTTAGCCCTGAGAGAGTCGATGGAGCGGTTGATTTCAGCACTGGGGTTGGCTGTTTTTGTAGGATTATCTTATGCCTTCTCAGTGAACCGGCGTGCTGTGCGTTGGCGTCCGGTATTTTGGGGGCTTGGGTTAGAGTTTATTTTTGCACTGCTGATTCTGAAAACTCCCGGCGGTTTAGCTGTATTTAAGTTTCTCGGCGATGTCGTTAGCCGCTTTTTAGAATTCTCTGATGTGGGTGCCAAATTTGTCTTTGGAGATAACTTTGTCGAACACTTTTTTGCTTTTAAAGTGCTGCCGACGATTATCTTTTTTTCTTCCTTCATCACGGTGCTATACCACTACGGCATTGTGCAGCGAGTGGTGAATGGGATGGCGTGGGTCATGATGAAGACGATGGGAACATCAGGGGCTGAGTCTTTATCGTGTGCGGGGAACGTCTTTTTAGGGCCAACGGAGTCACCGTTACTGGTGAAGCCTTATGTGGCGACGATGACGCAATCAGAACTTCATGCAGTAATGACCGCGGGCTTTGGGACAATTGCGGGTGGCGTATTAGGGGCATATCTCTCCTTTGGGATTCCACCGGCACATCTGATTGCCGCTTTCTTCATGACTGCCCCGACTTCGCTGGTTGCCTCAAAATTGCTTTATCCAGAAACGGAAGTCCCCAAGACGGTTGGCAAGGCAGGGATAGAGGTGGAGAGTACCTTTGTGAATGCGATTGACGCAGCAGCTGGGGGAGCAATTGACGGGACGAAACTGGCAGTGAATGTCGCGGCGATGATTATTGCCTTTTTGGGGTTACTGGCTTTCGTCAATGCGCTCCTGGGATGGTTGGGGGGGCTTCTTGGCGTGCCTTTGCTGTCGTTGGAGTGGATGTTGTCTTTTGTAATGGCTCCCGTTGCGTGGCTGCTCGGAGTGCCTTGGGCTGACTGCGCTCAGGTGGGGGTGTTGTTAGGAAAAAAGACGATTTTGAATGATTTTATCGCCTATCTGGATCTGAAGACGCTGATTGAGCAGAAGGCGATATCCGAACGGGCGGTAATTATCTCAACCTACGCTTTGTGCAACTTTGCCAATATTGGCTCGATTGGAATCACAATCGGCGGGATTGGCGGGATGGCACCGAACCGTCAGAAAGATTTAGCGAGAATGGGTGTCAGGGCGATGATAGGCGGTTTGTTCGCGGGTTTTATGACTGCTGCGATCGCGGGAATATTATTGTGAGCAAGGCATTCAGTTGAAGAATTCTCTAGAAGCACTAATTCTCTAGAAGCACTATTGTTATGTTAATTCGCTATAGCTAGAGGTTCGGGTAGTCGCAGCAAAGGATATCATTGGCGGTGGTGAAGGCGATCGCTTATCCCGTTACTTTGCTTCCCGCCCGGATGTTGTTGTAAGTTAAAAGCGAAGCGATCGCAGGTATCAATATGGAAAAATACATCCCCCTCATAGCACGGGCTTTCTTAGCCGCCATTTTTTTAAAGTCTGGCTTTGACAAGATTACGGGCTTTAGTGGCACGCAGCAGTTTATGGCTAGCAAGGGCTTACCCCTGACAGCATTGTTGCTCGTTGCGGCAATTATTCTTGAATTGGCTGGCGGATTATCAATATTGCTTGGTTACAAAGCGCGTTGGGGAGCGATCGCACTAATTATCTTTATGATTCCGGCTACGCTAATTTTTCACACCGATTTTGCCGACCGAATGCAAGTAAATGCCTTCATGAAAAATTTAGCAATTATCGGTGGATTACTGATGGTGTACTATATTGGGTCTGGGCCAGTGAGTTTAGACGAACAGATGGCATCTAGGCGTTCTGATTAGCTCACTAACGTGGTTGATGAAAGATGCGATCGCGTCAGGAATGTGGATTAAATAACTTAACAAAATTCACAATAAGTAGGGGCACTGCCATGCCCCTACTTATTTGCAGTGCTTTCTAAATTTATCCTTGTATCTCCTCCACCATCTGCTGCTCTAATCGCTCTAGCAATGTATTAACATCTGCGGCGATTTTCTCAAAGCAAGCGGGAGGTGGAGGTTCTGGTTGAAACTGAACTAGCTTTATTTGCCCCTCACCAATTCCAATGATCAGAACCTCCACTTCAGGGTTATGAGCCTCCACAACTCCTACCATCTCCTGAAGCTGGTTTTCGACTTTATTATTGAGTGTTTCTATTGCCTCTTTTGGACAATAGACGAAATGCGGCTTTGGTTGCACATCGATCCCTAGATAACCTTGAGTGTCTCCATTTTCTAACCACAAACCCCAAGATAATGCTGCCAATTCTTGCTGATTAGCTTTGACAAACTGAGCCAGCTGGTTTCGCCAGTTTTTTTCTCCGGAATCAGAAGGAGTTTTACCAAATTGAATCATTGCTTATCTTCTTGGGTGGTTACAGATGCATTTGGCGCTGCGAATGAGAGAAAAACTCAACAGCGAGATCGCTGGTCAAGTCTGAATTCTCGCTGACGCGATCGCGCAGCGGATGCGCCTAAGCAGAGAATATTAACTCTCAGGAGACTTTAAAGCTTGATCTAACACGCTCCGAGCTTGCTCTGCTTTTGAGCGAGCCTCGTGGTAGCGCAGATTCACTTGAGCAAAGGTTTTGAGAACCTTAAAACCGTCCTTGAGTTGCGCGATTTCCTCTTCACTCACCGACTTTTCTGAAAACAGGATATCTACTTGAGCGCGAACCTTCAGCGCCTCGGCGCGTGATTCCTGCACCTTCAGCTTCAGTGTGGCAAGGTTGCTCAGAACTTGTACAGCTTGGGTTACGGCGTCTTCATCGCTAGTCCCATCCGCTTCTAGCTCTTTGACTTCAATCAGTTGTTCCGGACTAAATCCATCTTCAAGATCGGTGGGTAGCTTGTCTGCATCCATGAGTTCCATGAGCTGCTCCATCGCTTTCTCACGGGCTTTTTTTGAATCTTTGCCTGAAACAGTCAGGATGACTTCTGGGCTTTGTGCGAGAGTGTACTGAACCATATCTAATGCAGGGAGAATGCAGAGAGAACTTGTCTAGCCGTAACTTGTCTAGCCGTAAAAGGCTGGTTAGTTTAACCAAGCCGACAGGATTATTTTAAGGCAAACGAAAGCTGTTCCTGTAGGAGATATGCTGACTGGGGGAAAATGAGAACTGACAAGTCAGCGCGAGGCTAATCCCTTGCTTCGCTGTTTTCATGCCCAAAGGGCTGTACGCGATCGCGCCTTTGGCATATCTGCCAAGTATGCGTTACCGAATCCAAAGAGGTTGCATACAACGTCTCTAGACAAAATTCTCGCTCATCAAGACTGATTTTCAACCCCCTTCCTTTGCGTAGCCGCAAATTTCTCTTCGCTAGGGGAATATGTTTTAAGTCTGCCAAGCTTTGAGAACCTTATCCCAAACAGTGGTCAGTGATTGTTTCAATTGGTACTGACGATACCATTTCTGAAAGGCTTTTTCGTAATCTTCGCCTCCAGATTGAAAGGTATTCAAAGCATTAAGCCCCAGAGCTAATCCCCAGAATAAGGCGATATATAAAGACCAAGAAAGCTGACCGGCATTCACGATATTCAGCAGCATCAAAAACGAATTGACGATTGTATATTTGCCAGCTTGTTTCTGTAATTTGGTGCGTCGGTAGAGATTAAAATCCTGCCGCTTTTGGATTTCTCCCTGTTTGGCTTGCCACTGCTGTTCTGCCACCTGAAGACACTCTGGAGAGATTTCTAATTCAGAGGCGATTTCCAGTAGCTGTTCGCGGGTAAATTCTGTGTCGTCAGTTTGACGCGCGATCGCAATCTGGAGAATTTGCTGAATCTCTTCTTGATTGTAAGAGCGGGTGATTTGAGTTTCGGAGACGGGCATAGGGAAACACCTGCGGTCGTCGAGGTTGGGAGAGCTTTTCTGCCCCAAGGACGTGATGCAGAAGTCAGCCTTTCAAGAGCAGTACTGATTCTATTATGCCGAGGCAAAAGTAAGAATGGCTCACACTAGGCTATTCCAAAACCGAACCTTAACGGACGGATAGTACGGTAGCTGAAAGATTAAAATCCTCGTTACATATCGTTACGATGAAGAGGTGCAAGAAAGAGAGGTTCAATTTAAGCCTCTCAGATGTTAAAGCAGAGGTGGCGTAATGAACGGCACGATTCGCGTCGGCAATTTATTCGGAATTCCCTTCAACGTACATCCAACCTGGTTCTTTGTCCTGGCTTGGGTGACGGTGAGTTATGGCAGTGGACTAGCGGCTCAATTTCCCGGACTCGGCGGGGGATTACCCTGGCTACTGGGATTAATTGCGGCGCTGCTGTTGTTTGCATCCGTCTTGGCGCACGAACTGGGACACAGTTTTGTGGCTATCAAGCAGGGAATTGAAGTTAAATCTATCAACTTATTTCTGTTTGGTGGTCTCGCCAGCTTAGAAAAAGAATCAAAGACCCCAGCAGGAGCATTCTGGCTGGCAATCGCAGGGCCTTTAGTCAGTTTGGCGCTGTTTGGTCTAATTAGCGCGATTGGCTTTACCACGAGCATTTCCGGGCCGTTTGGAGCAATCCTCGGAGTGCTGGCTTACGTCAACTTAGTGCTGGCGCTGTTTAACCTGATTCCTGGCTTGCCCCTGGATGGTGGGAATATCCTCAAGGCGTTGGTTTGGAAGATCACCGGCAATCCTTATAAAGGTGTCGTGTTTGCGGGTCGCGCCGGTCAAGTCATTGGTTGGATAGCGATCGCTTCTGGTCTGGTTCCGCTACTATTAGGCGGCGGTCTTAACTTCTGGAACTTGTTAATCGGTTGGTTCTTGCTGCAAAACGCGGGTCGAGCAACCCAGGCTGCTAGAGTGCAGGAACAACTAGCCGCTTTGACCGCAGAAGACGCAGTTATGAGTGATAGCCCAATTGTGTCTGAATCGCTTTCCCTGAGAGAGTTTGTTAACGAGTACATCATTGGCAAAAACGAAGCGTCGCGGTTCTTAGTTACCAATGAGGAAGGACAATTAGTGGGAGCGATCGCAGTTGACGATCTCAAAGCTGTCCCAACCTCCCAGTGGACTGAAATATCAGTCGCACAGCTAACAAAACCCGTCGAATTCTCCACAACCGTCAAATCCGATCAATCTTTACTAGAAGTGGTGACACTGCTAGAACAAGAAAAACTCACTCAACTACCCGTGATTCGTGAAAACGGCGTGCTAGTAGGACTTCTGGAAAAAGCTTCGATTCTCAACTTACTCCAGAGAAGAGCGCAAGCAAATCCTGCTTAATCAATTTCGGATTTTGAATTCAGCTAAATAACAAGTGCGCTTAGATGTAGGGGCGGGTTATTAACCCGCCCCTACTGCTATACATCCCAATCTTGCAAATATTCCTGGCGATTAGAAATCGCGGCTACGCCAACCCCCTTACCCCCCTTCAAGAAGACGGGGGGCAGAAGTTGCTTCGCTTCTATTCAACAAAATCCGCTTATGCGCTAACGCACACGCTACGCTAACGCGGACTTTTGAAACCCGCATAGGTGGGTTTAGTCTGTATAGATGCGAATTCTATTCGCCCTCTTTACTAAGAGTATTTACAGCAACCAACTTTTTGAGGCAAAATCAGCAGGCTCATCGGTTGGAGGTTCAGAGAAGATGTTAGATACCCGCTCAGATGTTTTGTGCTTCTGTGGTTGAGCAGCTTGCGGCGCTTTGTGTAGAGCATTGGCTTCTTCAATTAGCTTAGAGTTCGCTTCTGCAAGTTGCATCGCTGCTTTTTTGGCTTGCTCCAGCTCTGCTTTCAACTGTTTGGCTTGCTCTTGAGCTTTTTGATGCTTGTTTAGCAATTTTTTTTGCTCATCCAAATCCGCCTGCAAATTGGCAATTTGCTGGTGTAAAGAGGTTTCCACTTTGCGTGTTTCCTTCACAACACCTTTCAAGTCAGCCATCAGTGATTTTTGCTCATCCAAATTCGATTGCAAATCGGTGATTTGCTTCTGTAGAGCTTCCTCCCTTTGGCGTGCTTGATCCAGAGCTGTTTTTAACTCTGTCACACTTGCTTCTAAGTCAGCCTTCGTTGGATTTGAGTTTTTAGCAGGAGTTTTATCGGACGTATCTGTTGATGAATCCTCTATTATTTCCGCCTCTACTTCTATAACTTCCTCAACGGTCGCCTCTAGAACAGGTTCAGCTTCTGAATCTGGCGATTTTTGTGCTTCTTCGTGTAGTAAGTCTGAGATACGTTTTTTAGCCATTATTTTTAGTCTCTCCAATCACGCTGTATTTCATTAGCCACGCGGCGATAGTCTGCTTCCGCCTCCCGCGCCTTTTTCCCCGCCCATTGATGAATCGGCACCCCCTCAAGAGCCGCTCGTTCGTGGGCTTTGTAGGCACGGACAAAGCTATGGCAAGCAGGAATTCCTAGCTCTTGAAGTGTGTTTTGAGCCTCCAGTGCTTCCCCCAAACTTCGCGCATCCACCTTTGTCAGAAGTACCCGGTGGGCGATTCCAACTGGCATGACGGTTTCCCTTACTGTCTCAATGAGTACAGCCAGATCCATCGGCGCACAAGGCGTGGGTAAAACCAGATAATCAGCGATCGCTACTACCGCCGCTAATGCTTCCGATCGCAATGCTGGAGGCGTATCCACTACTACTAAATCGTAGCCTTCTATCTTACGTAAACGACCTAAAAGTTTTGGATCTGTCTCTTGAGCGAGATCGAAGCCCATTCCTTTCTCGCTACGCTCAACCCACCAAGTCGCCGAACCCTGAATATCTGCATCGACCAGAAGAACCCGTTTTTCTTCCGAGAAGGTTGCAGCCAGATTGACTGCTGTAGTGGTTTTACCGACTCCTCCCTTTCCGTTGAGAATCGCAATTATTCTTGGCACTGCTCGCTTGTGATGCTGACTCCACCGAATATACCGCTTAATGGGATCGAGGGGAGCTTTTTGTGCCTTAGCGCAGCGCTTGACTGGCGCAATCTTTGTCAATCGCTACGATAAGAAGCAAGCGATCGCCCTCTGAGGACATCGGGTTGAAAGCCAACACTCCGCCCTCCAAACTCGCCACAATAGAATCGAATAGCTCTGAACACAAAACGCCTCAATGGAACTCACTCATAACCTGCCTAAGGGGCCAAACACTCCGCGATCGCTGCGGTTAATGAAATTTATTTTTCAGCCCATCAAGTACCTGGATGATTATGCAAAAGCTTATGGTGACACCTTCACCATCCAGGGAAGCCAGGGGACTCCGATTGTCTATTTCAGCCAACCCCAAGACCTACAAACGATTTTCACTGCTGATTCTAGTCAGTTAGACGCTGGGCGAGGGAACAGCGGGTTAGAGTTTTTAATGGGAGAAAATTCTCTGCTACTGCTGGATGGCGATCGCCATCAGCGCCAACGACAGATGTTAACCCCTCCCTTTCACGGGGAACGGATGCGGGCTTACGGTCAGATTATCTCTGAAATCGCCGAGCAGGTGATGAATCAATGGACGGTTGGCAAACCCTTCAACATCCGTGCGTCGATGCAAGAAATCACCCTGCGCGTCATCTTACGGGTGCTGTTTGGACTGGATGAGGGGTCGCGTTTGGAACAACTACGCAGCTTAATCGGTTCAACCCTGGACTTAATGACTTCCCGCTTCAACTCCAGCGCCTTCTTTTTTGAGTTTCTTAAACAAGATTTAGGCGATTGGAGTCCTTGGGGTCGGATGCTGCGCCAAATCAAACAAATTGACGAACTGATTTACGCTCAGATTGCAGAACGTCGAGCGGAAGCTAACCCGAATCGGCAAGATATCCTCAGTTTGATGATGTCTGCTCGCGATGAAGCGGGTCAACCGATGACGGATATAGAGTTACGCGATGAGTTAATGACTCTGCTAGTCGCCGGACATGAAACCACCGCTTCTGCGCTGACGTGGGCTTTGTACTGGGTTGACCAATTACCGCAGGTGCGCGACAAACTGCTCGCTGAGTTGGACTCGGTTGACGCCGATCCAGATCCAAGTGCCATTGCCAAACTACCCTATCTAACAGCGGTTTGCTCTGAAACGCTTCGTATCTATCCAATTGCTGCGAATACCTTTGTTCGGGTTGTGCGATCGCCCATTGAGATATCCGGCTACAAATTGCCCCCAGGAACGGTTATCGTCCCCAGTATCTATTTAGCCCACCATCGGGAGGAAACTTTTCCGCAGCCGAAGCATTTCAAGCCAGAGCGCTTTTTAGAACGGCAATTTTCTCCATACGAGTATTTGCCTTTTGGTGGCGGAAATCGTCGCTGTATCGGGATGGCATTTGCCATGTATGAAATGAAATTGGTTCTCGCGACAATTGTGTCGCATTTTCAAGTGTCGCTCGTTAATAAGCGTCCGGTGATTCCAGTGCGTCGGGGTTTGACTTTAGCCGCACCGGAAGGAATGAAAATGGTTGCAACTCCTCGGCTAAAGAAGCTTGTAAATACTCCAGTCTCGGTGTAATTCGGTTTTTGAAAACTTAAAATCAAACTCCCTCAGATCATCTGGGGGAGTTTTTATCGATTTATTGCCAATGAACATGGACTAAATAACTTACAAAAGTCCCAATCTGTAGGGGTATGGCAATGCCATACCCCTACGCCGGAAATGGGGGGTTAATCAACCCATACTCCTAAGCGCCCAATCCGTGTCAATAGATGTAACTTAATAGCTGTCTCCGCCTGCAACTTGGTCGCTATCAGTAGGCACGCAAAAGTCTTGATCTAGGGAAGCATCGCGGATGGCTTGCCACTTACAAATGAGTTCAGTACCGCTGATATCGCTAGTGATGTATTGCTCAACGGCTTGTTCCAATTCTTGTGGGGTTTTGGGAACGGGAACAGTACAGATAAGTTCTGGCATAAGACAACCTCTGCTGATAGAACGGGTGCGCGGTAAGACCGTATAAGTCATATTTTAATGACATTTTCAGTAAAAAGTAGCTAAAGTTACATTTTTGAAACATGAGTTAGGGTAAAGACTTGAAAGGCCCCAAGCATAAGCGCGATCGCGTTTATGGATGAATTGCAAATGACAAGCACAGTTTGTCAAGCGATCGCTACTCGCTCAGCCATCTACCAGAAACTTTGCTACAAGGAGAAAGCGGCTGGTGATAACTCTAATCGGATCTTCTGGGGATGTTCATGAAAAAGTTGTGCATGGCGAGTGCCAAAGCAGCGATCGCAAAGCCTCGGCGCGTCCTTGCGCTTCTCACTCTCTTCAGCGTTTTGGGATTTCCGAATCCGGCTTCGGCAGAGAATTTTAATCAGATTTATGTTTTTGGAGACAGCCTCTCCGATGTTGGCAATGTATTAGAGGCTACCAACGGGCAATATCCTCCAAATCCACCCTACTTTCAAGGACGCTATTCCAATGGCCCGGTTTGGGCAGATTATCTCGCCTCTAAGCTGAAATTAAAATCCAGTACAGAGACGAATTTCGCCTACGGAGGCGCGACTACAGGCAATTCTAAGCAGATTCCCCCTGGATTGCTGGCACAAATCGAGAGCTTTAAGGCAACCCATTCCTCGGCTAACCCAAAGGCTCTGTATGTTGTGTGGGCTGGTGCGAATGATTACCTAAGAGGCGCTACCGACTCTACCGTGCCAATTAACAATTTAGCGATCGCGGTGAAGTCCCTCTCGGCAGCAGGCGCAAAAAATATCGTAGTTGTTAACTTACCAGATTTAGGAAAGCTTCCCGGCACGCGCACAACTCAACGTTCCGGCTCCCTCAACGTTTTAACAAAGAAGCATAATTCTGGATTAGCCGCATCCCTCAACGGTTTGCGTCAGCAACTCAACTCTGATATCAAAATCACCTATCTTGATGTCAATTCTCTTTACAATCAAGTCACCAACAATCCAAAAAAATTCGGTTTCACGAATGTAACCAACGCCTGCGTTAGCAGATCCAAAATATGTAACATTCCAAACGAATATTTATTTTGGGATAGCATTCATCCTACGACTGCCGCCCATAAGTTATTTGTAGAATTAGCCTTCCCAGCGCTAAAATCTACGCTCGAACCTCGCACAGTTTCTAGCTCTCAAACCACGGTTGAACCTACTATCGCAGTAGGCGGGATTATATTATTAGGTGCTGTTGGTGGCGGATTAATCGTGACGCGCATTCAGGGGATGAAAAACAAATCCTAAGAAGCGATTTGCCCTTTCCTGCGTGGCTAGTATAAGAAGGACGCGATCGCGTTAGCATCGCTAACTTGTCAGTTTGCATTTTTCTCTTTTGCTAAGGGCTAATAATCTCCAACACATTTAGCGATTAGTGAGGTTCTCAATGAACGTGCAATACATATTGTTTGTAAGGACACGGCAATGCCGTGTCCCTGAGAGTTAACAAGGTAGAGACTTCAAACTGAAGACATCTGCAAAAATACCATTCGGCTTCACGACTCTATTCTCATCCGGAGAATCATAAACCACCATTAGAGAATTTGGTTGTCCTAAACAGGGAAACAGTGCCAACCCTTCCGCATGATCGGAACCAAATCTGAAAGGCAGATCAAACAACACTTCCAAATCTCCCTCTTTCTGCCAAGAGATGCTGTTTTCATCACGTTGTAAGGCATTTTTCAGGCGGAAGACTCTCAGCGCACCTTCTAAATCCATCGTGGGTCCCGCTAGAACGATCAAGTCTTCACCATCCAGACATAGTTCCCGGACACCTAACCCATTCAACTCTACAAAATGTTTTTTGTATTGCTTCCCATCTTTGCCAATTTTCTTCAGCGTTAAAATTCCTGGCTCGGTTTCTGCAACTTCAACCTCTAAAATAATTGCCCACCCTCTCAGTACAGGGCCTCGCAAGCCGATAAAAATCCTATCTCCCCGAATCGCTAAGCCTTCGATATCAAATCCATTTTCTTTAGAGGGGATAGAAGTTGTTAGAAATGCCCCTAGGTGCCGATCCTGTTTGAGTGCTTCTATCAGAACGTTACTATTTCCTATTTTTTGCAGACAGGCTGCTGTCAGTTTTTTATCTGGCTGTTCTGGGTGAGAGACTGATTTAACTAATTCACCTTTTACTACAGGAATCCGGGCAAGTAAATAACGGTTTGGTTCAAACTTTATGGTTGCTAGTTTATCAAGATCCTTCTCAAGGTCTTTGCCCTTTATTTTTTTACGCTTTGTACTGTGGGAACCGATGAACCAAAGATAATGGTTTGTATAATCCATTCCCTCGATATCGATTTCGCCTTCCGGATCGGCTAAATCGATGAAATCTTTTACAAAAAATTGCTGATGTTTGCTGAAGATATATGGCTCGACAGGGGATAAGCGCTCAATCGTTCTCGTTTCATCAGAACCTACCCACAAGCTGCCATCAGGTGTCAAAGCAGCCGCTGATAAATCTTGGCTAAGAGGTTCATCAGCTTTGCCGTTGAAGCGAATTAGTACGCGGCTGAGCAAGAAACTTTCTGGCATAACGGCTGCTTTCCTAAAACGGTTTGGACTCGATAGAAATCACTGCCAGCATAGCTCACGCTTAACTGGTTTTTACCCTCTACCGGAAGACAGAAGTTTTGGAAGTATTTGAGGAGGCAAACTGGAAGGTAAGGCGATCGATGCTCACCCGACTATCTTGAGAGTGCGATCGCTTAGAGGCTATTGATCAACTCCGCCGTATCATTCATTGGTTTATTTACCTTTGTGCTGACTGGATAAGTTGCCATTTCTTCTGCTGAATATGGACGCAACAAAGGCTGTAATAACTCCGGCTTTTGCACCTGTGAATCCAACCACAAATCATAATCTTTTGGATCGAGAATGACTGGCATTCGGTTGTGAATCGGGCGCATTACCTCATTGGGTTCTGTTGTCAAAATTGTGCAAGAATCTATTTCCTCACCATCCTCTCCTTCCCAATGCTCCCACAAACCAGCAAAGCCGAAAGGTTGTCCATCATTGACGCGACAATAAAATGGCTGCTTTTTCCCGTCTTGCTGCTTCCACTCATAAAAACCATCCGCCACGACTAAGCAACGGCGTTGTTTAAAAGCTGCCCGAAAAGCTGGTTTTTCTGCCACCGTTTCCGCCCGTGCATTAATTAGCTTTGCTCCCATTTTGGTGTCTTTTGCCCAGCGGGGAATCAGCCCCCAATGCAACATCTTGAACTGTCGTTGAGACTGTTCTGTATTTTGTAAAACTGTCTGTACTGACTGGGTAGGGGCAATGTTATAACGAGGCGTCAGGAGAGGAACATCATTTACCTGGAATGCTTGGGCGATTGTCTCAGCGGACTTACTTTGGGTAAATCTTCCACACATACTTCTATCCCACGCGGTAAATTACAAATTTGCAACCTTATTTCAATCGAGCAATTAACACTCAACGGTCGAATAATATATACATCCTATTATAACAAATACCAATAATTCAATAAAATTGTACGGCAAATACTTTACGTTATTTTATGGGTAAACAGTTATCTTGCATAAGATGTGATTAATAATTCAGATATTTTACCCCGTTTTCTAGCGTTGGAATTAATCATTCTGGAAGCTGATATTTCATAAATATTAAAATTGCTGTAAATTTCTCGGATAAACAGACAGTCAGAATTAGAAAGCATCACTTTGACACCACGATTCGCAAGCTCTGCAAAGACATCCCTAAGCCGAATTTGGTCAGCTTCATTAAAAGAATTACGGCTATAGGCGGTAAAGTTACTAGTAGGGCTTAGAGGATAATAAGGTGGGTCAAAGAAAACAAAATCTTCAGCGGTCTTTGCAGATTGCAAGACAGCTTCAAAAGGTCTAACATCAATCAGGGCACTCTGAAGCGCAGCGGAAACCGATCTGAGTAAAGCTGGATTACAAATCTTTGGATTTTTGTATTTCCCAATGGGAACATTAAATTCCCCTTTTGAGTTTTCTCGATATAATCCGTTAAAGCAAGTTTTGTTGAGGTAAATAAATCGAGCAGCTCTTTCTAGAGGGGTGTTAGGTTGCATCAATCGCACGCAGTAATAATACTCCTTACTATGATTCATTTGATGCTGGTGCAAGAATTCAATTAGCGGTCCTACTTCATCCCTTACACATCGGAAAACATTGACTAACTCGCCATTAATATCCGTCAAAATAGATACTTTCGGCAATAAATGAAAGAAAAGAGCGCCGCCACCCAAAAATGGCTCATAGTAAGTTGTAAATTTTGGGGGAAAATAGGGAATATATTGCTGAATTAGCTGGCTTTTCCCACCAGCCCATTTTAGAAAGGGACGCGCTATTTCTTGTTGTGTCGCCTGAGTTGACATTGCTTCTAGCTATCTAAAAAAATTAAAGCGTTTGTAACAGTTGTTGTGGAAGTGGGGGGATATGATTTAATTTAGAATACCTAGCGGGTTCGACAAGAGGAAAAAAATGACTATCACCGCGACCAAAACACGCGATCGCTCTTATGAGTCCGTGTGTTATCGGGCAATGTGTTATGAGTCAATGGGTCGCGGTTGGACAAATATAGCGGGTAGTAACCTGCTACCACCGAACGCTTGGCGAACCATCTCTCGACGAAACCCCATTTAGGGGCGATGCCGAGCTTGTCGAACTCGCAGACAAATGTTACCAGTTAAGATGCAGTGACTTATCGCCGCTTTTTGTGTCGGCTACTTTAAATAATATGTTTGATGGCTTTTGGGAAAATATCTCTCGCTACCCCCGCTACTTTGTCACCATTATCCTAGGGGTATTCTTTTATACCTTTGGGTGGTTGAAACCGCTACTCCAAAATCGAACCAGCGCGATCGCTTTGATGGGCTTTCTGGTGGCAGCCTTAACTTTTATTACCCTAACCCTACGGGCGATGCTGGGAGTGAGTCCGATTTAGGTAGGATGAGTAAAAGCATTGCTCACACTGTCTTAAAGGCAGCAGATGATTATGGCTACAAGTCGCCGCGTTTCTCGCGTTGCCGCATTGATTAAACGCGAAATCAGCCAAATGCTGCTAACCGAAATCAAAGATGATCGCGTGGGTGCTGGCATGGTCAGCGTCACCGATGTGGATGTGTCAGGCGACCTACAACACGCTAAAATCTTCGTCAGCATCTATGGCACCGAGGAAGCAAAGGTAGAAACGATGGCTGGGTTAAGAGCAGCAACTGGCTTTGTCCGCAGCGAACTCGGTCAACGGTTGCGACTGCGTCGGACACCAGAGTTACTGTTTCAGGAAGATCGTTCTCTGGAAAGAGGCGATCGCATTTTGTCTTTGTTGAATCAGCTTAATCAAGACCGTCCGGCTGCGAGAGTGGAAGAAGAAGACATCGTTGAGGCAGAAGATTGAAATCTGTGGCATTGCTGCCGGAGTGGGAATCGCTCTCTCTAGCAGAACAGGTAGCGCAAATGGTCGTGGTACGGGCGTCAGGCTACCTGTTCGACCACCAAATTCAGTATCCAGATTGGGAACCCCCGGCGGCAGTTCTGCAACACTGGGTGCAGGATTTGGGCGTCGGGGGGGTCATTTTGTTGGGAGGCAGTGCTGGAGAATTAGCACTGCGATCGCAACAACTCCAAGATTGGGCAAAAACCCCCTTGCTGATCGCGGCTGATATTGAAGAAGGCGTCGGACAACGCTTTTCTGGGGCAACTTGGTTTCCGCCACCGATGGCAATCGGGGCAGTATTCCGGAAAGATGCCTCTCTTGCCTTGAAATACGCCGAACAAATGGGAGGCATCATCGCCTCAGAAGCCCTAGCAATTGGCATCAACTGGGTGCTTGCGCCGGTTGTGGATGTGAATAACAATCCTAATAATCCAGTGATTAACGTCCGGGCATTTGGCGAAAACCCAGAGGAAGTGACTCAACTAGCGTCTGCTTTCATCCGGGGGGCGAAAGCTTATCCGGTGTTAACGACTGCTAAGCATTTTCCCGGACATGGCGATACGGCGGTGGATTCCCATCTAGATTTGCCCGTCTTGCCCCATTCCCCGGCACGACTGGCTGAGATTGAGTTACTGCCGTTTCAAGAAGCAATCGGTACAGGTACAGCCTCCGGTGTAGATGCCGTAATGAGTGCCCATCTCCTGATCCCGGCTTGGGATGCCGAACGCCCTGCCACCCTTTCCCAACCGATTTTGACTCAACTGCTGCGGCAACAGCTGGGATTTGAAGGATTAATTGTTACCGATGCATTGGTGATGGGAGCGATCGCCAACCGCTATGGAGCAAATGAAGCTCCAGTCTTAGCTGTCGAAGCCGGTGCAGATATTTTGCTGATGCCAGTCGATCCTGCGGGTGCTATCCAAGCGGTGTGCGACGCGGTAGCACAGGGACGCATTTCAGAGGCGCGAATTCGTGCCTCTGTTGAGCGTATCTGGACAGCCAAGCGCCGAGTCCAACAAGGCACAGCACAGCCGCCTGTAGAGGCAAGGGCGATCGCGCCTGAAGTCCAACCAGCGCCTTCCCCATTCCCTCCCCATCTCCTCCAACTAGCTCAACCACACGCCCTCGCCACATCTGCCAACATCGTGCGAGAGGCGCTCGTCGTTCATGGCGAAATTCCTTTACTTCCCAGTCAGGGCAACTTACGCAACTTAATCGTGGTGGATGACACCCTGAATTGTGATTTTCTCGATAAACAAGCACCGGCTGTGGCTCTGCCAAAACAGCACGGCTATCAACTCCAACTACTCGATCCCCACACCACCTTAATTCCTGGCTGGGTGTTTTATCATAAATCGGGTTTAAATGCCCAGCCAACCCTACTCCAGCTGTTCATCCGTGGGAATCCTTTCCGAGGCAGTGCTGGCTTGACACCGTTGGCTCAGGACTTGTTTAAAAAACTCTTAGGCAATGCCGAACTCCAAGCGCTAGTGATTTACGGCAGTCCTTATCTTCTGGAACAGTTTCTCCCACACCTGCCCCCACACATCCCTTGTGTGTTTTCTTACGGACAGATGCCAGCAGCTCAGGCGATCGCCCTTGAAGTTTTGTTCGGTGCCCCAGCTCTAAGCATTTAGCAACTGTGCAGCACATTGATTAATTTTGTTAATCAATGTCATAACCGTTATCACCGATTATTTACGGTGTCTTCAATTTGAAAATACAGGCTTAATTATAAATAGATCCGTTCTTCGACAATTTCATCAGCATAAGGATATATTTTTATGTCAAAGTTCCCTGACTTTTGAAATCCTTATTAAACGAATAAATTCATTTGTAACTTGATATACTGTTCAAAAATTATTTCCGCGCTAGGCAGTATTGGATTATATTAAGTTATAGTCGTAGCTCGTTAGTTTCGAGGCTGAGACCATGACTGCTGATATAATGCCGCCTAAATCATCTGTGCAATACTCCATCGACGTTCTTCAAGAAGAAGCCCGTCAATTAGTGGAGAAAGGAATTGTGACTCGTCAGCAACCCATCTACGTTCTGTGCCAGTACATCCCTGCACGGGAGTGGGTTTGTGTTGAGTGTGAATTAGAAAGATGCAATATCTTACTCCGCGATCGCATCGGCGATCTGATGGGGCAAGAACAATGGGACAACGATTGATATTTTTTTACCTTTAAGACAATCCTACAGTTCCACTGAAAACAGTGAAACTCAGGACAAGCTTGATTCCACGCTTGTCTCAACTTAAGGAAAGACTGCTTTTATTCTTTCACCTGTTGATTCTTAATTAGCCTGGTTTGGAGAATATTCTGATTCTTTCTAGTGCGAATAATTAAGTTCGCTTCTTAGACCTATCCAAAAAGTGAAGATGCCATTCTGAGCAAAACGTAGTGGAGCGTTGGCGTAACGTTGCGATCAACAATCGCGCTGCGATCGCGCAAATCTCTTTGCAGGATCTCTGCTCAAACCGAGATGCGTGACAACACTTCAACTCCTTCGTTTTGCTCAGCACAAACTTTCAGATAGGCTACTAGGAGCAAGCCTAATAAATGCTTTGATAAAGCTGCTAGCAATCCCCGACCTAAATCCCTGAGTTGGGGTCGCGCAGCTTTTCTAACTCAGTTCGCATTGCAGCAATTTGTGCAGTTAGCTCCTCTAGCTCCAATTGCGTATCTGGCTGGGCAACCGTTGTCACCGGCGTTGTCGCAGGGCGGCTCGGAGTTCCAGAAGATTGTGTGCTAGCTGCATCATTGGCTTGCGCCATTAGAGAATTCAGGAAAGTGCGGGCTTCAAGCTCCGTAATCTCTCCTTTTTCTGCTAGTTGTTGAACCACCAGATTGACGTCTGACTTTAACAGCTCAAGATTTTGCTCTCGCTTTTGAGTGTCTTGTACGCTCTCAACTAGAGAAGCGGTTGCACCCAAAGTAACGCGAAATCCTTTTTGTACTAACTCCAGCAGATTATTAGAGTTCATTAGATAAATCAGTCAGATTGAATGAAGGTTAGACAGCCCTTAGCGATCGCTTTCGATAAATAACCGCTCGGCACCACTCACTTTTAAGTTTCTAGCTTTCGGCTTTCCGCCAAGCGAGTAAACAAACGCAGGATCTGGCGTCTTAATGCTACCATTTAGCACACACAAAGGGACATTTTGCAGACTTCTTAGGGGAGTAGCATCCGTCCTAAGAAAGAATCTAAAGCAACCATTTGCCCGCCCAGTTTTAGCCCATCTGTTCTAAATACTGATTAACATCCTCAATTAAGCGAGTGAGTTCTGCCTCCGTAGTCAGGCGAATGCGGTCATCTCGGAGGGAGATCAAAACTTTAGCGGCAAAGGGAGTCGGCCAGATATTAGGATTGCAGAAAATCTCTAGAAAGACATCCCCCGTGTATCGATATTCCATTGGTTTTTGGGGATTGGTTTTGCCGCCGCCACCTGCAATGACTTTGAGACTCTGCATCAACTGAGCGATCGCGCCTTGTAAATCTTGGGCTGCCTGGGGCGTAAAGCTGAAGGAAACAGAACCTTCAACTAAGTTGAGGATGAGTTTTGAAGAAGACATGAGCAATCAAGAGTTTTGAATTGTGAATCAACTTATCACTCATAACTTAGAACAGACAGCATTTACAAGAGGATATATGCAAGGTGAAGCCACAAGCTTTAGACTGAATGCCATAGAACTCTAAATGGCGAGTGAGGAAAATTCTGTGGTAGCAGATAACCGCTCGGCAGTGCGTAAGGTTTTAATCATTACCCTACTGCTCAATCTGTTCGTCATGACGTTGAAGGCAGTGCTGGGGTCATGGACGGGTTCTCTCAGCTTGCTAGCGGATGCCTTGCATAGCGTTACCGATAGCGCCAACAACATTTTGGGATTAATTGCCAGCCGATTTTCTTCGCCCCAACCCGATCGGGATCATCCTTACGGACACCAGAAATTTGAGGGCGTGGGAGCGTTAGGAATTGCCGCCTTCTTAGGAATTGCCTGCTTTGAAATTCTGCAAGGGGCAATTGAACGAATTCTCAGCGGCGGTGGTAAACCCGTCATCATTTCCCCCTCTGAGCTGTGGTTACTGCTGATTGTGCTGGGCGTGAATATTTTTGTCACGTTCTACGAACGCCATGTTGGGCAGCAGGTAGGCAGCCCCATTTTAATTGCAGATGCCCAGCACACCATGAGCGATGTCTGGGTGACAATTGCTGTTTTGGGTGGGTTGATTGGCGTCTGGCAAGGACAGGTATTGAATCTGCCGCAACTTCAGTGGTTGGATATTATTCTCTCCTTTCCCGTTGCCTTGTTAGTGTTTCGCAGTGGTTGGAACGTGATTAAAGATAATTTGCCCTGGCTAGTCGATGAGATGGCGATCGCGCCCGAAGCCATTCATGGGATCGTCATCCAAGTTCCAGGAGTGATTAATTGTCACGAAATTGCTTCTAGAGGCGTTGTTGGGCGTCAGGTATTCATCGAAATGCACTTGATTGTAGACGTCACCGATGTAGAAACTGCCCACCAAATTACAGAAGAAGTCGAGAACCGCCTAAAAGAAAGATTTAGCCCCGTCCGAATTTTGATTCACATCGAGCCACCTGCTTACCAATCCGATCAAATTACCTACGAAGCAGAATCAAAATCTAGGTAGTTTTCCACAGATGAGGGGACTTTTCCACAGAATTTTACGAGTTTTCCACAAAAGTTAAAGAAAACATAATTTATTTCAAAATCCAGTTGAACCGCTCTTTCAAGCCAAAAAGAGACAGAGCTTTCACTCCGTCTCTTAAACTTTGCGTACCTTGGCGCTAACCTTTGGGTACCTTTGCGTTAAAAATTCTTACTACTTTATTATTCCCACTCGATAGTTCCAGGTGGCTTAGAAGTAATATCGTAAACCACTCGATTCACACCCCGAACTTCATTCACAATTCGGGTGGAAATCGTTTCCAACAAATCGTAGGGAACACGCGCCCAGTCTGCCGTCATGCCATCTTCGCTAGAAACAAAGCGCAAGACAATCGGGTAAGCGTAGGTGCGCTGATCGCCCATTACGCCTACGCTGCGGATCGGCAGCAACACGGCAAAAGCTTGCCAGAAGTCGTGGTACATCCCCTGGCGATTAATTTCCTGACGAACAATTAAGTCAGCATCCCGCAGGATATTTAACCGTTCTGGCGTCACTTCGCCTAAAATGCGAATCGCCAGTCCCGGACCAGGGAAGGGTTGCCGTTGTACAATTTCCTCTGGCAATCCAATCGAGCGACCGACTTTTCGCACTTCATCTTTGAACAATTTTCGTAAAGGTTCGATCAACTTGAAGCGCAAATCTTTGGGCAAGCCGCCGACGTTGTGATGACTCTTAATTTTCACTGCCACCCGTTCGCCACTTTTGGGATCGACGTTCGTGTCGGCTGATTCAATGACGTCGGGGTAGAGAGTACCTTGGGCAAGGTAGTCAAAGGGGCCAAGGCGTCGAGATTCTTCTTCAAATACGCGGATAAATTCGTGCCCGATGCGGCGACGCTTTTCTTCAGGATCGCTAATTCCTTCAATTTGATTGAGGAAGCGATCGCGTGCTTGCACATACTCGACAGAAATGTGAAATTGCTCGTGGAACAGCTTCACCAACCGTTCTGGTTCATACTTACGCATGAAGCCTTGGTCGATAAATACGCACGTCAGTTGGTCGCCAATTGCCTTGTGCAGCAAAAAGGCAAGCGTGGAAGAATCAACGCCGCCAGAAAGTGCTAGCAACACCCGCTTATCGCCGACTTTTGCCCGAATCTCTCGAATCGACTCCTCAACAAACGCCGCTGTTGTCCAAGTCGGTTCGCAGTCGCAGATGTGATAGACAAAGTTACGGATTAAGGCAATTCCCCCAATCGAATGGACGACTTCGGGGTGGAATTGAACTCCGTATAGCTTTTTCTCGTGATGAGCGATCGCTGCGGCTGGCGTATTTATCGTGTGTGCCAACACTTCAAACCCCGACGGCATCTTGGTTACAGAGTCCCCGTGGCTCATCCACATGGTCGTGCCATCTTCCACATTGGTGAGCAAATCTGTGGGATCGTCAATCAATAGCGACGCCTTGCCATACTCACCCCGGTCAGCTTTGGTGACTTCCCCACCCAATTGCTGCACCATTATCTGCATCCCGTAACAGACTCCCAGGACGGGAATCCCCAGGTTCCATATTTCCGGATCGCAATGGGGGGCACCCGTGTCATACACCGAACTTGGACCACCGGAGAAGATAATCCCCTTGGGATTTAGCTGTCGTAGCTGTTCGGCAGTGGTGCGATAGGAAAGAACTTCCGAGTAAACTTGTGTTTCCCGAATCCGACGGGCAATCAGTTCAGAATACTGAGAGCCGAAGTCAAGAATCACAATCATTTGGCGATTTAGTTGCCCCAAATACTCGATTTGAGGCGGTGTTTCAGTCTGGAGAGTCACCGGCTTATCCTGAGTAGGTAGAGTACAGATGTACAGATAGTCTTTAATGGATTAAAAACTGGCTAATTGTTTATTGCTATTAGCCAGTCTTCCATGATTCGATTACGCCACTGACAATAGCGGCAGATAAAAAACTTCTTTATTGCTATTTATTAAGTTGATGTGTATTCATATAAAACTAACACACTTGATACAGTAACGAGGTACCTGTTTTACTTTTAACGATAATTTGGCGATCGCGGTCAAACAGGACGGAACCGACCGTAACGAGTTGTTCGCTGTGAGTGCGGATGTAATCGTGCGATCGCTTGTCAATGCTTTGAGCGATCGCGCCATAAACTTGCCCCACCCAATCGGTACTACCTGCTGCATCCAATTGGCGCAGGTATTTCAAGGCGTCTTCAGCAGTGGCGCTCTTCAAAACTGCCTGCAATACCGGCGTTGGTAAACCGAGATTCGCACAATGAGCGGTCAAAATTTCCTGACGTCCATCTGCCAAGTGATGATGGGTGTGAAAAATCCCACCCGCAAGTTTCATCAATTTTCCGTGGTAGCCAAATAATAAGATATTCTTGACTTTTTGCACTCCTGATGATGCTAGCAATGGTCCCAGCCAATTCGCTGTCTTAATCATTCTTTCTGGATTGATTCCCAACCGCTGGGCTAAATCTAAGCCATTTTCCCCGATACAAAACACCAAACAATCAAAACAGTTAGCCTTCTGTTGCAGTTCCTCGCGGAAAGCCTCCAGTTGTCCGGGGGCACTCAGGGGTTGGGAAATGCCGCTTGTTCCGAGTAAGGAGAGTCCTTCCACAACCCCAAAGGCTTCATTTGAGGTGCGTTGAGCGAGTTTACGCCCTTCTGGCAAAATAATCGTCACCTGGATTTTCTCGTCAGGTTCCAGCATCCGCTCCAAATTCTCTCGGATCAGCCGCTGAGCATAACGATAAATAGCAGGTTGATCGTCAGCACTCACCAAACGCCCGATCCCTTCACCGCCTTTGATCGTGACTGAGGGCGGAGGATCTAAAAACTCTTTTTGTTCATTATTAATTTTTAATCCTTGATTTTTAATTTCTACCAGCGCCCAGACTGGCGTGTTGCGGGTAAGGTCAAGGTTATCGCCAGGATCGCTACGAGCGATCGCTAACGCCATCCCTTCACCGATACCGGCAACCTGCTCAATCGGAATCAACACCGTTTCGGCGGGTTCAATTAAATCTACTGGCACGGCGTCCAACGGTGACGCTCCTTGCTGCAACCAGCGCAAGGCGGCAACAGCAGCGGCACAGGCAAACACGGGCAATGTATATCCAGACCGGGGTTGGGGACAGATCATTGTTTAATAGCGATCGCAAACACTGACAAGCGTGACATTTGACATCAGAACCTTCGGGATTTTAGTGGAATGTGTTTGTAGATAGGTTGTGTTCTTCGATTGACGACACGTTTTAAAAAATCCCATGAAAGCTATTATGAACTCAGTCACCAAGCCTCGCGCTCAAGTTAGCTGCCAGGAAATTCGCCCTAGCACAGTGGTACTAAGACCCAGCGGTTGTCTAGATAGTGTCACCAGCCCCGCCTTCAGCAAGTCTCTAGAGCAAGCCTTGGAGTTGGCAACTGACACTGTCGTAGTAGATCTGCTGTCAGTCAACGCCGTGAAAAGGGACGGAGTCAAGTGCTTACTGACTGGAATGAAGCGAGCCGTAGCACTAGGCAAGAATCTTTCGATTGAATTTCTGGATGTGGCGACGCAAACAGTCCTGGAATCGGCTCAGAACAACTTTGCGTTATAGCAGTTGTCAATGAGCGTTCTAATACATCGGGAGGTTAACACAGAGCTAGCTGTACTAACCTCCCGATGTATTAAACGTCAGTGAGAACCGCTCAATCATCCCAGTTGTGAGCCAAGATGGAGACTCATATTATTTCGGAGCGGACAAACTTAACTCCTTACCTTACTGCTTTGTCTGGTTCAGGAGTCACTTCATCAGTACAAGTGAATTCAGCAATGGCAGTCTTTTCAGAATTCATTCGCTTGTTATTGGTCATAAAGCGATCGCCTTAACGAATTGACAGGAAAAACGGTTCTCGACTCAACATTTGGGTGGTATAGATTTCTTCTCCAACAGTCGATTTATTACATTGTGTTGCTATATCTAACTCTCCGAAATTAGAAAACCCGTAAATATACTCTACTGATCCCGTGAGTTCTCGCTTAGGTTCTATCTATGAGCCTGATGGCTCTCAATTATTCCTTAACTGAACTAAATAGAAGAAGTTATTTGTGACTATGGCAACGCGATCGCACGACCCCCAAAAAGCTCCGCAAAATTCTACTTTCGTACCAGTTAACAGCCAGTTTAAGCCGCGCCCTTTCCCAGTTCAGGAGAAACCCCAAACTCACGAAACACCAGACCTACAGGCACAACTGGAAAGTGCCCAGCGTTTTGGTCACAATTTCGCCAATATTTCAAGCCAAAGTCCTGACATCCCAATCCCAACACCGTCACTGATTCAACCGAAACTCACGATTGGAGAGCCAGGGGATAAATACGAACAGGAAGCAGACAAGACAGCAGCAGAAGTGGTGCAACGGCTTCATGCACCCATGCCGAGTTATGGAAGGGATCTTAGCCAGCCAGAAAGTAAGTTGGCTCAAACCATAAAAGCTGGCATGGTGCAAAGCTCCAACGCGATGCATCAACAGGGAATCCCGAATCATCAAAACAAATTGATGAGAAAGTTGGATGTACCCACTCTGCAACGCGAGGTGATGCCAGAAGAGGAAGAAGAAAAAGAACTCCAGATGAAGCCGATGATACAGTGTCAGTCTAGTGAGGATGGGAAACCCGCCTCAGCGGATCTCGAAGCAACCATCCAACAGGCACGAGGAAGCGGACAGCCACTGGCGCAGAGTATTCGCGAACCGATGGAGCAGGCGTTTGGGGCTGACTTCAGTGGGGTGAAGATTCATACGGATGCTCAATCTAACCAGTTGAATCGCTCAATCCAGGCGAAGGCATTTACAACAGGGCAGGATATTTTCTTCCGGGCGGGAGCATATGAGCCGGGAAGCCGGGGCGGACAAGAGTTGATCGCCCATGAACTTACTCACGTTGTTCAGCAGAATGGCAGTGCAGTGCAGCGATCGCTGCAACCGCAGCAAAAGTCCGTTATTCAGCGCCAAGGCGATCAAAGTCCTGCACAGTCAACAGCAGGATTTAGTGGAGATGTGGCAGGAGATTTAGACAAACTCTACAAACAAGCAGAAGAAGCTCAACCGGAACTGTACGAAAAAGTCACTCAAATTGCCAGTGAGACCTCTGGGGTGGCAAAGCTACCTCAAGCCTTAAAAGGGCGAGAACGAGCAATGGAGAAAACAATGGCTGATTACAAGGGGGATGTTTCTAAATTAGTAGATATTGCACGCGGTTCTATAGTTTACAAGTCATTTCCTGACTTAATGGGTGGGCTAGATGTCTGCAATCGAAATTTAACGCTGGTGCGAGAAAAGAATCGCTTTGCACAACCTACCCCAGCTGGCTATCGCGATATTCTTCTAAACGTTCAGCTATCAAATGGTCATATTGCAGAATTGCAACTCCATCTAACCCAAATTCTAGAGGTTAAGTCAGGTGCAGGGCATAAAATATACGAAGAGGTTCGGAAAATAGAGGCAGCAGCTCAAACAGCCGATCGGGCTTTAAGCTCAGAAGAAAAAGCAAAAATTGATCAGCTTAATGCAGAAGCAAAAGCACTTTACGATCAGGCTTTAGCTAACGCGGGTGGATGATTGACATTGACTGGATAACTCAAAGTAATGTCGGTATGCACTCAATAGAATCGGTACAAGCAGCGAATCAAGTTAACTAGCGGATCATCATATTATGGACTTACCACTCTACTGCATTGTAGGAGATCGACCCGTTAAGGCAATCGAGACCGAAGACGGGGGCATGGATGTTCTTGCCTATGAGTGGGATACTGGCGAGTTTAAGCGTGCAATGCAGTATCTTTCAAAGATTACTTTGGGAGACGGGGAAATAGATTATGTTTCTGAGCAAGAGTTTGAGCAGTATGTCGAAAAACTGCGTCAACAAGCATCATAGGCAGTAAAACCCCTGCAATCATCGTGCAGGGGTAAGGTATCAGGTAGAAGATAACGATCGATCAATGATTGTTATCGCAAGTTGCCACCGATCTCAATCAACCGCCTAATAAAGCCCTTGCCTTCGCTTCAGCAGGGACAATGACTTTGTTCTTAAAAGAGGCGATCGCTTCCTCAAAGGCGTTATACCAATATGTTTCCAACACCCAAGGATAGCGTTGGAAATCTTCAAACATCGCGTATTCTTTCTGGGCTGAAGTATGTAGCAATGGCTGCACCGGCACCGATTGCAGATTGGGAATAATGGCGTGCAATTCTTGAGGAATACTTCTAGGATCGGTGAGATCGGCAATGATGAACCGCGAAATTTGAGCCAGCGTCGAGATGGTTTCCGTCAGGTCTTTACTTGTCGATGTCTCGCAGTCTATAACCACCGGCAAATAGTTATATTTGCGAAGTGCATCCAAGATTGGCTTGCGCTCCTGGGTGCAGCGACCCAGAACCAGTATGACTTTAGAAGAGATAGTGTTATTGAAATCGGGGATTTTTTGAGTGTTGAGCAACCGACTGATAAACTCGGCAACTTCCAGATTGTCCACTGCGATCGCGGGTTCACTGCCAGAAGTGATGGCTAGACTCAACTGCTTGGCTCCCTTCAGTTTTAATCCCAAAGTGGAAATTCCACAAATTGAACACTCCTCAAGGTTGGCTCCCTCTAAATTTGTCCGCACCACTTGAGCCTCACTCAAGTTTGCCCATCTCAGGTCTGTCTTGCGGAAGTCTGCCACGCTGACGACTGCTCGTCTCAGGTTTGCCCATCTCAGGTCTGCCCCACTGAAGTTGGCTTCACTGATTTCTGAATTGCTCAAGTTGCTTCCGCTCAGGACTGTCCCTTTTAAGTTGGTTTTGTTGAATTTTGCCTTGCTGAGATTGGCAGCACTTAGGAGTGCGCCATTGAGGTCTGTCCCATCTAGGAGTGCGCCGCTGAGGTCTGCCCATCTCAAGTCTGCCCCGCTGAGGTTGGCTCTACTGAGGTTGGCTCCGCTCAGGTTAGCCGAGGTCAGATTAGCCCCGCTGAAGTTGACTAAGGAGAGGTCTGCCCCACTGAGATTGGCTGTGCTGAGGTTGGCTCGTTTAAGGTTAGCCATCTTTAGGTCTGCTCGGATTTGAGGATTCTGTTGTCTTTCCTCATTCCAGGCTTTCACTCCTTGTTTGAGCAGATCCAATTGTTGCTTATTTGTCCGATTTTTCAACCGGGTTTCAATCTCAATTCCTGTCGGGTTTGTTTTAAAATCTATGTTGTTTTTTGCCATATAGCTTTCCATAAATCCTCTCTAAATTCACAAACATTCAATACTTGAACTCAGATATCCAAACATACTTCAAGTGATTGCGACCAGCGACTTTACGCTTTTGCTGGCAGCTAATTTTTGTAATTTTGGATTTAACAAATTAAGTAACTACGTAATTACACGTAAATGGTTTAATTTGATGATCTATATCTTAAGGAATACGCCTTGAGTCTGACTACCATTAAGAGTACATATTTACACAATCTTTAAACAAGTAGTATATTTACTGAGCTTAAAGATAAATTTCGCCATAAATGTTACTAAGTATACAGACAAGAATGACATAATATGTAGAACAACAAAAAAGGCTTTTGTTTTGAACTAGGTGAGATTACGGGGGCACACCAGAAGAAGAGGGGAAAAGCGATCGCATTTAGCGATACTGCCAAGGGTTTTATTTAGACTAAAAAGCATACTGTGATTGCTTTATAGCCGTTCTTGGATAAGGTGAAAAACATTTGTCAGTTTAATCGCTTTGTTATCGGCTTCGCGATCGCTCATCCGCTCGGTACGCAATTCTAGAAAAACTACTCGGTAAAATTGAAACTCAGTTTCCGCCGAAGTAAGCAGAGCTTTGTCAAGAGCCTTGCCAGTTTTTTTCGACACGCGCCCGCAAATTCCGGAAAAATTTACCAGGTGTGCCATGCCAATAGGAACGGTAGTTTGTAGTCTTAGCTACAAACACCGTTTCCGTAGTTACGGAAGACATCCTAAGCAAGATGGCGATTTCAGCGAACAATCAAATCAGCGTCAACCATCGTAGAGGTAATAGAGAGGTACGGGATTGGCGTGCCTAACGTCCGGTCAGTAAATCATTCGCCTTTGCCTCAGCGGGGGCAATAATTTTTTCTTCTACAGAAGCGATCGCATCTTCAAGGCTCTGATACTGGTAAATGGGTTGAGCGTAAGGATATTCCTGAAACTCCTCCGACACAGCCACCTCTTTGCTATCCACTTGTACTAACGGTTGAACCGGCACCAAAGGGATACCTTGGAGAATTTTTAGTAATTCTTGGGGGATGCTGCTGGCGTCCGTGAAATCCACAATCACAAACTTCGCCATCCCAGCTACCGTGGAGATTGCCTCTGTGAGTTCCGGCGTCGCTGCTTTTTCTAACTCCACCGACAAAGGCAAATAGTCATGTTGGCGAAGGGCATTCCGAATCTCCTCCAGCAAATCTTTCCGGCGATCTGCTTTGAAACTGCCCAAGATCGGCACGATATTGGAAGCAATCGTGGGGAAAACCTCGCGGATTTTTTGATGATTCAGCAACAAGTAAATAAACGTCGCCACTTCCAGATTATCCAGTGCGATCGCTGGATAATCTGGCGGAGTAATCACCAAATTTGACTGGTTGGCTCCTTCCAACTTTAACCCCCAAGACGAAATCCCATAAACTAAACAACCCTCTAGGTTTGCATTCTCAAAGTTAGTCTTGAGCAACCTTGCCCCCATTAAGTTAGCCTCACCCAAATTCGTCCCGCGCAGATCGGCTCCTTGTAAATCCGCCCCAATTAGATTCGCTTTAAACAAATCCGCCTCGCGGAGGTTCGCCCCGATTAGATTGGCTCCCCGCATATCTACCTCTCTAAGGTTCGCCCCAACCAAATTCGCCCCAGACAAATCAGCTTTACCCAGGTAGACCCAGTGCATATCTGCACCTTCAAGGTTTACTCGGCTCAGGTTCGCCTCAAAGAGGTAGGCTTCGCTGAGATTAGCTTCAGTGATATCTGCCTCTGACAAGTCCGCTTTACTCAGGGATGCTCCCCTCAAATCCGCACCCCGAAGGTCTGTTCGATGCAGAGATGCCTGCATCAGATTGGCTCCACTCAGGTCAGCACTGCACAGAGACGCCCCCGCCAGGTTAACTCCACCCAAATCTTCCTGGCGTAAATCGGCTCCAATTAAATTTGGCGGGATTCCCGGACTCAATTTACGCCACTTATTCCAAGCTTCTACTCCTTGCTTGAGTAAAGCTCGCTGTTGCTTGTTTGCCATGCACTTCAGCTCCCCTCTCTTTTGGCAGATGCGATGATTTTTGGTTAGGCACCCCTAAAGGGTACCAACGATGTCTTGGCGGTTTAAATCGGTTCTCCTGCGCCCTGATATAGAGATGATACTGGTTACAAATTCTCAAAAGACTACTGAAATCGCCGTTTTCTGAAAGAAAAGGCTTTGGACAATGGCAGTTCGAGCAATTCATTAACCGGCTTGTAGATATTCACTGAGGTTTCTTGGGAACCCTAGAAGAGGCAGCGACTCTACTCTGACGAAGAGAACCGAGATTTCAAGTGCTGTTACTCGCCAGTCCGTCTTTGGGTAGAAAAAGTGGGAAAGGGATGTTTAAGGGAGAAAAGTTTGGCGCTCAATTTTTCCTCCACTCAGACAAATCTAACCCCTGAATCCTTCCTTACAAGGCCAGGGGAAACCACGAAATCAGCCTTTTCTAGGGGAAAGGTTAAGTGAAGATGTATTGGTTTTACGTCCACTGGTCTGATACACAATTGCTACCATTTATTAACTAGCGGCAGAGAGATTTAATTATTTTGAATGTTTGTTTCAAAGGATTGAGAAAGTTATCTGACTGCGGGAAGCTGCCCAACCTAGAATTCTCAGTCTATCCTTCTAAAACGTCCATCTTCGAGCCAAGACAGACAAGGCTGTCGTCCGTGCTGTCGGCAAGAGGGTTCTTTAATAGAGACAAAGTCAGTGGTTCCCTATTCCAGCCTATCTAAACCAGTCGAGGAGTTTACCGTTGCAAGTCCCAGCTGAAACCGTATCTCTTCCAGCTTTGGAGGTTTTAGAAACTCCCGCCGCTTCCCCGCTGGTAGTTTCTTCCAATTCACCTTCCAAACTTTCCAAACAGGTAATTCGGTCTAGCCTAAAAGCGTCTACTTGGGATGCTGTCTTTGCTGTCGTGTTTGGCGGCATTACCGGCGGCGTCCTGCTCAGTAATTTCTTACTCCAATTAGGTGCAAGCCCAATGGAGATTGGGATGTTGTCGTCCGTCCCCATGCTGGTGAATTTGCTGCAACCACTAGGAGCGTATCTGTCAGAACGAACCATCAGTCGCCACTGGTTTAATGTCTGGATCTACGGCCCGTCGCGGCTGCTGTGGCTAATTTTAGTGGCAGGAATTAGTTGGAGTTGCTGGCACCCAACGGATTCGCCCAACCTGGTCAGCTGGACATTAGCAATCGTCTTGGCAACCAATATCATTGGCAGCTTGGGCAGTGCTAACTGGCTCAGCTGGATGGCGGCGTTGGTTCCGGAACAGTTGCGGGGGCGATATTTTGGCTTTCGCAACAGTGCTATCAGCTTGACCACTCTGCTCTCCGTACCCCTGCTCGGTCTAGCCGTGTCGGTTTGGCCTGGCGGGCCGCTTCAGGGATACGGTGTGGTCTTGTTCTTGGGAGTCATCATTGGGTTAATTAGTTTGGGCTGTCAGTTCTTCATGGTGGATGTGAATCCCCAGACGCAGCACGGCACTGCTGACGAGGCAGGGGAAACTGAGCGTTGGGGAACTGCGATCGCTCTGCTCAAAAATGGCAATTTTGTCAGGTTTCTGCTTTACTTTAGCTTTTGGGCATTTGCGGTTAATATCTGCACTCCTTTCTTCGGTCTCTATCTGCTGGACAACCTGAATATCGATGTCAGCTGGGTAACGCTCTATAGCAGCTTAACGGCGGCGGCTACCTTGGTAATGATGGTGGTATGGGGGAAGCTGGCAGACCGAATTGGGAATCGTCCACTTCTGGTATTTGTGGGGGTGTTGGCAGCACTGACACCTTTACTCTGGCTGGGGCTGGGAGCTGACCCAGTTTCGGTTTGGGTTTGGTTCCCGCTTTTACACCTGTTCATGGGTGGCACCTGGGCAGCGATTGACTTGTGTACCAACAATTTGCAAATGGCTGTGGCAGCAGGACGCCATCAATCTGCTTACTTTGCGATCGCTGCGGCGGTTGCGGGTGTCAGTGGCGCACTGGGAACGACTGTCGGGGGATTTCTGGCTGAGTTGGACAATTTCGGTGGCTTGCCAACCGTGTTTGCTCTGTCTGCTGTTTTACGACTTGTGGCTATCCTGCCTTTAGTCTTTGTCAAGGAGCATCGCAGTCATCCGATTCGGAAGGTTTGGCGATCGCTCATTTCGCCGAAACTGCAACTTGTGCCGCTTCGGGCCCCAATTACTGTAGATCCACTGACAAATGGATCAGAATAAGGGTAGGGGTTAGGGGTTGGTGTTCTCATCAACCCCAAAAAAACATGAATCAGGTAGACTACCTTCGGATTAGCTTAATTGACCGCTGCAATTTCCGGTGTCAGTACTGTATGCCGGAGGGTGCTGAGCTTGACTACATTTTGCAGCAACAGCTGTTAACTGATGAAGAATTGCTCACCCTGATCGAAGAGGTATTTATCCCGGTAGGATTTACTCGATTTCGTCTAACTGGGGGCGAACCGCTACTGCGTCCGCGGGTGGTGGAGTTGGTGGAGGCGATCGCGTCCCTGCCGGAAACGCAAGACCTCTCAATGACCACCAACGGGTTTTTACTCGCCCCAATCGCCCAACAACTCTACGACGCCGGGTTGCGACGCCTGAATATCAGTCTGGATTCGCTCAATCCCGAAACCTTTGACAAAATTATCGGCAATCGCGGTCGTTCTCAGTGGCAGAAAGTTTGGGACGGAATTCAAGCCACCCATCGCGTCGGGTTCGATCCTCTGAAGCTGAATGTGGTGGTCATTCCCGGTGTGAACGACCAAGAAGTGCTGGATCTCGCTGCGTTAACAATTGACCGGCATTGGCACGTCCGGTTTATTGAGTTTATGCCAATTGGCAACGATCGGTTATTTGTCGGAAATGGTTGGGTGGCATCCGCCGATTTGCGCCAACGCATCCGCGACATCTTTGGATTGACAGAATCTTTTGTTCGGGGTAACGGTCCCGCCGATGTCTTCCAGATTCCCGGAGCCAAAGGGACGCTAGGATTTATTAGTCAGATGTCCGAGTGTTTTTGCGATCGCTGTAACCGGATGCGTCTATCTGCGGATGGCTGGTTGCGTCCCTGTCTGCTGAATGAGACGGGTCAAATTGACCTAAAAACCGCCCTTCGCGCCGGTGTTAATACCGCCGAACTCCGCAATCAAGTGCAGCAATTGCTGTTAATGAAACCAGAGATTAACTATAAGCAGAGAGATGCTGGCACGACTGGTGCGTATAGCCGCACCATGTCGCAAATTGGGGGCTAAAAAATAATTTTGAGTTTTGAATGAGTCCTGAATTATTCAAAACTCAAAACTCAAAACTATCTTAAGCTTGGCGTGAGTAGTACTCAACCACCAGCAGTTCGTTGATTTGCAGCGCGATCCATTCGCGCTCAATCACGCCGTTGACTCTGCCAGTCATCTTGGTTTTGTCAAACTCTAGATGGCTGGGCATATTTGCCAAACCTGGATATTCCAGGTTCTGTTGCACTAACCGGCGAGATCCTTCCTTATCTCGGACACTGATGACCTCTCCCGGACGGCACTGATAGCTGGGAATATTCACCGCACGACCATTCACCAACACATGACCGTGATTGACTAGCTGACGCGCCCCAGGAATCGTGGGAGCCATCCCCATCCGGAAAACGGTGTTATCCAGACGCATTTCTAACAGTTGCAGCAATGCTTGACCCGTGGAACCCGTGGCGCGACGTGCTTTCCGCACGTAACGCAGCAGCTGCTTTTCACTTAAGCCATAATTGAAGCGGAGTTTCTGCTTTTCCTCTAGTCGGACAGCATACTCTGAGCGCTTCTTCCGGGCTTGACCATGCTGTCCTGGTGGATATGCACGGCGGGCTGATTTGCGAGTTAAACCGGGCAGATCGCCCAAGCGACGCACAATTCTGAGGCGTGGGCCTCGATATCGGGACATATAGCTTCCTCTTGTGTACCCTTCAGACTTTAACCAAAACTATCATTGTAAGCCCAATCTAGGAGAAATTTAAAGTGAGCAGAAAAATATTTTTTGGTTCGCTTTTTCTATTCTGGGGGGAGTTTGACGATGGTGAGCCAGAAGTCCTCGATTGACTGCACCACCCGCAGGAACCGATCTAGGTCAATCGGCTTACTGATGAAACAGTTGGCATGTAAATCGTAGCTGCTGAGAATATCTGGTTCGGCTTGGGAGGAGGTCAGAACGATGACGGGAATCCTTTTAAGCTGGTCATCCTGCTTGATTTCTGTCAACACTTCAATACCGTTGCGCTTCGGTAAATTGAGGTCAAGGAGGATAATATCGGGACGAACGGCATTGGCATACTTTTCTTCTCTTTTGAGGAAGGCGATCGCTTCAACACCATCCCGGACAACAGTCAGGTGATTCCCAACCTGACTGTCTCTAAATGCTTCTTGGGTGAGCCGAATATCACCCTCATTGTCTTCAACTAGCAGGATTTCTACGGGTCTATTACCCAGATTCACCTTGGGTTCTCTCCTGTTCTGGGAATTGTAAAGTAGAATACACTTCCCTGTCCCCATTCAGAATCCACCCAGATCCGCCCACCGTGTCGATCGACGATTTTTTTGCAGATAGCTAAACCAATTCCGTTACCAGGATAGGTTTCGCGTGCGTGCAAACGTTGAAAAATGACAAAAATTCGTGCTTGATGAGCTGGGGCAATCCCAATACCGTTATCGCGGACTGAGAAGACCCATTCATTTTCGCTTGTTTGAGCGGAAACGTGAACCTGGGGGGGGGCATCTTTACGAAACTTGATTCCATTCCCAATTAAGTTCTGTAACAGCTGCCCGATTTGAGTCGCATCCCCCCTCACCGAGGGTAGGGGATCGCGGGTAATGGTGGCATTATTTTCGGCGATCGCAATTTGCAGATTGGCGATCGCTTCCTCAAAAGAGCGATCGCAATCCACCATCTCAAATTCCCGACTTCGCGTTCCCAGGCGCGAATACTCCAACAAATCTTGAATCAGCCGTTGCATGCGGTTCGCGCCATCGACGGCAAAATCAATAAAATCGTCGGCGTCCTCATCCAGTCTCCCTTTGTAGCGCCGAGACAGAAGCTGGGTGTAGCTGGCAACCATTCGCAGCGGTTCCTGCAAGTCATGGGAAGCTACATAAGCGAATTGTTCCAGTTCCGCATTAGAACGAGCGAGTTCCTGTGCTTGTTTGAAGAGAGCCTCCTCCATCCGCTTACGCTCAGTGATGTCAATGACAAAGCACACACCTTTATCTTGAGATCCTTCCAGCACAGCACCGCCGAGCAAAACAGGGATGCGACTGCCATCTTTACGAATATATTCCTTCTCAAAGGGGCTACAAATCCCCGTCACGGCTAGCTCCTGGATGCCCTTTTCATCGAGATAGTTATATTCCACAGGAGTCATCTTTTTCCAATCCACTTTTCCTAAAAGCAGATCCTCCCGCGTGTACCCGACCATCTCTAAGAAGGCGTTGTTGGCTTCTGTAACGTTACCTGACACATCCCAGAAGAGAATCCCAATCATGTTGGATTCAACGACGCGCCTAAACCGAGCTTCGCTTTCTTGTAATGCCTCCTCGGCTCGTTTGCGTTTGGTGATGTCGGTGGAGATGCCGCAAACTCCATAAGGAACTCCAGCCGCGTCGCACAGGGGAAACTTAGTCGAAATGTACGTGTGTAGTCCGTCATCTTGAGGCACAACTTCTTCCCACTCCACAGCAGTTCTGGCTTCAAGTACCTTTCGATCGTTCGCCCGAAATACATCCGCCATTTCTTTGGGGAAGAGATCGTAATCAGTCTTGCTTTTAACCTTTTCTCCATCAATATGAAAAAGAATTTCAAACTGGTGATTAATAAAAATAAACTTGCCCTCAGTGTCCTTGAGGTAGATAACTGCCGGAATGTTATCTAGAATCGCCTGCAACCGCGCCTCGCTTTCTCGCAGCGCCTCCGCCGTATGTTTCTGGTCGTCGATGTCTGTGCAGGTGCCGAACCACTTAACGATTCGTCCGGTAGGATCTTTCATCGGCACTGCGCGAGTTAGGTGCCAGCGATATTGTCCGTCCGCAGCCCGTTTGAAGCGATTTTCGATTTCGTAACTCTCGCCCGCCTCCGCAGATTGATGGCACCGCTCTATCGACACCAGCCGATCGTCCGGATGTAGGACAGAGAACCATCCGTCACCCTGGCTTTGTGAGAGGGTTAATCCGCTGTAATCAACCCAGCGCTGATTGACGTAATCGAAATCACTATCTGAGTCTACAGTCCAGACTATCTGCGGGATGGATTCAGCGAGAAAGCGATAGCGCTGTTCGCTTGCTTCGGCTAATTCACGAGCTTCCTGTTCGCGGAGCAAGAGTTGGGCGCGTTCTTCTTCTGCCCGCTGACGCTCGCTGATTTCACTTTGCAATGCTTGGTTGATTAGCCTTAGCTCTGCTGTCCGCTCGTTCACTCGCCCCTCAAGATCGGCGTTCAGGGCGCGAATGTGTTCCTCTACCTGCTTGCGTTCGGTGATGTCGGTGGAGATGCCACAAACTGCATAAAGAACGCCACTAGAGTCATAAAGGGGAAACTTGATCGAAATGTAGGTGTGTAACCCGTCGTCGTGAGGGGCAACTTCTTCAATTTCTATCGGAATTTTACCGGCGAGTACCTTTTGGTTATTCTTGACAAAGGCATCAGCGATCGCAAACGGCCAGATATCGTACAGGCTTTTACCGAGGAGCTGCTCTCTATTGATGTGAAACAAATCTTCAAACCTGTTGTTGATCAGCAGGATTCTGTGCTGAATATCCGTTAGATAAATCAGCGCTGTGGAATTATCCACGATTGCCTGTAGCCGTTCCTCGCTTTCTCGCAGTGCCTCCTCGGCTCGTTTGCGCTCGGTGATATCGTGCATGGCAACAACAGCACCCAGCTTGGTTCCCTGCAAATCAAAAAATGCCTGCCCGCTAGCTAATAAGGTGCGAACTTTGCCTGATTTTGGGGCGATGACCATTTCTACATCGCGGACATGCTCCCCTTGTAACGCTCGAAACAGCGGGATATCTTCCCGCTTCATAGGCGTTTTGCCGTCGGACATATATAAATCGTAGTATTCTGCCCACTGCTCAGCCGGAAGCGGTTGTTCTGGCAAGCCATGAAAGGCTCGTGAAGCCTGATTAAACAGAGTCAGGACACCGTTGGCATCACAAGCAACGATTCCGGCTTCTACGTTATCTAGCAATACTTTTAAGAATTCTCGTTCTTTTTGGAGAGCTGCCTCGGCGCGTTTGAGATCGCTGATGTCGCGGCTCACAACCAAGGCAGTTTCGATTTCACCTTGCTGGTTAAACTCCGGAACCACACGCGATTGAAAGTTGCGGAATCCGTTTACCGTGACAGTCTGGAATTCAATCGCTTGTTCTTGACCTGTTTCAAAAACCATCCGCAGGGTATCTTCCCAAAGCTGGCACAACTCTTTTGGTGAGCCGGCTTCTTCAGGAGTCTTACCGATGAATGCCAGCGCGGGCATTGCCGTGCTCCGCTCGACAAATGAATTGACGTAAACATAACGCATTTGTTTGTCAAGACGCATCATCGCATCGGGCGCATTTTCAAGCACGGCTTTGAATTCCTGCTGGCGGTGAGAGAGTGTCTCCTCTGCTTGCTTGCGTTCGGCAATTTCGCTTGCCAATTGTTCGTTGGCTTGCCTCAATTGTGCCGTACTCTGCTCGACTCGCTCCTCCAGTTCTGCATTGAGTTGGCGCAGTTCTTCTTCTGCTTGTTGCCGTTGGGAGTCTATGGTTTTTAATGTTTTCGCATTCCACCAAACCAGGATGCCAAAAACCACCGCGTTCATCACTCCAAGGATTGCCAGTCCGATGTCGCTGTGGGAGTGCTGTGGAAATACATTCTTGAGGAAAGGAAGCTCGAACAGCCAATCGAGCATCACCAAACAGCCAAGTGGAAACGCGATCGCGATCGCAACTGGAGACGCGATTTGCAGGAAAGAAAGTAGACGAGAATGAGATTGAGGCATATTCGTGGTTTAGCCCTAACCAAAGGAGCTGTTTTCTTTAACGGCGTCAGCGCCATCCTGGAACTGTTTGATAGCAAGAATTGATGATGAGTTCTCGATCGAGGCTGCTAAAGGAGTTGGAAAAGTGACTCATTCAAACCTAAAAATTGTCTCTCTGATTCCCAGCGCTACGGAAATTTTAGCGATCTTGGGGCTAACTCAGGCGATTGTCGGGCGATCGCATGAATGCGACTATCCGCCAGAAATCCAAAATTTGCCCGTCTGCACCCAGCCCAAATTTAACCCCGAAGGCACCAGTCCGGAAATTCACGATCGCGTTACAGATTTGTTGCAATCTGCTCTGAGTGTTTACCAAGTCAAAACCGACGTTCTCGAACAGCTGCAACCCACCCACATTTTGACTCAAGCTCAGTGTGAAGTCTGTGCTGTCAGCCTCTCAGAAGTCGAGCAAGCGGTTGCTACGCTCACGCACTCTCAGCCGCAGATTATTTCCTTACAGCCTAATTTTTTAAGCGATGTCTGGGCAGATATTCAACGAGTCGCTGATGCCTTGGGTATCGCAGCGCCACCCGTGCTAGCTGGGTTACAGTCTCGCATCGACGCTTGCGTGCAAAAGACGCAAGCACTTCCTGACAGCGCCCGTCCTACAGTTGCCTGTATCGAGTGGATCGATCCTCTAATGGCAGCAGGAAATTGGATTCCCGAATTAGTCAAAATGGCTGGAGGTCAATCTCTGTTCGGTGTTGAGGGCGAACATTCGCCGTGGTTGAAGTGGGAAGCGATCGCCACCTCTAACCCCACCGCCATCATCTTCATGCCCTGTGGCTTCGATTTAAACCGCACTCGTGCTGAGGCAATGCCGCTACTCCAACGTCCCGAATGGCAAAGCTTGCAAGCGGTACAAACCGGCAGGGTTTACATCACCGATGGCAACGCCTACTTCAACCGTCCCGGCCCCCGTTTGGTAGATTCCCTGGAAATCTTAGCCGAAATTCTGCATCCCGAAAGCTTCCATTTTGGATACGAGGGTACTGGCTGGGAGTGCTTATTAAATCATTCTCCGGTATAGAATACATACTTTCTTCACAAAAAAATCTATCTTAGGGCTGACCTCGCTCTACTGTCCAGATGAAGATAGTAGTTTAGAAGTGCTGTCACCTGAAGGTGTGTCTGCCCGAATCTAGCTGAGGGTTGATTTTTTTCGTCTGACTCGCTGCGGAACTTGCAAAGAAGTTGCACGTAGCATGACAACGGAAATATCGGATTTCTGTAGTCTTTACGGAAGCCATATCCTTGACTTTATAAAACAGGCATTGCTGGTTCCATGAATTATGCAGCACTGCAATTAAGGGGAACTACCAAGATTATGAAGCCTGTCGAAGAATTACAAATTTTACCAAGCAAGCCGGAACCGTTATCATGCACTAGACTTGACTGGATTGATTATGCCAAAGGCATCGGCATCATTTTAGTTGTCTATGTCCATGTTTTGACCAATTTAAAAAATGCTGGAATGGGAATGCATGATTTATTTTATGATTACTCTTTTAATTTTATTTCTAGCTTTCATATGCCACTTTTCTTTTTTCTCTCCGGTTTATTTGTAGAAAAAAGCTTATTGAAGGGTAAGAAGAAATTCTGGGGGGATAAATTCAATACAATTGTGTATCCCTACTTACTTTGGTCTGTTATCCAAGGTAATATTTTGGTTTTGATGTCAACCTATACGAATAATCCCATTAAATTGCAGTTTAAAGATTTACCATTTTACATGGCTTTTAACCCTATTCCTTTAATTACTCTTTGGTTCTTATATGTTTTATTTGCGTCTTATTTAGTCTTTGCGATCGCTCGAAAATTTATCAATCTATATATATTGCTTTCTTTCTCTATTTTAATTTACTTGCTAAATCCCTATGCGCCTAGCGAAATTATGACTAAATTCATGAGTATGTTTGTGTTTTTCGTCGTTGGGGTAATTGTGGCACGCTGGTTGCACAACGACTTGAGAAATATTCCGAGTACCTTGTATAAATTGAACAAGCAACAAATCAGCGCGATCGCGCTGATATTTGTCATCTTTCAAATGACACTTTTACAATTTGGTTTAAGCGAACAACCAGGAACTAGATTTTTTATGGCATCTGGAGGAATCATAGTTACCCTAGGCATATCTTTCTACTTGGCAGAAACCAAAAAATTAGATATTATTCGCTACCTGGGTTTTTTATCGATGCCCATTTATTTAGCTCATATGTTAGCAATGGGAGCGACTCGAATATTCCTCCAAAAAGGTCTTCACATCAATCATGTGGTTTTACATATCATTCTGGTAACTATTTTTAGTCTAATATTACCAATCCTGTTGTATGAGCTAACAAAAAAGATAAAATTTCCTTACCTATTTTCCTTAAGTAAAGGTTCAGCCCTATCCTCAGCAATTTTGGCAAAGAAAGGTACTCAAGCATTACAGCAGTAGGATTGGGATTACTACCGTTGACAGAGTTAGATAAGGATTTCCCACCATAAATTGGGGTTAAAAGCTTATCCTACAAAGCCGCCAAATACGGCTAAACCGTAATATTTCCAAGGAATAGCCACTGTAGTAAACCCAGAATTTGTCAGCATTTCTAAGTGGGAGGTTAGAGTCGCTAATTGATCTTGACTAGAGTAACCTTGAGGATTGCTCTTACCAATTTTGTTGCGAATTTCTGCCAGCGTTGTTTCTTGCTGCAATGTCCATTCTTCCCGCGCTGTTTGGTAAATTTCCTGCATCACTGGTGATTCCGGCAGGATGGGATCTGCGTTCCAAAAGACGCCGCCTGGGTTGAGGCTTTCACCAATCCGCTGAAATAATTTCAACTTCATTTCGTCGGCGAGATGGTGAATTGCCAAGGATGAGACACAGGCATCAAAGCTTTCTCCCAGTTCCAACGCATGATTCGCCCAATCTCCGAAGTCGGCTTCAATTCCCGTCCACCTTTCTGCATAGCCTGCTGCGTGGATTTTCTTTTTTGCAAACTGGATCATCCGAGGAGAGTAATCTACAGCAACCAGTTGGGCATCAGGACAGCGGTTGAGGATTTTTAAACTGAGTTCGCCGGTGCCGCAGCCGAGTTCTAGTATAGCTTTGGTGCTAGAGGGTAGACAGAGGGCAATCGCATCCAGCATTTCGTCATAGCGTGGCAACAGATGGCGAATCCCAGTGTCAAAATCAGCGGTGTTGGCGAATACTTCTCCAGGAAACATAATTTAAACCACAGAGGTACAGAGAATACGAGGAAATAGAGAATAGTAAGATTCTATTAGGTTTGAGCAAGGCGAAGGATGCAGGAACACGAGCAACTGACAATTGCGGAGTACCAAGCGACAGCAGAATCGTTTCGGGAGGGAACTTGGGATCACGATGTTTCCCAAAATCGTGATGCCTTGGTAGCGGCGATGCCTAAAAATCCGGGTAAAATCCTCGATCTAGGCTGTGGTCCCGGACGAGATTTGCTGGCATTCAAACGCCAAGGGCATACTGTGATTGGCTTGGATGCAACGCCTGCGTTTGTGGAAATGGCACGACAGGCTGCGGATTGTGAGGTTTGGCAGCAGTCGTTTTTCAATCTCGATCTGCCGCCAGAAACCTTTGATGGGATTTTTGCGAATGCATCGCTACTTCACGTTCCTCATTCCCAAATGGTGAAAGTGCTGAAGGATTTGCATCAAGCGCTGGTTCCTGGCGGTGCAATTATTATTTCTATTTGTCGTGGAGATAGCGAAGGCTATAGCGTTCGTCCAACCGGCTATCGCTTTGTTTCTGGGTGGGAATATGAAACTTTGGCACCCTGTCTAGAACAAGCTGATTTTGAGATTCTCCACCACTACTATCGTCCCCCAGGATTGCCCTGTGAAGCTCAATCTTGGCTGGTGATGGTGGCAAGGAGAAGATTAAAAATTTAAAATTAAAAATGCAAAATTGAAGAATAGGTTTGGGAATTTTACATTTTTTCTTCGCCCTAATTACGGCAAAATATGAAATATAAAGTTAGGACAGTAAGAAATTTAAGATGACAAGTGAATCCTATATTTTTCTAGCGGGTGCCAGTCGGGGCGTTGGTCGAGAAATTGCCAACTACTTAATACAGGAAAACCAGAAGGTGAAGGCATTGTTGCGATCGCCAGCATCTGCTGCCGAATTGGAAGCGATGGGAATTAAAGGGGTGATGGGAGATGCTTTAAACGTTGCCGAAGTTGAGCAGGCAATCTTAGGAGATGAACCGATTCATGCTGCGATTAGCACCATCGGCGGTTTGCCCAAAGACGGCGAAAGAGCTGATTTTTTGGGGAACAAAAATCTTATTGACGCTGCTGTGAAAGCAGGGGTAAAAAAGTTTATTCTCATTTCTTCGATTGGAAGTGGAGATAGTGTCGGAGCTATCCCTCCACAAGCTTTAGAAACGCTGAAGCCAGTGTTAATTGAAAAGGAGAAAGCCGAGAAGTATCTGATTGACAGCGGACTGACTTACACTATTATCCGCCCCGGCGGATTGAAGTCTGAACCAGCAACTGGCAATGGCGTTTTGACGGAAGATCCGCGAGTTGCGGGGACGATTCATCGCGCGGATGTCGCGCAGTTGACTTGCCAGTGTCTTAATTCTGATGCTGCGAACCAGAAAATCCTCTCAGCGGTTGACCGAAATATGATGTATGGGCAACCAGAGTTTGCGGAATTTAGCTTGACTTAAACGGTTTTACCCAGCCTAGCTGAATTGTCCAGTCGAGGAGGAGACGAGCGATCGCAAATAGCAAAATACTCTCTCCTCCTAGAATCCCAAACGACCAGAAGGCATCGGGGAAATTTAACCCAGCCTCCACTTGCCCTAATCCCCGCACCAACCCAAAGGCAAACACTGCGCCAGTCTTGAGGTGCGGATTGGGGTCTTCCCGAATAATATAGCGGTAGGTGACGCCAAACAGAAAGCCGCTCAAAAGAGCGATCGCCATACTCACCAGAAAGTGAACGCTATTGGTGACTTTCAGATTGGCGAGTGTCTCAAACTGCTCCGACAGCACGAGAATATTGCTCAGGGTAGCAATGCCATAACCCAGGAAAAAAGACAAAGCAGCAACAGTTCCTGCCTTGATAGATTCTATTCGCTCAAGCCGATCAACCATCTCGTGCAATATCCTGTGAAAATCGCTCCTAGTTCAGTTAAAGGTTTTTTTGGCAACCTCGTCATTCGCCGAGGTCTGCCATAGATGCCTCAAATTGAATTATGATAGGCGCTGGAGTGATTATTGGGCACTTATCTTTACATACAACTATGGATATTTTGAGTCTCGGTTGGGTTTCAGTTTTGGTTCTGTTTACTTGGTCGATTTCAATGGTCATTTGGGGTCGTAACGGCTTCTAAAAGCATTGTGGAAACTTCTGTTCTGACTGTTCTGGCTTTTTCTACCTTCGCCCTGTTAACGGTGGTTTCTGGGGGCATTATCTATCTGACGCTGATAGAATGGCGCGATCGCCGTCGCCAAGATCGGGAGAGGCGAGACAATAAGCCCTCTCGTCGTCGCTCAACTAAAGTCTAGGGTCTATAAAAGGCAAAAGTAAATTTTTACTTTTGCCTTTTGCCTTTTGAGCGAAAAAGTCTTCAGGAGTGAGGACTGAGGACTGAGGACTGAGGAGTGAGGAGTGAGGACTGAGGAGTGAGGAGTGAGGACTGAGGAGTGAGGAGTGAGGACTGAGGAGTGAGGAGTGAGGGCTGAGGAGTGAGGAGTGAGGGCTGAGGAGTGAGGACTGAGGAGTGAGGAGTGAGGACTCAGTAAAAAAGAAGTTGGCATCCTCAGCAGACACGGTTTCCAGCCCTTGGCTCTAGCCATGAAGAAGAAAGAAAAGACTTTTGCGTCAAGAAGTTTAACTTAGTCCGTGTTCCGGTGTTATTCAACCATCGCCTCCCATTCCTGCTTCAAGATCCCGTATACGAGCGTGTCATGCCACCGTCCCCGGATGCTGACATTCTCTCGCAAGCGACCTTCTTCGGTCATCCCAAGCTTCTGCACCAATGACACCGCCCCTCTATTTTCAGCAATACAGTGTGCATAAATGCGATGCAGTCCAAGTTCTGTAAAGCCAAATTGCAGTAGCGGACGGCTCATTTCAATAGGATAATTTCGCCCCCAGTGTTCGGGAGCCAATTCACACCCAATTTCTGCTTCTGAGGCATCGCGATCGCTTTTGCGAATACCGCAATTACCAATCAGTCCGTCCTGTCTCCGGACGACTGCCCATTGATACCTCCATCGGGGCGTTTCCTGCTGCCACAGGAGGAAGCGATTAACGAAGGCGCGAGCGTCTGCCTCAGTGCGCCCGACCTCTGGATAAAAGCGTTGATATGCTGGCGTGGATTGATAAGCTAAAACGGCAGACCAGTCGGCTTCCGTAAATTCCCGCAGCAGGAGACGATGAGTTTGAATAAACATGACTCAATTCCGAAGTGAAAACCTACTTCATCTTCAACGTTGCTCGCAGCGGGTTAACAACTGATACAGACTCCGAAGATTAGCTTCGAGCGCAATTATCGCAGTGTCCGCATCGCCAGCCAGCTGCCTCTTGGGTGAAGCCAAAAGCCTGTAACAAAAACTGCCAACGGCACTGTCGTGTGTTCAGGTATTGAGCCATCTGGGACTGAACTTGCTGCTGCTGGCTACTGAGTTCCCCAAAAGAGCGAGATTTTCCAACCGAACGCCGAACATAATTGAAGGGATCTTGCCACTCCAATTGTCCAGCACTGTGGAGGAGAGCAAGCGCTATAGCACCGTCTCGAAACTGTTTGGTTACGGCGGTTACTTCCCCTTTTGGTGGGAGTTTGGATGCGAGTTGCTGAGCTTCTTGATATTGCGATCGCATCTTTCCCGCAAAAAATTCCCGTCTTTGCTTATCCTCCGGGTTCAGCCACCCCGTCCGTTCGCTCACCAAGGTTAAAGCTTCAGATAATTTACCATCTCGTCCAGCTCTCCCTACTTCCTGCACGTACTCGGAAAGTAGTAAAGGCGAGTGAAAATGAACAACCCACCTAACATTGCTTTTGTTAATCCCCATCCCGAAGGCGCAGGTACACACCACAAAAGGCATTTCATCACTCAGCCAGCTTGCTTCAATTGAGCGCCGTTCCTCTGGACTCAACCCCGCGTGATAAGCTGCGGTTGCATAACCGCGATCGCTAAGTAACTGAGTTAATTCTTCGCTATCTCGCCTGGTGCGGACGTAGACTAACCCTGCTTGTTTGGGTCTTTCCTGAATAAACTTCAATAACCCTTGGCGGCGTCCTCTGGGTGTCCAAATGGTTTGCACTTTCAGGTGTAGATTTTGCCGATAGGGGCTATTTTTAAAAACCGCTGGCTGTTGGAGTTGTAAGACTTGTTGGATGGTTTGCTGCGCTGCGGGATCGGCAGTGGCAGTGAAAGCAGCGATCGCGATTTTTGTCCCAGATGGCTTTAATTTTAGCAGCGCCGGTCGCACTGCTCCCAGTCGTCGATAAGTTGGTCGAAATGTCTCTCCCCACTGCACTAAGCAATGCGCTTCATCGAGAATTAAGCCGTTAATTTTTAGTTTTGGTTGACACAACTTTTCCCAAACTTGGGCACTCAGCAGCGTTTCTGGGGATAAGTACAATAATCTGAAATGTTCGAGAGTTTGCAGCGTTTGCCGTCGCTGGGGAGTTGGCACTTCACTATGCAACAAGGCAGCGGGTAAATTGCGATCGCGCAATTCCTGCACTTGATTTTCCATTAGCGCTACCAAGGGCGAAATCACTAACGTTAGTCCCGTTTGCAGTAGCGCCGGGAGTTGAAAACAAATCGACTTTCCCCCGCCCGTTGGCATCACAATTAGGGCATCTTGCTTTTGCAACAAGCTGCGAATAATTTCTCCTTGTGGAGGTCGAAAATCATCATATCCCCAGATTTTTTTGAAGGCGACGCGGACTTCTTCCCAGGATTTTGTTTCGGAATTATTCATCATTACGTATGTAGATGCGATCGCTTCTATAGCAATCCTAAATGATTCGTGAATAAGAGATCCCCGACTTCTTTCTCGAAATTGGGAATCTGAAGGGCTAGCATCTACAGCTCAAATAGGATTGATTCTAGTGGCTGATCTTAGCAATAAGATATATTAAGCTTTAGCGCAATATAACGTAGTTTGTTTTAGTTTTTTCTTAAAAAGGAGTGCCCTCAATGGTTAACTACGGTTTAAATTTAGCCTCGATACTCGGTTTAGTGTATTGGATTATCGGTTTAATTTATCCGATAATGGCTATAATTCTAATAATTAAACTTCAAGACAGACGAGTGCTTTGTTCCTAATTCTTTATGTTATTCAAATCGTATTTTTACCAATAATAATGTTCTTGTGTGGCTTTATTTTATTTTCTCAAAGTTGGCGTTTATATCCAATCCTTCAATTTGAACAATTTCTTTTAACAGGGGTGATTATTTGCATAATTACCAAAGATATTTATAGGGATTTTATTTAGAATCGGAAAGAAGTTAATAAAATGATAAATTTTGGTTTAAATTCAGCATCGATTTTAGGGATACTATATATTATTCTGGCTATCACCTACCTAAGTTTAATTAGAGGTGCAGCATCGAGACGAACAAATAACTTGAGTGCCTCAGTTTTAAAATTAGATAAATTTGTACCTGTAATTATAAGAAGTTTGCTGCTAATTTCCGGGATAATTTTATTTTTGCAAGGTTGGCGTTTAGATCCAGTTTTACAATTTGGGCAATTTCTTTTATTTTTATTAATCCTTTATATGATACTGAAAGATATTGTACTTGAGCGGATAGAGCGACGTAGATAAATTAAGAAGAGTGTCCGGTGAAAGAGTGGTAATTCTTCAGAGCGATCGCTCTTTTATCTCCCCTTAATAAACCTAATTAAACATAACTACGTTTTTCATGTAAAAAAGGTAATAAGAATTGGAGGGTAGCACAGTTCGGTGGGCTACCCTCCTATTTGTGGTCAGTTGCAAGTAATGCTAACTGTTGAAAATTCCCGGCGATCAATTACCCATTACTATTCCCAACAAATTCAGTTTATTTTTACCAACCTGCCTAACTTCAGCTAATTAATAAAACTGGTAGGATTTCCCGCCGTAATCGGCTTGGGAATTGGGCTAGAGATGCCTGAAGGCGCTTCCGTCGAACTGGGTGGTGTCGCCGGTTGGTTGAAGTGTTGATAAGCGGTACGAGATATCTGGCGAATCAACTCTGATGCCTTAGCGTCATTGTGGGGGCGTTGCACCATCACAGCGGCAATGTAGCGCTTGCCAGTGGGCATATCAATCAAGCCAACGTCCGCGATTAGAGAGCCAATATCGCCGGTTTTGTGGGCGATGTTAGCGCCTTTCCCCAGTCCCCGTGGCAGCAACGAATCTGTTACCGTTTGTTGCATGATATGCAAGATGCGATCGCGCGATGGCACCGAGACCACATTGCCTTGATTGACCATTGCCATCACTGTCGCCAACTCCTTAGGACTCGTAGTGTTCGTTCCTTCCAAGTCCGGTAGGGCGTTGTGGATAACAGTTGACGTCAATCCCCAAGATTGGAACCGCTGATTCAGCGCCTCAGCACCGCCCAAACGCTGAATCAGCATATTGGTAGCGGTGTTGTCACTAATCGCAATCATCTTAGTTGCCACCTCTAGGGCGGTGTACTTTGTCCCTGGCTTTTTGTACTGCAAATCGCCGGAACCAGAACCCATCAGATTTTTCTCTAACGTTAACGGTTCATCCAGACGAATTTTTCCAGCATCCACATCTTGGAAAAAGGCGACGAGAATTGGCACTTTAATGGTGCTAGCAGCTGGGAAGATTTCGCTACCCGAAAAGTCGAGATAGGCACCCGTCTCCAACTCTACTAAAAAGACGCCTGGATTTAATTTGGAATTTTGTGTCACCAGCGCCTGTACGTGTGCTTTCAGCGCTGGGATTTCTTGATTCAGCGTCAGAACAGAAGTACCCGCCGCCGTACCCATCGCCGCGTCAGCTTGAGCTGGTGATTTTTGTCCCGGCGCTTGACCAATCGCCCCGACTGCTGACTGCTGATGGAGGGCGGAATCCTTGTTAGCAGCGCCTGCTAGCTGGCGGGTTGCCGGGTCCCAAGCAGATAAAACAGTTCCCGCGATCGCACCAATTCCCACTCCCAAGATGAGCAGACGCGCACCGTACAGCCAGGGAGAAACCGGGCGTCCGGGCGATCGTGTCCGGCGCTGAGGTAAAGTTCCCCCGCTCTTATGCGTGCCTGTGGGCTGAGCTGGCTGGGCAGGAGGGCGTTTCTGGAAGCGCCTCACATTCCCCTGTGACGGGACGGGGTAAGGGCGCACTGCCTCGCGCAGACTTTGATTGGGGATTGAACCGCCTTGACGCGATCGATCGCGACGGCTTGTTTGGGGTGCAGGTGCTTCTATCCCTTGCCTTCCCTGATTCACATCGGAAGCGAATCGCGAGAGTGATTTCCTCATTGGCGTGGTGGATCTTAAGGAACGATTGGGAGCAGAATTTGACTGCACCTGCCGCAGTGACAGACTGGCGCGGGAGGAGTTTCGAGTACGTAGGGACGGAGAAGATTTTTTTTGTTCTGTGTCTAGGGGCGCATTTTTCAAACCGAAACCCATCCTTGCTGAACTTTGATTCTTTCCTCGCGGCGTCGCAGCCACTTCACGGCTCACGCTCAAGGGTGTCGTTTTGAGTGCGTCGCGTCGATTCCGCGACGCGGGTTGTCTTTTTTGTTGCTCCCGCCGACGTTCGCGGATGTCAGAACGATTGTGTTGGTTCGGTGAGGATGAACTATTTGGGCTTTGCCCATTATCTTTTAACGTACTTCCTCCTGATACCGCTGACACAACTGACTGAGTTTCAGACTGCTGAGTCACTCCTAACTCCTCCACCACTATGGTTATTGTTAATTGTTAGCTGTTAAAAAGAGTGACTAACCACTGTACCGGCTAAGCCTTGGCTTTACTTTTCCAGGGTCTATCACTTGCATCAGGGAACGAATGCTTTTGCGTATCGCAACACCGCTAACGGACAAAAGAGCGTTAACGTTAACGTTCCTAGCAACTTTTGCTTATTTTATGGTGCGTCTTGCTGTTCTGGTTCATTAGCAACAGAATGTGGCAAAAATTGTAGCGCCCAGTCCATCTGGCTGAAAATGCCTCGGAGCATTGCCACTTCTGCTTTGCTGGGATTGGCTCGATTGAACAGACGCCGGAATTTTTCCATACGGCTGCCGGCGGTGTGGGGATAGAGATAACCCATTTTTAATAACACGGCTTCCATCTGTTGATAATACCCCTCCAAAACTTCTAATGAGGCAGGGTCAATGGTCAGTTGTGGGTTGTCAGTTGGGAGAGGCACGGTACTGCCATGCCCGTACTGTTGATTGTCAGTAGTTTGCGACTGACTGCTGAGTGCTGACCAATTTTGGTAAAGCTCGTAACAACAAATCCCAACTGCTTGAGCCAGATTTAATGAAGGATACTCCGGATTCGTGGTAATGCGTACAAATCGCTGAGCATAGTTTAATTCCACATTACTTAACCCGCGATCTTCTGGGCCAAAGAGCAAGGCTGATGGCAGCGGTTCTTCCAGCAACCAAGGTAAAGCGATTCTGGGATTTTCTAGCGGCGTGTCTAACGTTCGGGAGCGGGTAGTGGTGGCGATCGCTTTCACGCACCCTTGTAATGCCTCTGGGATCGTCGCGACTACCTGAGCCGATTCCAGGACGTCTATGGCATGAACTGCCATATCCGTTGCTTCTTTCGAGAGGCGATCGCATTGGGGATTCACCAGTACCAACTGCCGCAACCCCATATTTTTCATCGCGCGAGCTACAGAACCTACGTTCAGCGGGCCTGCTGGCTCTACCAATACAATCCGCACCTTAGCTAATCTAGTCTCATCCATAAGTAAAAAGAATAAAATAGTCTAAAAGCGCATCCCTCTATGGGCGGACATAATTACCTGACTTCCGATCTATTTCGTAAAATTGAATATTGGTAATGTACCGTCAAATTAACATGAAGCGCGTTCGATCCAAGTCCGACTTACCCAGCAAAATTTGCCCGGTATGTCAGCGTCCCTTTACCTGGCGCAAAAAATGGGCTGATTGTTGGGATGATGTGAAATACTGTTCGGAGCGCTGTCGCCGCCGCCGCAACCAAGCCAATGAGTCCGCGTAAAAGCCCAAGTTTAGATTTTCGATACTGGATTGAAAACATCACAAATCTAAAATCTCAAATCAAGGCTGAGTCTTGGTATTTATTAAAAATTACAAAGGATTGAAATATGTCACTCAATCAGGTGCAACCCAAGGTGATTATTCACGGTGGTGCCGGTAGCGCCCTCAAAAGTCAAGAGGGGGCTGACGCAGTCCGCAAATCACTTTACAAAGTCGTGGAAGAAGTTTATACCCTGCTTTTGGCAGGAGCAACTGCCCAAGCAGCAGTGGTACATGGTTGCCACTTGATGGAGGACGATCCCCGCTTTAATGCGGGAACAGGTTCGGTACTGCAATCAGATGGTCAAATTCGCATGAGTGCCTCCCTGATGGATGGGGCATTTCAGCGCTTGAGTGGCGTGATTAATGTATCCCGCATTCAACATCCCATCGATCTGGCCCAAGCTTTACAAGCTTCACCCGATCGTGTGCTATCAGATTACGGGTCGGCAGAACTCGTGCGGGAATTGCAGGTTCCGATTTACAATCCGATGATCGAGATTCGCTTGCAAGAGTGGCTGCAAGAGCGGAGCGAGAATTTTATTAAAGAAGCCGCTGGGGTGGTAGCGGAAAAAGAGCTGGTGGATGACCCGGAGGCTGGACGCGGCACGATTGGAGTCGTGGTTTTGGACGGTCAGGGAAATTTAGCCGCAGGCACTTCGACGGGAGGCAAGGGTTTCGAGCGGATTGGTCGAGTCAGCGATTCCGCAATGCCTGCGGGGAACTACGCCACCGCTCAAGCGGCAATTAGCTGTACGGGAATTGGAGAAGACATTATTGATGAATGTCTGGCAGCGCGGATTGTGGTGCGGGTGACGGATGGTTTGTCTCTTGCAGATGCCTTCGAGCGCTCCTTTACGGAAGCGCGTGGGCGTCAGCGGGATTTTGGGGCGATTGGGATTGATGCAACCGGAGCGATCGCATTTGGGAAAACGAGCGAAGTCCTCCTCGCTGCTTTTCACACTGGCGAACAGATGGGCGATACCTTGGAATGGACGGGTGACACCCTATCCGGCTTCATTTCTTAAGTGCAAGTAGGGTGGCAGGTTGCAGCCTGCTTGCAGTTAGGGTGTAAAAATATTAACCCCTAGGCGCATACATAACGACCAGCGTGCCAAGCAGAGCAATCCAACCTCCTAACAAGTCAAATTTGTCTGGAGCTATCTTATCTACTTGCCATCCCCAAAGAATAGAAAGAACGATGAAGACACCTCCATAAGCTGCATAAACTCTCGCAAAATTCGCAGGTTGCAGCGTCGCAATGATTCCGTAGAGAATCATTGCGATCGCTCCTAAGAAAGCAAACCAAATACTCTTATTTTCCCGCAGCCAAAGCCATATCAGATATCCTCCACCTATTTCGCATAACCCGGCTAAGACGAAATAGAATACAGACTTGATAATTGGCATCTTGATTTACTCCTGCTGGGGTTTTAAGCGCCAGCCTTTTCTGACGACTTGACGGGCACGGGCAATTACCAAAGAATCATCTAGAACGTCTTTCGTGACCACAGACCCGGCGGCAACGGTTACGTCTTCTCCCAGTGTCACTGGCGCAACCAGAACGCTGTTGGAGCCGGTTTTCGTGCGATCGCCGATTTTGGTACGATGCTTCTTCACGCCGTCATAATTAGCAGTAATTGTCCCCGCCCCGATGTTCACTTTATTTCCTAAAGTGGCATCGCCTAAATAGGACAGGTGGGCCGCATTGGTGCGATCGCCCAAGGTGCTATTTTTCAGTTCCACAAAATTTCCAATGCGGCAAGATTCCCCGACTTCTACATGACCGCGCAAATGGGCGTAGGGGCCAATTCGGGTGCCCTTTTTAACCACACTGTCCGTCACCACAGAATAAACCACCGTCACATTTTCCCCAATCTGGCTATTTTCAATCAAGCTACCAGGGCCAATGCGACTCCCAGATGCGATCGTGGTATTTCCCCGCAGATGAGTTTGCGGTTCGATCGCTACATCCGGTTGCAACTCTACCGTGTCATCAATGGTGATCGTGTCTGGACTCACGAGAGTCACACCCGCCGCCATCCAGGCATCCTTGACTCGCTCTTGTAAAATTTCGTAAGCATTACTCAGTTGTTTGCGGTCGTTAATTCCCAGAATTTCCTGGTAATCCTCCACATCCACAGCCATCACCGGCTCCATGAATTTAACCGCATCGGTTAGATAGTATTCCTGCTGGTCATTGTTGGGTACCAGTTGCGGCAATACTTTTTCCAGTTGAGGCCAATTGAAGCAGTAAACTCCTGCGTTAATCCGGCGATTTTGCTTTTGAGCAGGCGAGCAGTCCCGGTCTTCTACAATCTCTTTGACCAGATTTTGACCATTACAAAAAACCCGCCCATAGCCTTTGGGGTTGGGCATTTGGGCGGTAAGGAGGGTGGCGGCGTTCTGATGCTCTTGGTGAGTTTGCAGCAGATTTTTGAGAGTTTGCGATCGCAACAAAGGGACATCCCCATTTAAAACCAGCAAATCGCCGGTGAAGCCTTCCAGATGGGGGAGTAATTGCTGGACGGCATGACCCGTGCCCAACTGCTGGGTTTGTTCGACAAACTCCAGATTGGGAAGTGGGGGCAATCGATCGATGACTTCTATCAAGGCATCTTTGATGCGATCGCCTTGATACCCAACGATGACGAGGCACCGCGATGGTTCGACTTCAGACAAACTATGGAGAACCCGTTCGACGAGCGATCGCCCTCCCAAGGAATGTAGGACCTTGGGCAGATCCGATTTCATCCGCGTCCCACGTCCCGCTGCAAGAATTGCTACTGCTACCATATTCAGCTTTTCGCGTTATCAGACCAGCTAAAAGAATAAAGGATGAAGCATGAACCATGAAAGAGCGTTCGTGGTTCTTTCCGGGTGAAACATTGGCTCAGTCAGCCGACGCCAGCATCCGACTAAATTTTTGAGTCAATCCGAGCTTGCCCCTACACGGCTTCTGGCATCGCCTCAGCAACGCGAGCTGATTGAATAAACTCAGTAAACTTCTCTACTAATTGAGGATTTCTCCAACCTTTTGCCGTTTCTTCTGCAAAAATTTCTAAGGCTTGTGCTGATGTAAACGCGCGTTTGTAGGGACGTTCGCTTGTCAGGGCATCGTAAATATCAATAATTTGAAAAACCTGCGCCAAAAAGGGAATCTCCTCATTAGCTAAACCATCGGGATAACCCGTTCCATCCCAGCGTTCGTGGTGATTGCGAATAATTGGAATGACGCCCCGCATGGTTCGCAGCGGCTGACAAATTTTCTCACCAATCAGGACGTGCTGCTTCATAATTACCCATTCTTCGTCGTTGAGTTTCCCGGTTTTGAGCAGCACGGCGTCGGGAATGCCCACTTTACCGATGTCATGGAGATAACCGCCCCACATCAAATCCCGAACTTCGTTGCGAGAAAGATTCAGAAATTCACCAAAAGCTTTACCCATTTCCACCAGCCGTTCGCAGTGATCGCCTGTCGCCGGATCGCGGCTTTCAACACTACGGGCGATCGAGAACAGGACTTGTTCGGCGTGATCCAGGTCTTCATTCAAACGCTTTTGCTGGACGAGAGACCGGACTCTGGCAGAGAGTTCTAAGCGATCGAAGGGTTTGGTCAGAAAATCATCTCCACCTGCTTCAATGCCCAGAATGCGCGATCGCCTATCATTTAGCGCCGTGATGAAAACGACCGGGATCAAGCGGGTTTGTTCGTCTTGTTTTAACTTCCGACATACCTCAAACCCATCCATCCCCGGCATCATTACATCCAGCAGAATTAAATCTGGGTTGCACTCGACTACACGCTTCAATGCATCTGGCCCACTTTCTGCCTCCAAAACTTCGTAGCCTTCCACCGATAGCAGTGCTACCGCCGTCATCCGACTGGAGGGATGATCGTCAACCACCAGAATTTTGGGCAACTCCGAACCTAGAAAGCTCACTGAAGACAACCTTGTTTGAGAAGAAGCAGCCGTTGATAAATTGAGCATGATTTATAACATAAATTTGTTTTTAGTATGAGCGAATAGCTTAACCGTGGAATCGGGTTTTTCACGGATATTAACAGCACTTAGCAGACATCTTGATTGCAGCTTCCGTCTTCTGGCATCAGGCATCGATTTAATCTTCTGATAACCTACAAAATTCGGAGATTCTTTAGCTGTCCGGGTTCGGTCAGGCAGTTCTTAAAAGTTAATAATCTTTCACTTGAGCGATTGCAAAGAATGCTACGATTATACACCGCCGTTTGAGACCTAGACCATTGCGGCGATCGCATTCAATCCCGATCGCGGACTGTAATAACCCGCACTGTTTGCAAGCAGAGGTTTGTTCTAAAGCACTTGCTTGTAGAGCTATTGAATTCTGAGCTGAGATTGAAATAACCAACGCTTTTTCCAATGAGAGGTTGGCTCTAAAGCACTGGCTTGTTGATCGATTTGACGACGCTGCAAAATCGCATCAGCAGGTTCGCACAGATGAGGGTCGCGGTAGGGAATGGCAGCTTTGGTGTGCAAATGCTCTTGTTCTTGTACTGAAAGCGCCGCTATATCTAGGTTTGTAAAACTAGCGACCGTTCCAGGCGATCGCCTTCCCACAGGGAATGTCGCACCAATTTGTAACCCAGCGGCGATTAAAGCAGCCCGCACCGCCGCCGCACAAGAATAAGTGGCAAGCCTCCCATCGGGTTTTAAGCACTTGGCAACCCAGCTTAAGAATTCCACCGTCCACAATTGCGGACATCGGGGGGGTGAAAAAGGATCGAGAAAAATCGCATCTGCCCGGAAGTTTGAGTGGTATATCTGCTGAATTGTGGCTCTGGCATCTCCCACGATTAGCTGAGCATTCAGGCGTTCGGTCTGAACTTTGCCAGAAGTGGCTAGCTGGTGGAAAATTTGAGCGTTTTCTGGGTTCCAGTGGTTCAAGAGATGGTGCGCGATCGCTGCTTTTGGTACCGATGCATCTAATTCCAGCCCCACCCACTCCACTCGGCAATTTGGATTCACTTCCCAAATCGTTTCCAAAGCCGCCGCGGTGTTGTAGCCCAGACCATAACAAATATCCAACAAATGTAATGTTGGTTGCTGTGCTTTCTGCCTAAGTTGAGTCGGTTCGACAAACTTAAGTTCGGCTTCCTTCTTCGCACCCTGCTGACTATGAAAAGTTTCGCCAAACTCTTCTGAAAAGAAGGTGAATGAGCCATCAGCGGTGAGTTGAGGTGTGAAGATGCCCATGTCTTGCATTTTTTAGAGAGGAAGGCAGGTTAATAAAGCACTGCAAAAACTGCTTAAGCTCAGTTGAAACTAAATTTAATTTTTCCAGATGACGAGTGACTCTTAGGCAAACTGCACGACTTCGGCTACGCTTGCCCACTCCTGAACCCACTTTTTACATAATGCATCAATCACTTCAGCCTCTTTAATACGAGATAACATGAAGCCCTGATTACCAAGATGCTGCTCTATGGAAGCTCTAAAGTGAGAAATTTTCGGTCATTTATTCTTGAAAACCGCTCGTGAAATCTTTCTAATAAGCAAATCAAAAGTTTATCATACCGCTGATTAAATGCATTACCAACGGGTTGCAGTTTATTTGGTGAAACTGGTTTAGTTTTGGTCAAAATGTAACCTTTACAGCTTAGCGATAATTTCGTGTCTTGCTATCTATTTTATTGGTTCTAACACTCAGCTAACTCTATAAATTGTAAGTGAGTCGCATGGATACTTGGAGTTGAATTCTAAACAGAAACGCGATAGCTTCTCCACTATTGCCGTGGCAACACAGATGCGATCGCTCCCTGAAGACTTGTACACTGTTTTGATTGCAAACAGTCAAGTCAATGACCGATACCCCTTTTGTCGTTTCCGCCCAGTGGCTTTCCGAACACCTGAACCTTAGCGCAGCGGCTCCGGAGCTTTCGCAAGTTATCGTTGTGGATTGTCGCTTTTCCCTTGCCAATCCGGAATTGGGACACCAGCAGTATCTCACCAGTCACATTCCCGGTGCCTACTATCTGGATCTCAACAAAGACCTTTCTGCACCCGTCGGACAGCACGGGGGAAGGCATCCATTGCCCAATCCCGATGAATTAGCCAAGAAGTTAGCAGCCATTGGGGTAAATTTTCAGGAAACCTTGGTTGTTGCCTATGATGATTCCCGATTTGCCTTTGCTGCACGTCTCTGGTGGCTGTTGCGCTACCTAGGGCACGATCGCGTGGCTTTGTTAGATGGCGGCTTTTCGGGATGGCAGGCAGAGGAATATCCGGTTACAGACGTTCTTCCAACGCCACACAAAGGCAAGTTTGTGCCTCAGGTGCGACAAGACTGGGTAGTAGATATTGAAACCGTCAAAGCTAGAAAAGACTTGCCAGGAGTGGTATTGGTAGATTCGCGGGAAGGCGATCGCTTTTCTGGCGAACAAGAACCCATTGACCCAATTGCCGGTCATATCCCCGGAGCCGTAAACTATCCTTGGCAGGAAGTATCGAGTAGTCAATCTTACCTACGACCGATGACGGAACAACGCGCACGATGGGTAGGCTTAGAGCAAGCTGAGGAGGTTTTAGTCTACTGTGGTTCTGGCGTTACCGCCTGCGTAAATCTGTTGTCTTTAGAAATAGCGGGAGTTCATACGGGCAAGCTATATGCTGGTAGTTGGAGTGATTGGTGTTCTTACCTGTAAATACTATAAAGGCAGTGCTTAAGTACTTGCCCTAACTATACGATAGTGTCCACTAGGACAGTAATAGAGTCCTCAACTAAGGTAGAGTTTAAAGAAGAAGTTATGTTTGACTTTATCGGTGCTGTTCCCCTTTTTCGACTTTAATCGCCGATTTTGCCCTAAAAACCTCCTGAATGCCAGCAGGTTTTGGGGAGATCCGGAAAGATAAAAAAGAATAGGGATTGCACTAAAGTACTTATGAATAATTATTCGTAACAAATTGCTAGAATAAATCATTCCACTAAAATTCTTTTCTACAAATTTTAGGTTTTAGTTTCTATGGCTTTCTTAATGAACCGTCTTTCTATTTTTGTAGACGGGAACAATATGTTCTACGCTCAACAAAAAAATGGTTGGTTTTTCGATCCTAGGCGAGTATTGGAATACTTTAGAAAGGAACAGCCCGATACAAATCTCATCAACGCCTTCTGGTACACCGGGCTAAAAGATCCGCAGGATCAGCGAGGATTTCGAGACGCACTAATTAGTTTGGGATACACCGTCCGTACAAAAATTCTTAAAGAATATTACGATGACACTTCCGGTCGCTATTCGCAAAAAGCGAACTTAGATATTGAAATTGTTGTTGATATGTTTAATACAGTAGAACAGTACGATCGAGTAGTTTTATTCAGTGGAGATGGCGATTTTGAAAGAGCCATCGAACTGTTACGTTCTAAAAATACGCATATTACAGTAGTTTCCACAGAAGGAATGATAGCGAGAGAGCTAAGAAACGCTACAGACCGCTACATAGACCTGAATGAAATTCGGGAATTTATTGAAAAAACTGAATATTAGTCTTCAAACCTTAGTTTTTTTGGCTATAACTAATTAGCAAGAACTAATGACTAACGGCGAATGAATCAAAGTTGAAGGATGTGTTTTTTTGACCTATGAACGTTGAACCTAGCCAAGACCGGATTATTATTTTCGATACGACCCTTCGAGATGGGGAACAGTGCCCCGGCGCAACTCTGAATGTAGACGAAAAGCTGAGTATCGCGCGACAATTGGCTCGTTTGGGCGTGGATGTGATTGAAGCGGGGTTCGCTTATGCTAGCCCAGGAGATTTCGAGGCAGTTCAGAAAATTGCCAAGACAGTCGGGACAGAAGATGGCCCAGTTATCTGTAGTTTGGCAAGAGCGATCAAAGCAGATATTGAAGCCGCGGCAGAAGCGCTAAAACCGGCGGTAAAAGGTAGGATTCACACCTTTATTTCGACATCTGATATTCACTTAGAATATCAGCTAAGAAAGACAAGGGCTGAAGTGTTAGCGATCGCAGAAGAAATGGTCGCCTACGCTAAATCCTTCATGGACGATGTAGAATTCTCCCCAATGGATGCCGCTCGCTCCGATCCAGAGTTCCTCTACCAAGTGCTAGAGCGGACAATTGCGGCGGGTGCCAAAACTGTCAATATTCCCGATACCGTTGGTTACATGACTCCCAGCGAGTTTGGTGACTTAATTAAGGGAATTAAAGAGAATGTGCCGAATATTGACCAAGCAATCATTTCCGTACACGGTCATAATGACTTAGGCTTGGCGGTGGCGAACTTCTTGGAAGCCGTGAAAAATGGCGCACGACAGCTAGAATGCACCATTAACGGCATTGGCGAAAGAGCCGGGAATGCTTCACTCGAAGAATTGGTGATGGCACTCCATGTCCGGCGTCAGTATTACAATCCATTTTTAGGACGCCCAGAGGAGTCAGAAGAACCCCTCACGAATATTGACACAAAGCAGATTTACAAAACATCTCGGTTAGTTTCCAACTTAACAGGGATGTTGGTGCAGCCGAATAAAGCAATTGTGGGCGCAAATGCTTTTGCACACGAGTCTGGCATTCACCAAGATGGGGTGCTGAAAAACAAGCTCACCTACGAAATCATGGATGCCCAATCTATCGGTTTAACCGATAATCAGATTGTACTGGGCAAACATTCCGGTCGCCATGCCTTCAGCGCTCGACTGAAAGAATTGGGATTTGAACTATCAGAAAGTGAGTTAAATAAAGCCTTTCTGAAGTTTAAAGACTTAGCGGATAAAAAGAAAGAAATCACCGATTGGGATTTGGAAGCGATCGCTAACGATGAAATCCAACAAGCCCCAGAACTTTTCCGCTTAGAATTGGTGCAAGTCTCTTGCGGCAGCAACTCTCAGCCCACCGCAACCGTTACACTTCGCACTCCAGCCGGCGAAGAACTCACAGACGCCGCCATCGGGACGGGACCCGTAGATGCCGTTTATAAGGCAATCAACCGCGTCGTCAACGTCCCCAACCAACTGATTGAATTTTCCGTTCAATCGGTAACGGCTGGAATTGACGCTATCGGAGAAGTCACGATTCGCCTACGGCACCAAGATCGAGTATTTTCCGGTCATGCTGCCAACACCGATATCATCGTCGCCTCCGCCCAAGCCTATGTCAACGCCCTGAATCGGTTGTATGTTGTCTTGGAAAAAGATGAGACGCGATCAGCCGTAATTTCTCAAAAAGTATAAACCGCAAACAGCAATAGAGGTACGCAAAGTGAGAAAATCCTTTGCGTACCTTTTTATTTAATTCTGAATACCCAGCATGAAAGAAGATATTTTTGACAAAGAGAAAAAATTCCACGATCAATGGGCATCTACCATTGATGTAGAGGGAATTAAAGTCAAAGATTATTTTGAGGCTTGTACTGCCCCTGAAAACCGTTTCATCCTCAGACGACTGGGAGATATCAGAGGCAAAAAGCTTCTCGATTTAGGGTGTGGTGCTGGGGAAAATAGCGTTTACTTTGCCAAAAAAGGGGCGCTGTGCGTGGCATCTGACTACTCTCCCGGCATGGTGGAAGTCGCCCTACAACTGGCAGAGAAAAACGGCGTCGAGATTGAGGGGCGAACCATGAATGCGATCGCGCTCGATTGCCCCGATAATAGTTTTGATATTGTCTACGCCTCGAATTTGTTGCACCATTTACCCAATCCGAAACTCGCCATTCGGGAAATGCACCGGGTGCTTAAACCGGGTGGAAAAGCTTGTTTTTGGGACCCTCTGAAACACAATCCAGTCATTAATGTGTACCGCCGGATTGCGACGAAAGTGCGGACTGAAGATGAAACGCCGCTGGATATTAATATTGTTAATTTTGTCAAATCCCAGTTTTCAGAAACGTCTTACGATACGTTTTGGTTGGCAACGCTGTGGATTTTTCTACGCTTCTATTTAATTGAAAAAATCGATCCGAATAAGGAACGTTACTGGAAGAAAATTATTATTGAACATGAAAGATTGGCACCCAATTATCAACGGTTAGAGAAGATGGATGGCGTTTTGAAAAAGATTCCTTTAATGAAGCGTTTTGCCTGGAATCTTGCTGTAGTCGCAACGAAATAATTTGTATTTCTCAAGTAAGCGGAGGATGAGATTAATTACTGAAAATTGTTAGCTTGTTTTGAGAAAAAACTCACACTGGTTAGGTTTCTAACCTCAAACGAAGCTAAGAATTCAGTAATTTGTAAGCGTTATTAGGACTAATCCCCAGCAAAAGTCACAAGTAAAAATTAAAAATGAAAGATAAATTCTTGCATTTTTAATTTTTAGTTATTAATGATTAATGGTGGCTAGTTCATCCAGTTGAGCGAGGGTCTGCCAAACTTCGTGCAACATTTGATCTAGCCCAATGCCAGCAACCCCTGAAATCAGGAATACGGGTGCATGACTTAACTGACGAAGCTGTTGCGCGATCGCTTCCACATCACGATCGGGATCGATAGCATCCACCTTGTTCAGCGCCACAATCTGCGGACGATTTGCTAGTCCGCGACCGTAAGAGTGCAGCTCCTGCTGTATCGTTTGATACGCAACAATGGGATCTTCGCTAGTCCCATCAATCAAGTGCAGCAGTAATCGGGTACGCTCGATATGACGCAAAAAGTCGTGTCCCAACCCGGCACCCATATGGGCACCCTCAATTAAACCTGGAATATCAGCAAATACGGTGCCGTCACCGCTGGGTTTGCGTACCACCCCCAAATTCGGCACCAAGGTTGTAAAAGGATAATCTGCTACCTTCGGTCGTGCCGCTGAAATCGCCGAAATCAGCGTAGACTTACCGGCATTGGGTAAACCAATAATCCCCACCTCAGCTAAGAGCTTCAGTTCTAAACGCAGCTGCCGTTTTTCACCTGGCAACCCGTCTAAAGCATAATCCGGCGCTCGATTGCGGTTGCTCAGGAAGTGCTGATTTCCCAAACCTCCCTTGCCACCCTTCGCCACACAAAAAGTTTGCCCGGTCTCAACCAAATCGCTCAGCAACTCATCCGTTTCGGCATCATAAACCATCGTGCCACGGGGAACATGAATCACGCGATCGCGTCCCGCTGCACCCGTGCGATTATTTGGCCCTCCGCGCGAACCGTCTTCAGCCTTGAAACGATGGGTATACTTGAAGTCCAGCAAGGTTTGTAAATTCTCAACCACCTCTAGAATCAGCGAACCACCGCGACCGCCATTCCCCCCGGATGGCCCCCCAGCTGGCACATATTTTTCCCGTCGGAAAGCGACAATTCCATCGCCCCCTTTCCCCGCCTCCACTTCAACTTCTACCTGATCGATAAATTGCATAAATTTCCTTTGCTAATTGCTAATTGTTACTGATTGATCGTTTGCTCCGGGATGCCATGAACCATGAACCATGAATCATGAACCATTAGCCATTAGCCAGTCTTCCACTAACAATACGGTGACACATCTTCACCACAATCATCCGCCAAATAGGATAAAGCGCGGAAGCGCAAACCTACTAACTGTTCGTAGATGGGATTGAGCTTACACAGCGGTGGAATGTGGACAATTTTGTGACCAAATAGCTTGACATCGCGCTCAAACGGGCACTGGGCAGGAATCATTTTGCACAAGAATCTCGCCAATCGCGGATCGTGAATTTCTAGCCCATCAAGCCATACCCGTACTGGGCGCAGCACATCCCGCTGCCGAATCCGAGCCGCTGCTCCTTTGTCCGAGTCAGCGGAAATCTCGCTTTCTGAGGTAGGAATCAGCGTTTGCCGCAGCAATGAAAGCGCTTTCGGCTGCTGTCCTAATGCCTCACAAAACTGGAATAGCAATTCATCCTCGCTGGAGGAATAAACGCCATCTGCGACTGCCACCATCACAGCGGTACGCAGGAAATCTTCTGCGCTTCTGGCATCTTGCTTAAAAGCCGCTGCTAATTCATCGGCAGTAATCGGTTCGAGCGATCCCAAATCCATTGTGGGCGCTACTTGGTTCTGAGTCAGCGATGAAATTAATTTCTGTTCTTCGGCGTCAAAATTGCCGTCTGCCCAAGCAACCATTAGCAAGCCGCGTATCCAAACCGCCATTTGCTCGCTGGTATAGGGAGACTGAAGTACGCTCGTCATAACACTCTGATTTGCTTGAATTTACGTTGCGATCCCTTTGAGTCGATTCTAGCTCTGGCTCAGCCTCGGATGGCTGTAAACTTAGAGACGGATCTCCTCACTTTATTGATATTTCTGTGAATTCACCAGAATTTGGATTATTCCTGATTTCGATCCTAGCGAGCGTTGCAGGGCAATTTTTGCTCAAAGCTGGAGCTTTGAAGTTAGGCAGAGTCAATGCAGCTAATTGGATCGGTCATCTTTTAAGCATTCTCGGTACACCAGAACTTCTAGCGGGTCTGGCTTGCTATGGTTTAGGGGCTTTTGTTTATATTTTGCTACTGACGCGGGTGAATCTCAGCATCGCTGGCCCTGCGGTAAGTCTGACTTATGTATTCTCTGTGCTGCTGGGTTATTTTATTTTCCGAGAAGCGATTCCTTTGAGCCGCGTGGTGGGTTTGGGTCTGATTATCAGCGGCGTGGTGTTGGTGATTTGGAAAAATTAAATTTCGTGCATTACGCCCTGCGCTACTTTTTCTTAACCCCCATTGATTGGGCGAAAATACAGAAAGTTGCACACCGGGTGTCATTAGTAATTGCTAATTGGTTCGTATCAACCATCATCCTTCACCCTTTTAGGAGTCGCGACTGCAACTAAACCATATACTCGGATGCCATGTCGTGCGAGCGTTTGAGCCGCAGATTGAGCCGTCGCTCCTGTCGTATAAATGTCATCTAATAACAACACTGGCGTAGATGGACGGCTACGAAGAAATTCTTTTCCAAGGGAGAAAGCGCCAGCTAAGTTTTTTTCTCGCTCGGTGCCAGATAAGCTAAACTGAGCCTCTGTCGCCCGTACCCGTTCCAAACCCAGAGATCGCATGGGGTAGCCGGTATAATCGCAAAAGCTTTGAGCCAGTAAATCTGCCTGATTGTAGCCTCGCTGACTCACTTTGGAGGGGTGCATGGGGATGGGCACTATGGTTAATTTGAGCTGAGCGGATACCGGAGAATTCAGCCATGCTTGAGCAAGCCAATGACCCAACGGACGAGCCAGTTGGGGATGGTTTTCATATTTTAGGGCAGCGATCGCTCTCTTCATTGCCCCTCCATATCCGCCCCAAGCAAACACGGGTAGTTGCCCTTGCCAAAATTGGTTAGGATTGGACATCTGACAGCGTTGCAGTTGCCGCTGACAGTCTTCGCAAAATTCTTGAGAAGTCGGGCGCTGGCAGAGTGGGCAGTTGGACTTCAGAAATAGATTTAGCAAACCTTTTACAGTCTGGCTCCAATGCCCCATTTTGAGTACCTCCTCCTTTGGGGAGATTTCTTTAAAATACAAGTAGGTTTGTAAGCGATCGCGCAAGTAACGTCTAGCTTAATCTTTTACAAAATTAATGAATTTAACTTTAAGAATCAGAGTTTTTTTAAACTTTCACACCGAATTACACCAAAAAATTAGCTGAAGTTCCAGAATAATGGCTGACTCTAATCATGTCAGAAAAAAGTCGTCGAACACGAGCTTCGGGTCGCAGGTCATTGGCCCCATCCTAACAGTGGTGACGCTTGTCGCCATTGAGGTGCTGTCTCAGACAAAATTTGCCATCCCCAACCCAGGCCCGATTTCCCTCACCACGGTTGTTTATGCTACCTTCAGCGGCAGTTTTTGGGCTGGGTTGATTAGCGCAGCGATTTCGCTGGTGTATGCCCTTGGCTTCTTTTCCAACCCCGGACATTTGTTTGAGTACACAGACGAAAATGCCCGTCACTTGCTCGTACTAGCCTTCACCACACCAGCTCTGGTGTTGATGGTCGGGTTTCTAAAGCGCCGCGCAGAACAAGCTTTGAGGCTAGAGGCGACTAACGACATTCTGAATCAGCAACTGGGCGAACGCAAACAGGTCGAGGAAAAGCTGAGGAGGGCAAACGAGCGCTTTGAGCTGGCGGCTGCGGCAATTAATGGGATTATCTACGAATTGGATCTGACTCAGAACACGATAGAAAGGACACAAGGGCTGAGTGAGGTTCTAGGCTATCAAATTGAAGAAGCCCAAACAACTGTTCAGTGGTGGATGGAGCGGATTCATCCGGATGACCGACAGCGGGTACACGAGGAAATAAACAGCAAGATCGCCGCCAGTAGTAGTTTTACCGTTGAATATCGGATTCGCCACAAAAACGATCGGTATCTATATGTTTGGGATAGAGGGCTAATCGTGCGAGATGCTGATGGGCGTGCAGTGCGCGTGGTTGGCTGTACTTTAGACATCAGCGAAAGCCGAATTGCTCAAGACGAATGCGATCGCGCTCATTCGCAATTGGAAACCGAACGCGCCCTCCTAGAAGCGGTGCTGCGGCAGCTACCAGTCGGCGCGATTGTTGCGGAAGCTCCCTCCGGGAAGCTGATCCTCGGCAACGAGCAGGTGGATCGGATTTGGCGTCATCCTTTTCGGCAATCTAGGGATATTGAGGAGTACCGCGAGTACCAAGGCTTCCACGCCGACGGGCGACCTTATCAGCCGCAGGAATGGCCTTTGGCACGTTCCATCAGCACCGGCGAAGTCGTCATTGATGAAGAAATTCAATTTTTGCGGGGGGATGATACGCGGGGCACAATGCACGTCAGCTCCTCTCCGGTATGCGATCGCGCGGGCAAACTCGTCGCTGCTGTTGTCACCTTTTTCGACATCACCCAGCGCTCTTCAAACCAAGCTTTGTTAGCGACGCAAAACACGGTCTTGGAAATGATTGCCAAAGGTGCCGCCCTCCCCTCCGTACTGGATGTTCTCGCCCGGTTGATCGAACAACAGTCGGATGGCGCTCTGTGTTCCATTCTGCTGATGAACAAAGAAAAGCAAAAACTCTATCGCGGTGCAGCACCCAGCATTCCAAACAGCTACTTTCAAGCAGTCCCTGACGGGATTCCCATCGGTGCTGTAGCTTGCAGTTGCGGTACGGCGGTTTATCGGCGCGAACCAGTAGTTGTGTCGGATATTGCCAACGATTTCCTGTGGGCAGAATACAAAGATTTGCCCTTGTCTCATGGATTCCAAGCGTGTTGGTCAGTCCCGATTTTTGCCACGAATGGAGATATCTTAGGCACTTTTGCGATGTATTACCGCAAGCCGCAACAGCCTAGTTTGCACGACCAGAAACTGGTCGAGATATCGACCAATCTGGCAGGCATCGCCATTGAGCGTCACTGCACCGAAGAGGCAAAGCGGCAAAGCGAAGCCCGATTTCGGCGTCTGGTGGAATCCAATATCATCGGGGTCGTCTTCGCCGACTTTAACGGCAATGTCACCGATACCAACGACGCCTTTTTGAATCTGCTTGGCTACACCCGCCAAGAGCTGCAAACGGGCAAAGTGCGTTGGGATATCATGACCCCGGAGGAATTCGACGATTTGGATCGGCACAAAAACCAAGAAATGCTGAACTCCGGCACGTGTACGCCTTGGGAAAAAGAATACGTTCGTAAAGATGGCAGCCGCGTTCCAGTTCTCGTCGGGTTGGCTCGGTTGGAAGAATCTCCCGATAGTTGCGTTGCTTTTGTCCTCGACCGCACCCAACGCAAGCGTGCAGAGGAAGCACTCAAAGAAAGTGAAAAGCGGTTCCGTCAGCTGGCAGAAAACATCGATGAAGTGTTCTGGATTCGTTCGGACGCTCCGAAACAGTTACTCTATGTTAGTCCCGCCTATGAAAAAATCTGGGGTCGCACGACCGTAAGCCTTTACGAAGACCCTTCATCCTGGGTGAATTCCATCCATCCAGAAGATCGAGAGCGGGTAATCGCTGCGGCGAAAAAGCAGAGCTACGAAAAGTACGATCAAGAGTATCGGATTGCCCGACCCGACGGCGAGGAGCGCTGGATACGCGATCGCGCTTTTCCGATCCAAAACGATCGGGGAGAGGTTTACCGCATTGTTGGCATTGCCGAGGACATCACTCGCGCCAAGCAGTTAGAAGCGACTCTGCGGCAACAGGCAGAAGAATTAGAGAGAGCAAGCCGGATCAAAGACGAATTTTTGGCAATCGTCTCCCACGAACTGCGGACGCCCTTAAACGCGATGCTGGGTTGGGCGACGATGCTCCGGACGCGGAAACTCAATGAAACCACCACCGCGCGGGCGCTAGAGACGATTGAGCGCAACGCCAAATCACAGGTAAAACTGATTGAGGATTTATTAGATGTCTCGCGCCTAATTCGCGGGCAAATCCGCCTGAATATTCGTCCAGTTGACCTGATATCGGTAATTGAGTCATCCATCAATACCGTCTTACCTTCCTGCGAAGCCAAAGCGATCGCTCTAGAATCAATGCTCGTTCCTGATATTGGCGTTGTGATGGGTGATGCAGAACGCTTGCAGCAAATCGTCTGGAATCTCCTTTCCAATGCCATTAAGTTCACACCGGAAGGCGGACGAGTCACGGTAAAGTTGTCAACGGTCAAGGGGAATGAGTCATCGGGAATCGAGAATAGCAACCCATCGAACCCATTCCCCATTCCCAACCACGCCCAAATTGAAATCAGCGACACCGGATTGGGCATCAGTCCTGACTTTCTGCCCTACGTCTTCGAGCGCTTTCGGCAAGCGGATAGTACAACGACGCGATCGCAAGCGGGTTTGGGGCTAGGGTTAGCCATCGTCCGCCAACTGGTGGAACTGCATGGCGGCACCGTTGAGGTGACGAGTCCAGGAGAAGGACTCGGAGCGACCTTTACAGTGCGGTTGCCCCTCTTAGAAAGGACACAGGTAGGACTAAAAACTTCAGGAGTGTTAGCGCAGCGGCAGGAAGTGCAGATTGACCTAGAACAAGCAAATGAGAAAACTCAAAATTCCTCTTACTCCTCAACCCTCAACCCTCAGCCCTCAGCCCTCAGCCCTCTTCCCTCCTCTTCTGTCAGTCCTCAGTCCTCAGCCCTCAGTCCTCTTCCCTCCTCTTCCCTCACTCCTCCTGTCCTGAACATTCTGAGTGGAGTGCGGATACTGGTTGTAGATGATGAAGCAGACGCACGAGAATTTCTTTCCACAGCCTTGGAACAGTATGGAGGAAAGATACTTGCTGTGGCATCCGTTCTCGATGCCTTAGAAGCACTCGAACAGTTTCAGCCGGATGTCCTTGTCAGCGACATCGGAATGCCCTTGGAGGATGGCTATTCGCTAATTGCCAAAGTTAGGAACCATTCGGCAGAACGAGTGAGGCGGCTGCCAGCACTCACACTCACCGCCTATGCAAGTTCGGCAGATACCGAGCGAGCGAGCGCTGCGGGTTTCGATGGACACATCGCTAAGCCAGTTGAGCCATCCCTGTTAGCAGAAGCGATCGCTAAGCTTATTCGCTAGACGCACTGCTTGCTCAATTGGCTGAAAGAACGAGAGCGGCGCGATCCCCAAAGTCGGGATTTAACCCTCAAAATAGTATCAGGAGGGGAAAAGCAATCTATGCATATCATACCTTGGGCCGCTCTCGGCTACGGGCTAGTAGTATCTATTTGTACTTTGCTGGGTCTGTGGCTAGGGCCGGAATTATTAAACAATCTTTTTGCAGCGAATGGTTTTATCCCACATGGACATTGCTACTTGTGGAAACCAGGGTTGGTGTCACTTCATGTTGCCACCGATACGTTAATCGGACTGGCGTATGTTTCGATTTCAGTGACGCTAGTTTATTTAGTCCACAAAGCGCGTCGAGATATTCCTTTTCATTCAGTATTTATCGCCTTTGGATTTTTCATTATTGCCTGCGGTGCCACGCATTTTATAGAAGTGTGGACACTATGGATGCCCGTTTATTGGCTATCCGGAACGATTAAATTAATTACAGCGATCGCTTCAGTAACGACAGCCTTGGTAATCCCGCCATTAGTTCCTCAAGTCCTGACCCTGATTGCCTCTGCAAAAACCTCTGAAGATCGTAAACTCCAACTAGAAACGGCAAACGTTGAGTTAGAGACGCTTTACCAAAAACTTAAGGAACTCGACCAATTAAAAACCCAATTTTTTGCCAACGTTAGCCACGACTTGCGGACACCACTTGCCTTGATCTTGGGGCCAACGGAGAAACTGCTTTCCGAGCCGAATCTGACCAACCCAGAACAACGTCACGACCTAGAATTGGTGGATCGTAACGCCCGTACCCTGCTCAAACGGGTCAACGATTTGCTGGATGTCTCCAAGCTGGAGGCAGGCAAAATGGAAGTGAACTACGCACTCAGCGACGTGGCTGAGCTGGTGCGGCTGATTGCTGCCAACTTTGAAACCATTGCGGAAGACCGTCAGATATCCTTCGTTGTCGAAACTCCTTCATCTCTTAGGGCGAGTGTCGATCCAGATAAGTGGCAGCGCATCTGCTTCAATCTACTTTCCAACGCCTTCAAATTCACCCCGATGGGGGGTAGTATCCGCTGCATCCTTGCGGAAGTCAGTCCTCAGGAGCAGGGGCACAGAGGCACAGAGGAGCAAGTCTTCGCCCTGGACTCCCTGTCGTCTTCATCCTTCACCCTCACCATTGAAGATACTGGCCCAGGCGTGCCACCAGAACTCCGGGAAGCCATTTTTGAGCCGTATCGCCAAGAGGAATTCGTTACTCAGCAAGGATTTGGCGGTACTGGTCTGGGGCTAGCCATTGTTAAGGAGTTCGTTGAATTGCACGGCGGCTCCATAGAAGTTAACCAGGCTCCAAAAGGCGGGGCAGTTTTCACGACCTGGATGCCGCAAGCAGCACCCTCAGACGTTCTAAGTACCAATACAGAAGGGTTGCTAGTACCCGATGGGAATCGCGATTTTCATCTGGATGGGGAGACGATTGCGATCGCGCAACCAGCTGCTACAGACTCCGACAAGCTGACTTCGACAAATCTTCAAATCGATTCGACGCGATCGCCCCAGGCGAAAACATCCACAAATTACAAGGAAATTGCCCTTTCTGTAATGGCAGAACTGGGGCATCAACCCAACGATTTGGAATCGGGATTAAATTACCAGTCATCAAAAATTTTCCCATCAGAACAGTCCGCGCAAAATCCTCAAGGTGAAATTTCTAATTCTCAATCCCCACTCGTGCTGGTAGTTGAAGACAATCCGGAAATGAATCGCTTCATCGTCGAGAGTTTAGCGCCAGAGAATCGGGTCGTAAGTGCCCGGAATGGGCAGGAAGGATTGGACAAAGCGATCGCCCTGCATCCTGACTTAATCCTCACCGATATGATGATGCCTCAAATGAACGGCGACCAGCTAGTGCGGGAAGTCAGAGCCATCAAGGAACTCGATACGATCCCGATTGTTCTGCTGACGGCGAAAGCAGACGACGAGCTACGGGTGCAGATGTTACGAGAAGGCGTACAAGATTACCTGATGAAGCCCTTTCATATCGAGGAACTCCGGGCGCGGGTGGGCAATGCGATCGCTATGAAACGCACCCGTGAGATTCTTCAGCAGGAGTTACAAACTCTGGATATAGACCTCGCCACCTTAGCCAAAGAACTCACCTCCCGCCAGCGCGAATTGCAGGCTTCCCATCAAAATTTAGAAATTCGGGTTCGGGAAAGAACTGCCGAACTCGCAACAGCGAATGAATTACTTCAAGAACAAATCGCCCTGGCTCAACAAGCCGAACAAGAGCTGCGGAAGAGCGAACAACGCTTCCGCAGCTACTTTGAACTTCCTTTAGTCGGAATCGCCATCAGTTCGCCAGACAAAGGTTGGCTGGACGCCAACGATAAATTGTGCGACATCTTTGGCTATTCCCGGCAGGAACTCACGCAAATGACTTGGGATCAATTAACTCATCCCGATGATTTGCCAGCCGATGTAGAGCAATTCCAGCGGATTTTAGCAGGCGAAATTGAAGCCTACTCAATGGACAAGCGGTTTATCCGCAAAGATGGTCAAACGATCCACGCCAGCATCTCGACTCGCTGCGTGCGCCGTACTGACGGCTCAATTGATTACTTCGTGGCTCTCGTTCAGGACATCACCGAACGGCACCAAGCACTTCAAGCACTCAAATGGGAAAGATCCATCCTTCGCAGCTTCTTCGATAGCGCTTCTTTGATGATGGGGATTGTCGAGTTGGTGGAAGATGACATCCGGCATATTTCTGATAACTCCACCTCAGCAAAGTTCTTTGGGCTAACTCCCGAAGCGATGCAAAATCGACTGAGTAGCAGTTTGGGCGTCCCGCCGCAATACCTGCGATTGTGGATTCATCAATATCGGTTGGCTCAACGCACCCAGACAACCATCCGCTTTGAATACCCTCACGAGACTGACTTAGGTAAGAAGTGGCTGTCTGCTAGCGTCTGTCCCATCGAGGGAGCTTCCAGTTTGCATCCGAAATTTGCGTATGTGATTGAGGACATCACCAACCGCAAGAAATCTGAGAAAGAACGGCTCCAGCTCGTCCGCGAACAGGAAGCGCGTGCCCAAGCTGAAGAGGCGCAGCAGCGTTATCTCTCCCTAGCAGAGGCGATACCGCAGATGGTGTGGACGGCACAGCCAGATGGGTCAGTGGATTACTACAACCAACGCTGGTTTGACTACACGGGAACGACGCTGGAGCAAGCCCAAGGCTGGGGATGGCAGCCTATACTTCATCCAGACGATTTGCAGGCATCGGTAGACGGCTGGAACAATGCCATTGATACGGGTGAGACTTACGAAGCCGAATGCCGTTTTAAGAGAGCCTCAGATGGCGTTTACCGTTGGCATCTGGTTCGGGCGTTGCCGCTACGCGATCGCCATCAATGGGTCGTCAAGTGGTTCGGGACTTGCACCGACATTGACGATCGCAAACGCGCGGAACAGTCACGGCAATTCCTCTCGGAAGCTGGCGTCGTGCTGGCTGACTCGCTGGATTATCAAGCTACGTTAGAACGCCTCGTACATCTGGCGGTGCCGCACCTTGCCGACTGGTGCGCCGTTCATACAGTTGAGCCGGATGGCTCGATTCGCCAACGAGCGGTTGCCCATGCAGACGCCTCAAAGGTTGAGCTGGCATGGGAGGTAGAGCGTCGTTATCCCTTCGATCCCAAGGTGCCCCGTGGTTTGGCGAAAGTGTTGCATACAGGTGAGGCAAAACTCGCTCCGGAGGTTTCCGATGAATTGCTCGTCGCGATCGCCCGCGATCCGGAACACTTGGAAATCCTCCGCAAGGCAGATTTCAAATCTTATATGTGCCTACCATTAATTGCCCGTGGACGAATCTTGGGAGCGATCGCCTTTATTACTGCCGAATCGGGTCGCCACTACAATCAGGCGGATCTCTCCTTGGCTTCTGAACTGGCTCACCGCGCTGCCCTGGCGGTAGACAATGCGCGACTTTACCACGAAGCTCAAGAAGCCAATCGCATGAAAGACCAGTTCCTGGCGATTGTCTCCCACGAACTGCGAACTCCGATCAACGCCGTCCTGGGTTGGGCACAGCTACTCCGCAGTCGCAAGTTTGATGAAAACCGGACGGCGCAAGCGTTGGAAACTATCGAGCGCAATGCCAAGGCACAGACGCAGCTGATTGAGTCGCTTTTGGATGTCTCGCGCATGATCCGGGGGAACTTGCCCCTTAGTCTCCTCCCAGTTGACCTAGTGCCGGTGATTCAAACTTCCATTAATTCTGTACTGGCAACAGCTCAGACACGGGAAATTCAAGTAGAGACAGTGCTAGACCCTTCTTGCGGACGTGTCCAAGGCGATCCCGTCCGATTGCAGCAGGTGATGTCAAATCTACTCTCGAATGCCCTCAAGTTCACACCGAACGGCGGACAAGTGACGGTGCGAATGTCAATCGTTATTGGGAATAGGTCATCGGTAATGGCTAATGCGGAAGAATCTCACCCATTACCAATTACCAATTACCAATTACCAATGACTCACTATGCCCAAATCCAAATCAGCGACACCGGAGTGGGTATTACTCCTGACTTTTTGCCCCATGTCTTTGACTTGTTCCGTCAGGCTGATAGTACAACCACGCGATCGCATGGCGGTCTAGGGCTAGGACTCGCGATTGTCCGCTATCTTGTAGAAATGCATGGCGGCACCGTCAGCGCCCAAAGTCCAGGCGAAGGACTCGGAGCCACTTTTACAGTGCGCCTACCTCTTTTAGAGAGTACGCAAGTAGGGCTGAAAACTTCAGGACTGTTAGCGCACCAGCACGAAGTGCCGACTGAGGTAGAAAACACAAATCAAGAAAGAAAAAATTCCTCTTCCCCTTCCCCTTCCCTCAATCCTCAATCCTCTTCCCTGAATCCTCAATCCTCTTCACTCAATCCTCACTCCTCATCCCCTTCCTCTTCCCTGAATCCTCAGCCCTCAGTCCTCAGCCCTCAGTCCTCTTCCCTGAATCCTCAGTCCTCAGTCCTCAGCCCTCAGTCCTCTTCCCTCAATCCTCATGCTCTCAGCGGATTGCGCCTTCTGTTAGTGGAAGATGATGCCGATATCCGCGAAGTCGTTGTCACCACTCTAGAGGAGGCAGGAGCAAGTGTGAGAGCCGTGGCATCAGTGCCAGAAGCCATAAAGGCACTGGATCGAGAGTTGCCAGACCTGGTGATTAGCGATATCGGAATGCCGTTAGAGGACGGCTATGGGCTGATTCGCCAACTGCGGAATCGAGAAGCCGAACGCGGAGGCAAGATTCCCGCGATCGCGCTGACCGCCTACACCACTGAGGAAGACCAGCAGCAAACTCTTGCCGCTGGCTATCAGCGCCATCTTTCTAAGCCGGTGGAAACCGCCCAGTTGGTAGCAGTCGTGGCGAATCTTTGGAAATCGCCGGGTCAAATTCGGAATGATGAATAAATAATTAAGTTATGATGCATTGTTCCCTATTTACCCTTTCACCTGAGTGGAAAAACTCCACTGGCTCGACCAAATTCAACCCTTCGACCGCACCCTGGTAGGCGACAAAGCTTTTTCCTTGAGCCGAGTCATACAGCGTGGCTATCCGGTCGTGCCCGGTTTTGTCGTTCCGGCAACCGCAGCCCGTCAATTTCTCGAAAGCATTCAATGGTCGGCACCGCTTGGCTTAGACCTGCCCTATTCTTCGCTACATCTGGATGTAGATAATCCCCGCCAACTACAGAGCGTTGCTCAAACGATTCGGCAGGAAATTACAGCCGCTACGCTACCGTCGTCTTGGATGTCGGAGATAGAATCGGCACAAGCGCATTGGCAAACGAAGGTGCTGATTTTGCGCCCCTCTTTGGCTTTAGATCCGGCGTCTAAAGTTCAGGCAACCGGGGTGCTTTTACCAGAGTCTGGGCTTTTAGAATCCCACGTTTGTCTGGCGACGCCAGAGAGCTTGGCGATGGGTTTGAAGCTGGCTTGGGCAGAGCTGTTTCGTGCCAGAAGTTTGTTTTATTGGCACTGTTGGGGTATTCAGACTGCTCAGCTGAACTTGGCGATTTTAGTGCAACCCGTCTTAGATGCGATCGCTTCCGGGACTCTTCAAGCAACTCCAGAGTGCTGGGAAATTCAGTCAACTTGGGGACTGGGCAAGGCGCTAGTCTTGGGAGAAGTGGTTCCAGATTTCTATCAGGTGCAACCAGAAACGGGGGAAGTGCAAACTCGATATCTGGGCAGTAAAACCCGTGCTTATCGTCTTGAGAACTTTAGGGACGCCCAAACCAACACAAACAGCACGGAGAATTTCACAAACACCCACCCTTCTCGATTAAGGGTAGATAATTGTCTAGAAGCTTATCTGCTCAACGAAGAGCAACAAAATTATTACGCCCTGGAAGAAAAACACTTAGATGTTCTTATTCAACTGGCGAAGCAACTGAGGACTGAACTCGGCCCAACTTTTACTTTGGAGTGGACGCTCTCTCCAGGAAAAGAAAATGAAGGCAACCAGTTGTATCTCACACAAGTCATCGTTGGGCACTCAGCAATGAGCTTGAAGGAGTCCAAAATTAAAGTAGGAGCGGTTAAGGAATCCTTACAGCACTCAGTAGAGATCGGTCATTCCTCCTTGATGCTCGCTCCTTTATCCTTCTTTTCGCCCCAGACTCAGCACCGCCTACAGGAAGGGAAAGTGCCTACAGTGCCAGAACCAGACCTAAAGCCTTTGATCGAAGGGCTGGGAGCGTCAGCAGGACGGACAATTGCGATCGCTCATGTATTAACTGATTCCAATCATCTCCACTTCCCGGATACCGATGGAGATGAAAACTCGCCTGTTAATGGGAAAATTTTAGTCGTCAAAAGCATTACTCCCGATCGGCTGGTACTGCTAAAACAGGCTGTCGCTGTGGTTGCCGAACAGGGTGCGATGACTTGTCACGCTGCCATTATTGCCAGGGAATTAGGCATCCCAGCGGTTGTTGGTGCTGTCGGTGCCACCCGGCTGATTCAAACCGGCGACGCCGTGCTAGTAGATGGTGACAAGGGAGCAGTTTATCGCGTTGAGGCTCAAGCAGGCGAGCGGGAGAAAATTCTTCCGCACTCCTCTCTCTCCACCCCACACGCTGCACTTTCCACCCCGCACTCTGGAGTCCCCACTCCACACGCTGCACTTTCCACCCCGCACTCTGGAGTCCCCACTCCACACGCTGCACTTTCCACCCCGCACTCTGGACTCCCCACTCTACACGCTGCACTTTCCACTCCTCGTCCCTCAGCCCTCAGCCCTCAGCCCTCAGCCCTCAGCCCTCAGCCCTCAGCCCTCAGCCCTCAGCCCTCAGCCCTCAGCCCTCAGTCCTCAGTCCTCGCCACTCAACTGCTGGTCAACCTCAGTCAACCCAGCAGTATCCAACGCGCGGCTCAGATGCCGGTGGATGGGGTAGGATTATTGCGCTCTGAACTGATGCTGCTGGAAGTTTTGCAGGGACAACATCCTCAACGATGGCTCCAGCAGCAGCGTGAAGACGAGTTGAGGGAAATTCTTGCCCAACAACTGTGTCAGTTTGCCGAGGCATTTGCGCCGCGCCCAGTATTTTATCGCTCTCTAGATTTGCGATCGCATGAATTTCAATACTTAGTCGGGGGTTCTTTGGCGCACCCGGAAGCCAATCCGATGCTAGGGATGAGGGGAACATTTAGCTATGTTTCCAATCCTGCCTTGTTCGATTTAGAACTAGCAGCTTTAGTACAGGTGCAGCAATCGGGATATACCAATGTCCGCCTGTTGTTGCCTTTTGTCCGTACAGTGGAAGAGTTTTCCTTCTGTCGCCGCCGCGTTGAACAAGCCGGACTCAGTCAATCGCCTCAATTCCAACTCTGGATCGTGGCTGAAGTGCCGTCGGTTCTCTTTTTACTACCCGATTATGTGAAAGCAGGTGTCCAAGGCATCTCGATCGGCACCAACGATCTCACCCAGCTGCTGCTGGGAGTTGACCGAGACCAAGCGCAGATGGCGGCGGCGTTTGATGAGCGTCATCCAGCAGTCACGCAAGCGATCGCGCAACTCATCCAAATGGCAAAACAGGCAGGAATTCCCTGCTGCATCTGCGGTCAAGCACCGGCTCAATACCCAGAGTTGATCGATCAGCTTGTGCAGTGGGGCATTCCCTCAATTTCTGTGGAACTAGATGCCGTTGAGCGAACCTATAACGCGATCGCTCGTGCCGAACAACGCCTTCTCTTAGCAGCCGCCCGTCGTCAGTTGAATCAATAAGTAGCGATCGGCAAAAATCTGGTAGAGACGGTTTCAAATCCACACCCACTTTTTGCCCTTTGTCTTAAGTCATCCTATTTTCAAGGGTTGTCTTTCAAGGGGTGTCTGCCAACCGATTTTTCTAATAATTCCCTTCCGAGAAAGGTTAATAGATACTACTTAAGGCTGTTGCGCTTTTGCTTCTAATCGTGAACAACTAAAGAGTATACCTATCATAGAATTCGTGTGGTTTCACCTTGGCGAAATCCACTCCTGCTGGAAGAGTACACAATGAGCCGCGTCGTTGTCTGTTTTTACAGTGGCAGATGGATTCCAATTATGTTTTGTCCCTTGGTAGAAGCGATCGCGTTTCACCAGAATGCACTAAAAGAGGGAAAGGAAATTTTTATTTTTCCCCCTAATTGCGATCCAAACGATTTCTTGAGTGACCTAACTTATATTCAACCCCCCGTCCTTGGGGAAGCGGGGGGGTTGACAAACTTAGCAATTTTGAAACCCTACGATCGATCGCAGTCAATCGCTGATTAATAGCGGAAAATTGCTGCTACCGGAGCCTCATCCGGTACTTTTTCCGGCTCCACTGCATAGACTTTACCACCGTTCAAAATTGTATGAGTAGCGGCAAAATCCAACATATCTTCGTCGTCCACCTGTGGTTCAGGGTGTAAATCTACGGTCATGGTTTCAGGGTCAAAGTGACCCCAGCGCTGCTCGCCGACCGCCACAAACAAAGAATCAACCCGGTGATAATAAGCAGATTGGATGATTTCTTTGATATCGTGGGATACTTTACTCGTATCGTTTCCAGCCAGTTCTTTGTATACCTCTACAACCCCCTCAATATTCTCTTGTAACAGAGGCTCCACAATCGGTAAAGCGAGTTCGTGCAATTCTTCTGGCTTGAATATTTCAGGATTTCCAGTAATCCCTTGCTCTACCAAATGTTGATAAGTATTTGCCTCTTTGTAAATCGGGAAAAGATACTCAACTCCCGCTAACACTAAAGGCCCTTTCTTATTCCGGAAGAAGTCGTGCAATGCACCATCAATCTGATGGAAAAATTGCAGGAGATCCTTCTTGATATCATCCTGATCCGGGCTTCCCTGCCCGTGGAAACTACCGGGTTGCTGAAAAGTATTGTTGGTTCCCCCCTTTGATGTGGCAATCCGGATCTGACCGTCCTTGGAAGTCGCGTCATATTGGAGAGCTTCATCCTTGCTTTTCGGTAAGTTTTCAATATGCACCTCTTTGACCGTAGTGCGCGTTGCCTGAAGCAGCCGGACATCCTTTTGGCTAAGCGCTAGGATGTAGAACCGTCCATCGTTGTTGACGATAGGCAACAGTGGCTTAATGTGGAAGCGATCGCTAACGATTACCAATTCTTCAACATCAACGGGAAGCTGGTAGTAACGAAAGATTTCGGGAGAGATAAAAATTGCTATCCCCTCGCCTTGGTTTTCTTCCCAAAATTCAGAGTTATCAATCCCATTCGCTTGCTCAAGCCATGCCCTCGCCTCATCCGGGTCTATCCCCATTTCCTCCAAGCGGTTCTCAGCCTCACGCATGAGATTCTTGAAGCGAATCGGGTTTTGTCGAATCTCTGGCCCTGCCTTTTCCATCGGCATATAAATCGAGATACAGGGACTAGCGGAATTTTCTATCAAACTTTTTAATTCATCAGTAGACAATAGCGGCATCTGATTGGACTCCTTTCAAAAATATTCAGAAAGGACGACAAAAATTGGCAATCTCTAAAGAAAGATATGGCGGAAAAGGCCATACAGGAAATCCGCCCTTCTAGGGAAATAATTATGGTTGCGGCTGCGGGAAATTCTTAAATGCAAAACCCAACCTAAATTCATTTCAGACTAAGACAGGTGCGATGCCATCTTTCTTTTGATAGGAACTTTGGCTCACACCTGATCAAAATCCCAGCAAAAATCCCAGCAAGTCTTTATCTGTCAAAAAGATTCAGGGAGAATAATAAGATTGAGGGTTTCCCTGTTCCATTCCACCGCAATCGGCATTTTTATGATTGATAGCGATCGCATTCACCAGCGGGAAGTCATTGGACTGCTACCAGCAGGAGGGCAAGCAACGCGAATCGCCCCCTTACCGATGAGCAAAGAGCTGTACCCGATTGGATTTCGTCCGGTAGATAGCGGCAGCGGCACCTTACGCCCCAAAGTCGTGAGTCATTACTTACTAGAGAAAATGCGGTTGGCAGGGATTAAGAAGGCATACACCGTACTGCGTCCGGGAAAGTGGGATATTCCGGCTTATTTTGGGGACGGCACCCTGCTAGACATGAACCTCGGCTATCTGATGCTGGGGTTGCCTTATGGCGTTCCTTATACCTTGGATCAAGCCTATCCCTTCGTGCAAGACGCGGTGGTAGCACTGGGCTTTCCCGACATCCTTTTTCAGCCCGAAGACGCCTTTGTGCGTTTACTGGCACGGCTTGCGGCTGGGAATGCCGATGCAGTTTTGGGATTATTTCCGAACGATCAGCCTCATAAAGCCGGGATGGTTGATTTTGATGCCGAAGGACGAGTCCACTTCGTGGTCGAAAAACCGCCGATTAGCGATTTAAAGTATATGTGGGCGATCGCGGTTTGGACGCCAGCTTTTACCCAGTTTATGCACGAGTATCTCGCTGCAATCCAAGCTGGGCAAGTGCCACAGGCGAAAGAGTTACCGATTAGCGATGTGGTTCAGGCGGCGATTGACAGCGGCTTGCGGGTGGAAGCCGAAACGTTTCCGGATGGAACCTACCTGGATATCGGCACCCCTACGGATCTTGTGAAAGCAGTTCGTCAATTTGCGGCTGATGAGATTGATATCTAAATTGATTGATTCTCTCTCGGCTTAGCTTGAAAGAAGCAAAGGCTTAAGCAGTCGGGGAATCTGTATGATTGTGATTGGATGGCGGCTGGATACCTTTTAACCGCCTTCGCAAAATTATCCCCAAAGTCACCTGCTTCATCAGCCAGTACAAGCCAGAAATGATGACAAAGGTGACAACCATAACCACCACAGGCCATTTGCCGACTAAGTCATCCAGTACGCTAGTAAATACGGCATCCGGTTGAGTAACAAAATCCCAACTGTTGAAGCGTAGGAATCGCCCTAAATAAATGCCAATGGCGCTAAGACCATGCAAAGTTAGCTCCATCCAAAGAATGTATTTACTACGTTCGTGGCGATGTAAATAGTAACCTAGATTAATTAAAGATATAACGTAAGCTTCAAAGCCAGCCAGGATAACTAACAAATACTGGGGGATGAGAACTAGCGTAATCATCCACACCGAGTAGTTAGCGCGAATATCATGAATCAAGTGAATGATATCTGTCAACAAATAGGGCGCATTCGGCAAAAACGCGATAAAAACTAAGACTCCCGCCCACCAGATCGGCGAGCGCTTTTGCCTGCTGCGAAATAGCCAAATACTCAAAAGCAGAGGTACAAACGCCAAAAACAGATTCCACGTCATCCAGTCCAGATTGCGGGACAAAACCCGCAATATATTGGAAGTCCAGCGAACCAGCTCAAATTTCATACACGCTGTCTCATTGTTGAATCAGCAGTTTTAGTTCACATTGAAGCTACCAGTATAACTACTGATTCCGGGATGACCACTCTGCCGCAGGGGGATGACGATCTGGAATGTTGCCCCTAATCCTGGCTGCGATAGACAGATGAGTTGTCCTTGATGATTTTCTACCACAATTTGATAGCAAGTCGATAAACCTAAGCCGGTGCCTTTGCCGACTTGTTTGGTGGTAAAAAATGGTTCAAAAATATGGTTTTTGACTTCCGGAGTCATGCCGATGCCATTGTCGGAAATTTCAATCTGCACCTGAGTGGGTGACAAAATTTGGGTGGTGAGGGCGATCGCAAACGGCTGAGGTGAAAATCCTGAAAGGGTAATTTCATCCTTGGCCTTTTCTTCCTCTTTCATTCTTTCTTCTAAGGCATCAATGGCATTACTAAGCAGGTTGAGAAACACCTGATTGAGTTGTTTCGGATAGCACTCCACGAGGGGTAAGTCACCGTAATTTTTAACCACTTCGATGCCTGGATGTCCCGGACGCGCTTTCAGGCGACGCTGTAAAATCAGCAACGTACTATCGATGCCTTCATGAATATCCACCGGCTTCATATCGGCTTCATCCAGACGGGAGAAGCTGCGTAAGGATATCACAATCTGACGGATACGTTCTGCACCCGTTTTCATGGACTCTAGAAGATTCGGTAAATCCTCAATCACAAAGTCCAGTTCAACCGTTTCGCTATACGCTTGAATCGCCGGGGGTGGGGTGGGATAATTTTGCTGGTAAAGGTTCAGGATGTCGAGGAGGTCTTGAATATAAGCAGTAATATGGCTAATATTGCCAGTGATAAAGTTAATGGGGTTATTAATTTCATGAGCAATTCCTGCTACTAATTGCCCCAAACTCGACATTTTTTCAGCTTGAATTAATTGCTGTTGGGCTTGTTTGAGCGAGGTGAGCGATCGCGCGAGTTCATTATTCTTTTCTTCTAACTCCAGAGTTCTTTCGGTTACTTTCCGATCGAGATTGTGGGCAAGTTCGAGTAATTGAGCTTCCGATTGCAGCAGTGCTTGCTCGATTCTTTTTTGTTCTGTAACGTCTTGAATCGTGCCGATGAGTCGAGCGGCTTTCCCTCCTTGCTCCTGAATAATTTTGCCAGTGCCGTGGACAATGCGCTCAGAACGATCGGATAAAACAACTCTAAAGTCAGTGCTGAAGGCTTGCTTGAAATACGATGCGGCGTCTATCAATTCTCTGACCCGTTCTCGGTCATCTGGGTGAACGGATGTCAGCAATCGTTCCATACTTGGCTCAAATTCTGCTGGTGAAAAACCCAAGATGCGATAAAGTTCATCCGACCATCGCAGTTGTTGTTTAACCAAGTCTAAATCCCAGTTACCGAGATGGGCGATCCGTTGGGCGTTGGCGAGACTGGCTTCGCTAGAGCGCAGTGACGCTTCAGCTGAGGCGCGTTCCGCAACCGCCGCCCCCAAAACCAAAGCAGTGACTGCGATAACGCCCATGAAGGCTTGTAAAAATTGCAAAGCTTGGTCGGTATTAATGGCAACTGCCGCAAACGGCCCATCCCCCAAGGCGGTGCCCCAGATAGCAATGCAGGAGACAAGTAGAGTTGCCAATACAGCGCCTTGCTGATTAAATCGGAGGGCTGCCCAAGCGACCAAAGGGAAGGGCATGTAGGCAAGGGGATAGTGAGCGATCGCTGTAGCAGTTTTGGCGAAGAAAACTGACTGGGTGACGGTTGCAAGCAAAGTCAGCAAAAGCATCGCCTCGATGATTCGCTCTCGTCTTGTGTCTAAGCGAGGAAGGACACTCCAAGTCAAGATCGCCGGGACTAACACTAAAACTGCCATGCCATCCCCTAACCACCACGTCCACCACGTCGTCGCATAGTCGCTCCAAGGGATAAGATTTGCCCAGCAAAGAGTCGTCAAACCCAGAGTGGAAGCGACTAGAGTAGACAGCATCACAGACAAGCCGAGAAAACCGAAAACATCTCGCAGGCGATCCAGAGAGGGGCGCAAACGAATCGAACGAAGCAACGTGACCCCGACTAGAGCCTGCAAGGTGGTAGCCAAGCTGCCAGCAATGGCAACAGATAGGGGTACGTGCAGAACTACTTTGGCAAATAAAAATTCACCTAGCACGACTCCAGGCCAAAGCTTTCGCCCCCCGATAAACAGCACGCCTTGGGTAATCCCCGCCGGAGGCCAAACCGGCGTTACGTACTTATTCAACACCGGAAGCGCCAGTGATAGTTTTGCTGCACCAATGTAGATGGCAGTCAGTATGGCGACGCTGGCTAAGTATCGCCAAAGCCGAGTTTGGGACATAATACGGCGGTTTAGGGGTTCAAAATGCGAGATGTTTTCTCCTTGCAACCATAATCCGCTGAGCTAGATGTTGCAAAGGTAAATATAGACAAATTTTTAACTGAAGGGAGAAATCCGATAATTAATCTGATTTCACCTTCGGTTTAGTACAAATTAAGCAATAATCCAGTGCCAATCGATTTAAGCAGCCTGCCCTAACAATCGCCTAGAATCCCTATCAGGGGCTAAATAAAAGGATTAAAAAGTGGAAACTTCTATGCAAGATCGGTTACAGGCAGCGATCACTCCTTATCGCACAGCGGTAGATTATCTAGAAATTCGCTTAGAACAAAGTGAGTCTACCTCTATCTCCTTTCGCGGTCATCAGCTGGATGCCGTAGATCGTAACTTTACCCTGGCTGGGGGCATTCGCGCTTGCCACATGGGCGGCTGGAGTTTTGTCACTTTCAATGGTTTAGCTGAGTTGCAAGACCGGATTGAAGAAGCGATTTCTCAAGCACATCTGGTCGGAAAAGAAACGACGATGCTAGCGCCAGTGGAACCCATTCAAGATTATGTGGCGGTGGAAATCGGGCGCGATCCACGTGGGGTTTCTCTGGCAGAAAAGCGGCGGTTATTGGAGGGATATAACCAACTGCTGCTAGATTTTGACCCCCGAATTCAAACGACAATGGTGAATTTGCGCGATCGCTTCGGCATCACCTATTTTGCCAATTCTCTCGGCACCTGTATTGCCCAAGAACGCTTGGATGTGTCGGGTCGATTTGGGGCGATCGCTAGGGAAGACGGTTCTGCCCCCCGCCAAGGCTTTGAATCTGTCCATTCCCGCACAGACTATAACATTCTCGAAGGAATTGAAGACCAGGTACTGGGAGCCGCCAAACGCGCTGTCGGTCAATTGGAAGCCAAATCAGTCAAAGGCGGACAATATACTGTCGTTCTCGACCCCTATCTCGCGGGTGTCTTCATTCACGAAGCTTTTGGACATCTTTCGGAAGCTGATTTTGTCTACGAAAATCCCCGGATGCAGGAATTGCTCACCTTGGGCAAACCCTTAGCCATTAAGCAACTAAATGTGGTTGATGATGCCACGATGCCCGATTTACCCGGTTCTCTCAAGTATGACGATGAAGGTGTCCCCGCTCAACGCAAATATTTAATTAAAGACGGTATCCTCACCCAGCGCTTGCATAATCGCGAAACTGCTGGCAAGCTACACGAAGCTCCGACTGGCAACGCTAGGGCACTTAACGCGACTTATCCTCCGTTGGTGCGGATGACCAATACCGGCATTGAACCGGGGGAACACTCCTTCGATGACATGATTGGGGATATCGAGGAAGGCGTCTATGCGGTGCGGATGCTTGGCGGACAAACCAACGGCGAGATGTTTACCTTTGCCGCTGCTGAAGGCTATATGATTCGCAATGGCAAGATAGCTGAAAGAGTGACTGATGTCAGTCTGACTGGCAATGTCTTCCAAACGCTCAAAGATATTGAGGCGATTGGGAACGACTCCATCTATATCAACGGCGGTTGCGGTAAAGGCGGACAAATGCCGCTACCAGTAAGTGTGGGGGGTCCCCATCTGCGAATTAAAAATGTCGTGGTGGGCGGGCGCTAGGAGGAACCGGGAAGCTATGAAGAATTCTCTCTCTTTCTCGAATGACCCATTACCGTATAGCAATTCTAAATGATTCGTGAACGCGAGATCCCCGACTTCTTAAGGAAGTCGGGAATCTGAATCGATAGACGCTCTAATCAAAAAGGGGATGCCGCTAGTAAACGGCATCCCCTTTTGTTTTATTTAATTAACGTGCATAGCATGGCATTTGTGGCGGTTTTGCCCCAGTACACTTGCACGGAAACAGCAGACTCCGAAGGCTCGGTATTTGAGACTGAGAGTATCGCTTAATTCAGGTTTAGTGGAAGTAGTTGGCTTCCGCTTCCAACTGGCGAATCAAAGCTTCGTCACCTTTGGCTCTGGCAATTTCTAGACGATGCTGCAAGCTTTTTTGAATGTTTTCGCGGTGAGCCGCATCCGCATTTTTCTGGTTATCTTGGCGTCTTCCGTTCATAATGGACATTATTTTTAAGCGACTTGAGGTATCTGCTACTTTCCTAATATAGCCTAAATCCCCAAAAAATGGTAGTTTTTGTTACAGAATATTCATAGTTTGTTAGCTAGGTTTAAGGGTTAAAGCTTTGCAACGAATACGGGTTTGAGAGCGATCGCCCTTGCTGAAGGTAAGCTAGACTCTGAAAACGTTCAAATAAGACGTTCAAACCACCGCACGTTCTGGTCGCATCAACAGCATCGCACCCACGCTTGGCACAAAGAATCCTTCTTAACAAAGATGTATCAAAACCGGATCGTTACTCTGACGAGCGATTTTGGCTTGAGTGATGTTTATGTAGGGGTGATGAAAGGAGCGATCGCCCAAATCAACCCGACGCTGACGGTGGTGGATCTCACTCATGAGATTCCCCCTCAGAATCTTACAGCCGCAAGATTTTGTTTAATGAATGCCTACCCTTATTTCCCAAAAGGGACAGTGCATATTGCTGTTGTCGATCCGGGAGTGGGGAGTAGCCGTAGAGCGATCGCAGTTAAACTTGCAGATGGTTTCCTGGTGGGACCCGATAACGGGCTATTTAGTGGCATTCTGAGTAATAAAGGGGTTTCTCAGTCCTTACCCGAAATTGCCGCTGTCGAACTCACGAACCCCGACTATTGGCGCGCAACCGAACCCAGTTCAACGTTTCACGGTCGAGATATCTTTGCTCCCGTAGGTGCCCATCTTGCCAGCGGCGTTCCACTAGAACAACTGGGAGACGCTATCGATTTAGCCAGCTTAGTTCAACTGCCCATCCCTGAATGCGTCAAGACAGAGGCGGGTATCACGGGTTGCATTCAGTATATCGATCGCTTTGGCAACTTAATTACAAATATTCCAGGTACCTTCGTCCAAGGAAAAATCTGGTCTGTGGTTGTGGGATTTAGGCTACCCAGTTGCCAGACTTACAGCGACAGTCCAATCGGAGAAGCGATCGCTTTAATTGGCAGTCACGGTTGGGTCGAAATTGCCGTCAACGGAGGCAATGCTCAGTCGCAACTGCAACTAGACTGGGGAGATGAGGTGCTTCTTCAGCTGGATTAATTCAATTCCTAATCGGGATTTATACATCCGCATCGCTGATATTGTATAGCAATTTTCGGATAGGTTTTATGACTCAGTTAAATGCGTCAGATTCGGCAGTTTATCAAGGTCAGTTTGGAGAATTTACGATAACCGAGAGCGATCGCACTGGAGTGATCGTTTACCGTAGCGGCTTAATGGTAGCGGCTTTAAGCTTTGCTTTAGGTAGCTTTCTGGTGCTAAAGACCAACATGGGATTGTCACTCCTCACCCCGCTGTACGCTTGTTTTTGTTTGGCATTGGGCGTCAGTTTATTTACCATCCATATTTACCTAGAACCGCTACACCGACTCCTTCAAGCTTTTTGGGCAATTGGTGTTTTATCAGCGACAGTGCTGGCGCTGCAAAGTAGCGAACCTCTTGCCCTATATGTCTACAATCACCCAATAACCCTTTTTGGAGTTGGCTTCACCTTTGCGGCATTAACGGGGATTTACTTCAAAGAAGCCTTTTGCTTCAACCGTCTGGAAACTAAAGTTCTCACGCCTTTGCTGCCAATGTTGCTGTTGGGACACCTGACGGGTGTATTGCCAGTGTCAGTAGAACGGGGATTATTGGCAGTTTGGGCAATTCTATTTGTCATATTTGCCTTGCGTAAGGTTGTGCAAGAAATTCCACCGGATATTGGTGATAAGTCGGTGTTTGTCTATCTCAAACAACAGCATTCGGCGAAGGCTTGAGGAAAGCGATTCAACCCAATAAAATGACTTCTCCCCCAACTCCTCCCCTGCTAGGAAGCTGTTGGCGAATTAAAACCTAACCCCCTAACCCCCTTCCCTGCGAGGGAAGGGGAAATCATTAGCCTCTCTCCTCGCAGGGAAACGTTAAAGCGAAAATTCGCCAACAAAATCTACTAAAGGAGGGGAGTTAGGTTTCCTGTATTGCCAATCATTTAACTGTCATGGAAGAACGTGCCTTCTGGCTAGCATGGTCGCAAATCCCTGGAATTGGCCCAATTTTGCTCAGGCGCTTGCACCAGCATTTTGGCACGCTCAGTGAAGCCTGGAAAGCCAATCCAGCCGCTTTGAGGGAGGTGGAGGGTTTTGGGCGTCAAACAATTGAAGGGGTGGTAGAGAAGCGATCGCGCCTGCATCCCCAACAATTTTTAGAAGAACACTTGGTAAAAAATCCCTGTTTCTGGACGCCAGCAGATGCTGATTATCCCCGCTTACTTCTAGAGACGCCTACCCCACCGCCAGTGCTGTATTATCGCGGCAAAGTGCAACTCAAAGAAAATCATGGCATTACGCCAACGATTGGCATTGTCGGTACTCGCCAACCCTCTGAATATGGCAGACGCTGGACTGGCAAAATCACTGCTGCATTGACGAAAAGCGGCTTCACGGTTGTTTCCGGCATGGCAGATGGCATTGATACGGAAGCGCATCGCGTTTGTATAGAAGCTGGGGGAAGGACGCTGGCAGTTTTTGGTACTGGCGTGGATGTCGTCTATCCTTGGCGCAACAAGTCCCTATACGAACAGATATGCGATCGCGGGTTAGCGCTGAGTGAGTATCCTGCTGGCACCCAACCGAAGCGCGAACACTTTCCCCCTCGCAATCGGATTATCGCCGGGTTGAGTCGTGCGGTGCTGGTAATGGAAGCGCCTACGAGATCCGGTTCATTAATTACTGCTGATTATGCCAATGAATTCTGTCGAGATGTCTATGCTTTGCCTGCAAGGTTGGACGATCGGCAGTCCCTTGGTTGTTTAAAATTAATCAGTAAGGGAGCGACGCCTTTTTTAGATGAAAATCATTTATTAGAGATGCTGGGAGCGATTCCAAAACTCGATCCAGTGCAACAGCTAGACTTATTTAATCAGCCTCCTGTACCCGATTTGGAACCAGAACTCAAACAAATTTGGCAGGCAATTTCCTCAGAACCTACGGCTTTTGATTTAATTGTGCAGCAAACGGGTAAGTCAGCGAACTTAGTCTCCAGTGCGCTGTTGCAGTTAGAACTTATGGGGTTAGTGTCCCAATTGCCGGGGATGAGGTATCAGAAATCTTAAGCGCGATCGCTACCCTTACCATTCCCAAATCGAATGTCTTAAATTGCTACTGCACTCGCCAAATTTTGATACTAAAGTCCTGACTTCCACTCGCCAGCGTCCGTCCATCGCGGCTGAAAGCCAGGGAAACAACGTTGTTAAAATGTCCTTTAAGGGTGTAGAGTTCCCTGCCAGTGTTTGGATTCCACAATTTAATCGTATCGTCCATACCACCACTGGCAAGGGTTTGCATATCTGGGCTGAATCTGACAGCATAAACCGCTTTTAAATGTCCATGCAACGTGCGAATTTCCTGCCCATTATTCAAATTCCATAATTTAACCGTATTATCCCAACTGCCACTCGCTAGCATCTGTCCATCCGGGCTAAAGGCAACCGAATTAATATAGTTGGAATGCCCATGCAACGTGCGAATTTCCTGCCCATTATTCAAATTCCACAATTTAACCGTATTATCCCAACTGCCACTCGCTAGCATCTGTCCATCTGGGCTAAAAGCGATAGAAACAACCCAGTTAGAATGCCCACTTAAATTGTGAATTTCCTGACCTGTTTTTAAATCCCATAATTTAATCGTATTATCTAAACTGCTACTCGCTAAAATCTCTCCATTGGGACTGAATACGACAGAAACAACCTGGCTCGAATGCCCGATTAACGTGCGAACTTTATCTGCTTTTTTAAGGTTCCACAATCTAATCGTGTTGTCCCAACTGCCACTAGCCAGAATTTGTCCATCTGGACTGATGGCAACAGCACCCACTGACTTTGAATGCCCCTTCAAAGTGTAAATTTCCTGCCCCGTGTTCAGATTCCACAATTTAATCGTGTTGTCTAAACTCCCACTAGCTAGCATCTCTCCATTTGGACTGATGGTGACAGAAGCAACTGACTTTGAATGTCCTTTTAGAGTGTTCGCTAAAGCAAATCTTTTTCTAAAAATTGGTTGATTCGGACTTAAGGTTAGATTACTAATTGAAAAATTATTTGGATTGACGTGTTTAAAATAACTATATCCAAATAACAATAATATTAACGTAGTACTACCTGCTAAAACTTGATTTGTAAAGTTGTTTCTAACCAGTGTAACCGCTGAAGACGTAATTTTAAAAGGCTTATTACTTCTAGACGGCGCTACAGATATTTTAGGCGTTAAATTTTGCGGACTCCGCATCAAATCATGAATAACCTCGTCTACCGAATGGTAGCGGCGATCAAAATTTTTTTGCAATAGCTTATCTAATATATTACCCAAATTACTACTAATTGAATATTTTAGATATTTCCGCCACTGACAAACCCAATCGTAGCCATAATCAAGAAATAATAAGTGGGGATTGACATTACTTAGCAAATGAAAACAAGTTACACCTAGACTAAATAAATCGCTAGCTGGATAAACTTCACCGCCTTGCATTTGTTCGTAGGAAGTATATCCAAAAGAACCAATTTTTGTACCTCGTTGAGTTGCCTTTATTGCAGTTAACTGCTTAGCTGCACCAAAATCAATCAGTACTAACTCCCGCTTTCCTCCCCTTGTTAAGCGGCAACGCATAATATTTTCGGGTTTGATATCTCTGTGAATTACATTTTTGTCATGAACGAATTTGAGAACAGGTAAAATATCCAGTAACATCTCTCGAATTTGTTTTTCACTGAAAGCACCTTGTTGTTCCAACTCCTGCAATAAATCCTGCCCATCGATAAACTGCTGCACTAAATATAAATAATTTCCTTCTTCAAAATAGCCATAGAGCGTAGGAATCTGCGGATGATGTCCCATCTCTTGCAGACGTTTTGCCTCCTGTTTAAACAGTTGAATAGACTTGTTGAGTGCCGCAGTTCCTTGGACTTGGGGTCTAAATTGCTTGACAACGCAGGGTTCATTCATCCTATCTATGTCTTCTGCCAGATAAGTTCTACCAAATCCTCCCTCATTGGAAATAAGCTGGATAATGCGATAGTGTCCTCTCAGCAACGGCATTAGTTTTGTCCCGCAACTTCGGCAAAACTTTGTCGTATCAGGATTGAGAGGATTCTGACAATCGGGGTTGAGGCAACAGCTCATACGTAGAAGATGCAACATTTGGTTGAGTCTATGATAAATGTGCCCCTCAATTTTCTCTGTAGTGGTTCAAGCATGAAACGCCAAATTTTCTTAGCTTTAATGCTGCTGACGGCTACAGTTTTGATGCTTTTTATTGGACACGGTGCGATTACGAAACCAGCAAACACGGCGACTATTTCACTGCGATCGCTAGCAGACACGCGGGGGATTGGAATGAGTATGGCGGTGGCGATGCAACCCTGATGTCACGATTCTACCTATCGGGAGGTGGTGGCGCGTGAGTTCAATCCCATCGTGGCAGAGAATAAGATGAAGTTTCAGGCAGTTCATCCAGAACGCGATGTCCTCAAAGGACAACCTTCGGTTCGCTTCGATTTCACAGACGCAGATAATTATGGCCGATCGTAAAAAAATTAATCAGCAATTAGCAGCCTAATATGACAAATAACTTTGAATTCGGCTCGATTTCTAATCCTGAAGAAGCGAAACAGCTTGGGCAAATCTTAAGCCAGTGCTTCAATTCACCGCCAGATAGCTGGCAGATGTATTTAAATCGGATTGGGTTGGAGAACTTCCGCGTCATCCGCCAAGGAAGACAGACGGCTGGGGGCTTAGGCATTCTCAACATGGCTCAGTGGTTCGGATCTTCTCGCGTACCCATCGCCGGAATTGCCGCCGTTGGCATTGCGCCAGAGTATCGAGGCACAGGGGTAGCGGCGGCGCTGATGACTAATATTGTTAAGGAGTGTCACGCTAAGGGAATTCCCCTATCGACGCTCTACGCCTCTACCAGCGCCCTTTATCGAAAAGTAGGTTACGAACAAGCTGGGAACTATTGCCGTTTGACGGTGCCGACAGAGACGATTCTGCTCAAAGATCGCACTTTGCCGATGCAGCGCGTGGAAGCGACTCACCACGAATTTCACGAACTCTACCGTCAACGAGCGATCGCTTCCAGTGGCAACTTGGATCGCCACCAAGCCATTTGGCAAGGCATTGTCGAGTCCCCAGAAGACGTGATTTACGCCTACCGGATTGGCTTTGAAGACAAAGCAGAAGGTTACATCATTTTCAGCCAAAAGAGGGGCGACACAAGCTATCACCTTGAAGTCAGAGACATGGTGGCATTAACACCAGCAGCAGCACGTCGGTTGTGGACTTTCTTTGCCGATCACCGTTCTCTGGCAGACAAGGTGATTTGGCAAGGTCAGGCAGGAGACCCGCTTTTGTCTTTACTCACAGAACAAACTTACAAAATTGCCCATTTAGAACGATGGTTGGTGCGAGTCGTTGATGTGCCAAAAGCACTATCAATGCGCGGCTATCCGATTGGGTTAGAAGCCGAATTACATCTTGAAATTCAAGATAATGTATTGCCCGATAACAATGGAAAATTTGTTTTGGCAGTTTCCGGCGGACGCGGTGAAGTGACAAGAGGCGGACGCGGTGAATTACGGTTAGATGTGCGAGGCTTAGCACCTTTATTCACAGGGTTACTGACAGCTCATCAGTTACAAACAATTGGGAAAATTGAAGGGGATGCCGATTCTTTATCGACCGCTATGCTGCTCTTTGCCAGTCCCGAACCGTGGATGCCAGATCATTTTTAGCGGCTCATTAGTTAGGGGCAAGGTAGGTAATGGCTATTATCTTACTAGCTACAATTCACCAATCATTTTTTTGAACCGCTCATGTTGCCGAATTCGATAAAAACTTGATTCATTTTTGGCATAGGTTTTAAATGTATTGGGATCGAGATTAATTGCCTGTTCTAGAGAATCAAGCGCTAAAGAAGCTTTGCCTTGTAGGGCACAGGAGCAAGCTTTGTTATACCAAGCATAAGGGTAGTGAGGATTGATTTCGATGGCTCTGTCACAACAGGCGATCGCTTCTTCGTATCGTTGCAATGCAGCGAGTGCCCCACTCCAGTCAGTCCAGATAGCGGGGTTATCTGGTTTGAGGACAATTGCTTGCTCGTAGGAAGCGATCGCTTCTTTATACCGTTGTAGGCTTCCTAACGCCCAGGCTCGGTGATGCCACGCTTCCCAAAAATCGTGTTTTAGTTTAATCGCTTTGTCATAGGAAGCGATCGCTTCTTCGTACTGTTGTGATTTGAGTAGCTGATTGCCTTTTTCGTAACAAGCGTGATGCGGACTCATCACTCTACGAATTAGCAAAAAAACACCAATCGCCGCTACTAACAAAATGCCAGCATCTGCATTGAAAGATTCGTATCCCTTCCATACGAATTCCATTGGAACACCAAGCAGTGCCCCAATTGTAAAAGCTGATTTCCAAAAAAGCAGATTTAACGGTTTTACGAATGAGAGCAGAATGAAGAGGGCAATAATTCCATATTTGCTCAGCTTTCTCAGTTTAATTTGAGTTTGATTCGGCAACCACGGCTCGATAATGCCATAACCATCCAGCGGTGGAATTGGCAGAAAGTTGAACTGAATAACGGAAATTTGTAGAATAATTAGGAATGCTAAAGCTGGGCCAATCCAGTGTTCACTGAATGGCGTCACCCAACCCAGCCAAAAGGGAATCGTGAGCAATAAAGTCACGATTACACTAGCGATGGGACCCGCTGCGGAGACAGCACTTTTCCACCAACGATTGCGTAATTGGCTTTGATTGATGTAAACTGCGGCACCCGGTAAGGCAATCCCACCGATGAGAAGAAAGACGACGGGCAGAACCAAACTCAAAGTTGGATCGGTATATTTGAGGGGATTCAGGGTCAAATACCCCTTATCTTTAACTGAGGTATCCCCGCCCCAATAAGCAACTACCGCATGACCAAACTCGTGTATACAAACAGACACAATCCAGCCAAGACAGACGAAAACTGCGACAGGTAACATTGCTGCCCACCCTGAGGAAAAGCGGTTGAAAAGATGTTTTAATCTAACTCAGCCGCGAGGCAAATGGCAAAGTTGCAACGCGATCCGGTTCGGGTTAAATACGTTTAGATAAATCAGTATTTGAAAGAAGATCCCCCAACCCGCTGATAAATTGGGGGCGATGAGAAAAAAATCTCCTTTTTCAGGAGGCGAAGGGGGTGCAAATAGGTTGCCTCAAAACGTTAACTTAACTGTATTTGAAGCTTAATCTCCTACGTTGACTGTCGCTATGAGCGACTGGCCAGGAAAGTGTCCAAACTTGGGACATCCACCCAGCAACCCGTCTGATGGGATTCATGGGCTAAATCCATCAGCAGCTGCGAATAAACTCCCTCTCGCAGCGATGGCGCGATCGCTTTCCCGGCGTCAATTGCCTGCACCCAGTTGTCTACAACTCGGATAAAGGGTGCCAGACGCCCATCCGTATAGGTTTGGGGAAACGCCAGCAGATTCGGAATTTCCACCTCAGCGAGGGATTTACCCGCAGGTGCCGCCCAGAGGCGAAAACCATGTACGTAATCTTTCTGATTTTCACTGCCCAAGACTAACGTACCGCGATCGCCATAGACTTCGATCCCGTGCGTCCGCGATGCATAAACCACCGAACTGATACACAGTTGGCAGGGCGTCCCATCCGCCAGTTCCAGCATCAGCATACACGTATCATCAGCATCCACCGGCTTCATTTCACCCGTGTTAGAGTCTGGACGAACAGAGATTCCTGTAATCAGCTGGGCACACAGTCGCCGCACAGGTGCAAACAACCAGCTAATGTAATCAAAAGCGTGAGAACCGACGGCTCCCAATGCTCCTCCTCCCTGGTCTTTCCGAGAATACCAGTTCCACGGGCGCGTGGCATCGGCACGACTCGACACCAGCCAATCAATCTTGATCAGGCGCTGCTGTCCCACATATCCTTCTGCTAAAAGTTCCGCAAATCGCTGCCATGCGGGGACAAAGCGAAATTCAAAATCGAGGGTAGCGATCGCGCCGTTTTCTCTCGCCAACTGATACAACTGACGTGCCTCAGTCGCTGACAGGGCTGTGGGTTTTTCTAATAATAGATGCTTCCCAGCTTGCAACACCGTCTTCGCCATTTCATAGTGCAAAAAGGGTGGCGTTGAAATACTGACAGCGGCGACATCTGGCAAAGCGACGATTTTTTCTAGGGTGTCGCAAGCGTGGGGGATATTCTGGGCAGAAGCGAGAGCGATCGCTTTATTCAAATCCCGATTGTAAACGGCAACCACCTGAGTACGCGGGTGTGCCTGGAATCCGGGGATGTGGATTTTCTGACCAAATCCAGTCCCCACCACTGCTACGCCAATCGGGTTCGATGCTTGGGCTGAATTGCTGAATGTCATGCAGGGTTTTCCGATCTAAACTTTTCCACCCATTCAATCACTTGATAGCCGAGACGGGTGCCATCAAGTCGATCGATTTCTCGGATGCCAGTAGGACTGGTGACATTCACTTCCGTGAGGTAGCCGCCAATCACATCAATCCCGACAAAAATTAAACCATCCTGGCGCAGTGTAGGAGCCAGTTGGGCGCAGATTTCGCGCTCTCGTTGGGTAATTTCTGTCTGAGCGACTCTACCCCCGACTGCCATATTGCCACGAAATTCTTTACCCGTAGGAATGCGATTCACGGCTCCAATCGGTTCGCCATTGAGCAAAATAATTCGCTTGTCTCCTTCTTTAGCGGCGGGTAAGTAGGTTTGCACCATCACTGGAACTCGTGCCTGAAGGGTACTGAGTTCTATCAGGGAATTAAAGTTGCGATCGCTCGGATCTAAGAATAAAATCCCTTCCCCCGCCTTATTTCCCAACGGCTTCAGGATCGCCGCCCCTTTTGCTTCCAGAAACTGGCGGATCACCTGTTTATCCGCACTGACAATCGTTTCCGGAATCGCCTCCTTAAACTGGAGTGCGTACATCTTCTCATTTGCCGCCCGCAACCCATTGGGGGCGTTGATGACCAAGGTTTTCGCTGGATCGATATAGTCCAGAATGTAGGTGGCGTAGAGGTAAGGAACGGTCACTGGCGGATCTGTTCGCATGAAAACCGCGTCCATTGCCTCCAGCGGTTGCAAGACGCGATCGCCTACAGAAAACCACCGCGACTCCGCCACCCAGCGTCCTTCCACCAGATGCACCGGCGTCAGTTGCACCGGCTCCAGCAACGCCCAAGCCTTGCCATCCCCCACACTCAATAAATTCGCCTGAGTAATCCAAACTTCGTGTCCCAGTGCTTGTGCTGCTTCCATCAGCGCCACACTGGTATCGTGACCGGGATCTAGGCGTTCGATGGGGTCAATAATAAAAGCATGTTTCATGTTAGCTATCAGCTTTTTGTCTTTTGTCCATTGTCCGTTGTCCGTTGTCCGTTGTCCGCAAACAGTAGCTCAGGACGAATAACAAATGACGAATGACTATGCTGATTGTAGGAGTGGATCGAGCTTGCCTTGAGCTTCTAGCGCATAGGTATCATCACAGCCACCAATATGCCGATCGTTGATAAAAACTTGAGGTACGGAACGCCGCCCATTTGCGCGTTTTGCCATCTCCGCCCGTGCCGCCTCATCCCCATCAATGCCGTATTCGATATAATCAACCCCTTTTTTATCGAGCAAAGCCTTGGCACGGATGCAGAAGGGGCAGCTGCTCCAGGTATAAATTTCCACTTTAGGAGCCATCTTGTCCTCAAATATTAAGTAATTTTTCTTGATCTTAGTCTAGTCAAACCCATCTATATCTTGTTTTCCGAGTAGAGTTGACTGAAAATCTTAGTTCGCTTAGTTAGCACGTCCCGTACCGGAAGTCCCACTCCATCCTAAAAAGCTCCCCGCTTAATCAAAGCGGAGAGCTTCTTGTGGAAATTTCCCAGAAATCAATCCTTAAGGGAAAAAGAGCCATTTAATATTGCTTAGCGCTGAAGCTAGAGAAAAAAATCTGGCTGAAGGCGCAAAAATATCAACGTCGAACCCATCCGTTAATCGTAAAGCGACTATCTGCGAAGGCTTTTGAGGGACATTGCACAGGTAATACTTCATGCATATAACGACTGAGAAAAAGCACAATGCTATTATTACGAGGCTCAACTGTTTTAAAGGAATCAGCCTTCACGTAAAAGTTATTTTCAATCTTGCTGTCATAAATTAGTAGCTCTCCACCAGAGAAAGCTTTGGGTTCTCGGTAAAAGTAGTAAACATAGGTTAATTCTCTGGTAGCAGTATCAGGACTACCATTATCATTGTGAACTTTGTAGTAATTTCCATCATTGTGAGAGGTTAATTGTGACTCAATTTGAGATACAGGAAATGATGGAATCCCTAATTTACTAAATATATCCGGTAAAATTGCTCGCAGGCGATTGACTATCCGTTCTGAAAACTCAGGGAAAGAGTAGAGAGCCATAGACCGACGATAATCAGTCGCATCGGTTGAAATGCTGGTAGGTACAAAGGCTGGCTCTTTTTTAAACACATAGTCGAGTAGTTGTTTGTGTTCCTCTTGAGTCAGAAAATTGTCAATTTGCACGTAGGGAGACGCTAAAACATCCGTTGGTTGAGGTTTCAGTTCCTCTTGCATGACAAAAACTGAGGGTTCGGTAACTACACCAACCAGATGTTCGCTTGGAAAACACAGAGAAGCGCGACCCTCATCAATCGGAATCTGGAACAACCCATAAAAACCATCTTCTTGCTTATAAGAGCGAGCCACAACAGTTTTTAACAGATTTTCTAGCATAGGGGCGTCTGACTTTAGAAAGACAGTGTATTGATGCCCCCCTGCTAAAAGCAGTTTGACTTTTATCTCCTTGACTTGAGCAGATGTTTCCATAAGTTTTCCTACTTTCACATACCTATCGCATTGAGATTTTTGGCTTGAAGTAAATTCACCCTGAGCAAAAGCTTCTCACCGTATCGTAAGTGAGAAGCTCTTTTTGAAATATGTATCTCTAGGGGAGGTAAAACAGTCGCTTAACTAGCGCTTAACGCTACTGTGCGCTTGTCTTCCGTCTTTTGCCAAACCGCATGGCGGCAAAACTTGTCAGCATGAGTGCGCCCACTGTACTGGGTTCGGGTACTGGTTTAGGGTTACTCTTAGTGCCGCCGGTACTGGGATTGGTGCCGGAACCGTAGTCAACTCCCGTTCCGCCATTGCTGTAATCAACGCCGGTGGTGCCACCTGGTGTTGGAGCTGGTGCCGGAGCTGGCGCTGGTGCGGGTGCTGGAGCAGGTGCGGGTGCTGGCGCTGGTGCTGGCGCTGGTGCGGGTGCTGGTGCGGGTGCTGGAGCAGGTGCTGGTGCGGGTGCTGGAGCAGGTGCTGGAGCAGGTGCTGGAGCAGGTGCTGGCGCTGGTGCGGGTGCTGGAGCAGGTGCTGGAGCAGGTGCTGGAGCAGGTGCTGGCGCTGGACCTGCGGTTCCGATTAGTTTGCTACTTTCCTGACGAGATTTTTCATCATTGGTATCTCCTACGCTCATCAGGCGCACTCCGAATTCCTGACCGTAAAACTGAGAGAGGGTTAAAGCTGTTGTGGCATGGGACAGGGTAAAAACGGCCGTTTGAAAGTCGTCCTTACCGCCCTTCAAACCTGTGTCACCAATTTCTATGCCAAATTCAAATGAGTGATTGCCTCCATCGCCATTCAAATTAGCTTGACCAACAGTGCTAAGGTTGTCGCTGGTGCTATAGGCAGTCGTGGTTATTAATTGGTTTTGACCTAGTTGGTTTTGACCAACTACGCTCAGACCACTTAGGAGCGAGTTATCAAGAATGTCGAAGAAGATTCCACGAATGTCCCCAAATGAGAATTTCGTGTCAACAGCCACTGTGAACTGAATCTTGCCTACTCCTGCTGCGGTGTCATCCAAAGTAAAGTTGACCTTTGCGTCAGCACCTGTAAAGTCATTGGCGCTAAAAGTCATAGAGGCAGCATTGGCTGGGGAAAATGCAGAAGATGCGATCGCAACACCAGCAGCCAAGAAGGAATAACTAAGTAGAGATGGGATTGTCCTTTTCATCGTAATTAAAACCTTTACCAATTTAAGAGTGAACTGAAGTTGCGTTATGGAATCTGCGATCTTTGCACTACAGTGCAAGGTTGTATATCACAGGATGTTTAAACATCAATGAAATGCCTTGAACCTGTAGATTTCCCCTGATTTTCCTGAAAATTAATCATGTTCCTTTTGCTGTTACCTCTACTGTAAAGAGTATTTTTTTAGTTGTCTATCGATTTTTTAAAACTTCTTCGTATCTTTATTTAAACTCAATTTCTGAGTATTTCTTTGCTGATGTCCGAGAATTTTTCTGGGCATTCACCTATAAGAGCCACTACGATTAAAACTGATGCTTGGCCTTGAAATTCTTTCTAGTCAATCATTCTGGGCAGCGATTGCAAGATTTCAACTTTTGCAATTACCGCAAAATGTCGAGCTTCAATATTAAGTGTTCCACATTGATAGGTGTAACGTCTTCAGCAGAACTACGCACTTATTTTGGTAATACAAATCCTATAAAAGCCTTCTTCAGTATTTACCGAGTCGAAACACGAGGTTGAATATTTTAGGCAGGTTACTTTACCGCCAAAATCATAAGTAAATTCTTTTTGGCACTGATATCAATACGGATTGATTTAGCGATTAGCTAAATCAATCCTGCTTGCTTTGAGTATTTACCGAGGGTAAACAGCCTTCTCAAGGGTAAGTATGCGAAGCCCTGAAGTGGTATTACTGCTATACATAAGACTTAATCGGAAATAGAGTAGTTTAGAAGTGAAGGGTTGTTGCTCGAAGACCGAGGTGTTTACGATGTTGAGCTACGGCGCTATCCACAATAAACCTCATGTGTTTCAAAGCTTGACTGGACTCAAAGTAGAAGAATTTGAG